>WFWZ01000092.1 GCA_015490875.1 Planctomycetaceae bacterium
CATAGATCGACCGAGCTTCTTCTTCCGTCAGACCAACGCCCAGCGATATGTTCGAAGCAACCATGGCATCCCTGCTTGCACAAGAATGCCATTATCATAGAAGATTCCCCATTTTCCCCAAACACCAACTTCAGTCGGCTGAACTGTTACCGCTAAGGTATACGAGATCCCTAAAGAAGAGTACGACCGAATTCGTAACGATATTAGGCGCAGACTAAAGCAGAAGCCCGCACCACCTTATGATCTCGCCGACAATAACTGCGCTCATTGCGTGCAACAGATTGTTGAGGGTAATACTCGCTACGGGCTGAGAGCAGATCCGGATCCTCATGTCAGCAAAGCACCCTCACAGCGTGGAGATAACGACGACCCCCACAAGGACAATATCAGCCCGAGCACGCTTAAGAACTTTTTGGAGCACAGCGATACTGGAGCAGATATTGGGAAGGAAGGTGGATCAAAGTGATCAGCTACAATGGCTCTGCTCGGATGATG
This sequence comes from Planctomycetaceae bacterium, assembly GCA_015490875.1. GTDB lineage: Bacteria > Planctomycetota > Planctomycetia > Pirellulales > Pirellulaceae > S141-3. Next base: position 496 of record WFWZ01000092.1, read on the forward strand.
CGTGTCACTTGGGCGACGTCTTTTGTGACTTTCTCGCTGGGCGTTGTACTGCTTGGTGGAGACTGCGTGGGCCATCGGGCGCGAGTGGACATCAAACTGAAAGAACCTGGGCCATACGACTCGCCGCTGTTTCCTAATGTCCTCACTCGCCTCGTGAACTGCGGACGTGGTGAAGCGAGGGTCTACCTCGAAGATGCGAGTCGGAGGCATCTATTCGCCACCGATTTAGCGCGGTTGTGGCAAGATAGCTTCCCAGTGCCATTTCCCGGCCGTCCTGGAAAGTCGCACCTTCTCTACGCTGATCCCACGCGAGTGATCACGGCGCGGTGGCCTCGCCGTGCCGAACGATCTGTCTGCAAAATCACCTGGTGGAATGCGGATATGACAGAACGCGTGCTCGAAACGGTCGTCGAGACGCCCCATCACTGCGACTTCGCATGGCTAGGAGAAGACATATTGCTGGCATTCGGACGGGGTACCGGCCCGCGAAATAAGGCAACCGGACCACTCCAGCTCTATCGCTGCCAAGGAGGTCTCGCGAAGCCCTTCAGTGTGATTCAACCCATGGACGGGGCATACGAAATCGACAGTCTGTGCAACCTTGGCGATGGCCGCGTGATCTTGATAGTTTCAGATATTGGAGAAGAATCCCCCGGAGACCAAGCGACCGCATTTCTGGTGGATGGTACTTCGGGCCAAACGCTGGCAACGCGAGATATTGAAGCGGTAAACGACTATCGCTTTTATCTTCCCTGTTCCGGAAATGCAAAATTCTTCATTACCTGGCCCGCCGTAGAATCGTCTGATAATGCGTTGTGGGCCGAAGTCCGACGAACCGACACGCTGGACTTGGTTTTTCGGGCTCAGGTTGGCGAGGTTCCCACTCACGACGTTGTCTCTGCTGCCGTATCGGATGATGGCAGATTCCTTGCCACCGGCTATGACAAGGTGGTCGTCTTTGACAATGAACAACAGACGACGCATGTGCTCTGGGATGTCATAGGTGAAGTGGAGTGGACGAACCAGGATGCGGAGCTAAGTGGCCGCGACCCCGTTTGGGATATCCTTGTCGAAAAGTGGGATGGGAGGCCAAGGGACGTCCCCATCTGCATGACGTTTGCATTCCGCCCGATTGTTGTGATGTTCGTGCGCAAAGAAATCGGAATGGGGCCGGATCAGCTGGTTGTGATCACGGGAGACAGCGTTTTCCGAACATGGACCATGGATGGATGGAAGCCGCGTGTTCGGATGCCATGGCACCACCGATCCACGCTCCTAAAGCATATTGGTGCGAGGCACGCGGAAGAACCTCGCTTTTACAAGACCGGATCTGAATGATCAGAACCCATCGGATAAGGCGAATGTATTGTGTTGTGACCGTCTGTCGACGACGAAGACGGCGACGGGCGAGGTGACGGAGTACACGTGGGATTTTCGGAACCGGCTGACGAAAGTGACGGAGAAGGACGCCGGCGGCAACGTCACGAAGGTGGTGGAGTATACGTACGACGTGTTCAACAGGAGGATCGCGAAGGAGGTCGACACGACGAGTCCGTTCGACATGCAGGACGCGGCGATCGAGCGGTACGTCTATGACGACATGAGGAACGGCATGGCGTCGCTGGACGGCGGGAATGTAGTGCTCGACTTCGTCGACAGTGACGGCCCCGGCGGTTCGGGGAGCACGGCGCTCGCGAAGCGTTACCTGTGGGGCGAGCGGGTGGACGAGTTGTTGGCACAGGAAGACGTGACGAAGAACCTCACAGCCACGGATCGAGTCCTCTGGCCTATTGTCGATCATCTCGGCACGGTCCGGGATCTGGTGAAGCAGGACGGCACGGTGGCGACGCATTTTGTGTATGATGCTTTCGGCGGGATCGTCTCGGGTGACACGAGTCTGACACGCTACCTTGTCGGAGTCTGGAGCGTCTTTTGGTTGGCGAGTTGCGAATGTAGGCATTTGTGGGGTCAGCTGGGAGCGTCCATCGATAGTGGTTTGGTCGCAGCGAATCGGCATAGCGGAGAAGATCTGGTGAGCGTACAGTCAGCGTTCTTTCTGTTTGTCATTGGACTGATTGGAGTGATGGCCAGCGTGGCTGAACTCCTAACGGCACGACGGGACGGAGGTGTACAGAGGTATGCGGATCATATCAAACAAGAGCTGGAGAACCGAGCGAACAGGAGCGAACTCGTGTGCCTTCCGTGGCCGTCGCTGGTGTTGAACACCCGTACCGTTCGGTTGGTCCTTGTTGCGCTTGCCATCGGAATCGTTGCGGCGTCGGTGGTGTCCCTATCAACCGATGGTTGGACGTATGCTGATATCATGGTTGTTGGCATTCAAGTCGTAGTGTGCATCATGGTTGTGATCTGTGCTACGGATTCAGCGCCCAAGTGGCTGCAACATTGGTGGCGAACGAATTGGAAGAGCTTTTCCAAGTGGCAGTTGGTGGTGCTCGACTATCCCCAGGCACTATTGGCCTTATGGGTGCTTGAGTTGGCTATTGCTGGGATGGCGATCATAATTGCCATTGTCGCTTTGGCGGGTGCTATATGAGATCGCCAACAATAGACCTCACATTCCGCGGGTCGCGAAGGGATGTCTTGGAATTCTGTGTTCTTTCGGCAAGCGTGTGTGGCGATATGAGCCCGACGTTATAGGCTCAAGGTCGTGCGAACCTCGAGCCATAGCAGCTCCAACATGCACCAGCCCATTCCGTCCGAACGGACCGATCTCCAACACTTGCAGCGTAAGTGAGTCCATGTCTCACAAATGCACACGCGGATTCAGCTTCGCGTTACCGTGTGCGCCCATCGCCGAAGGGTGGCCTCGAGGTCGATTTCTTTTCCGTCCGATTCGGCAAAGAACGCGTGTTCCAGTCGAGCAATCGTGGCTTCCAACTCCCGCCGGGCATCGCCTGAAACCAGGCCCTGACGGTCGACGTGCCGGAGCCACCCCAGGACGGTGAAGGCGTTGACCTGGTCCGGCAAGACGACGCCGGTCGTGTCTCCACCCGCCCTGCGCGCTCGCCGGCGCCAAACCAAGACAGCGACGATGACGAGGATGAGCGCGAGACCACCGGCAACCGGTCCTATCCATGTGGACGTCGCCGCCTCTCTGTAGGAAGACTCGAGTCGCGCGACGCGATCGACGGCGACCAGGTCCTCATCGACGTACCGCTGGTAGAGCGATTCTTTGACGTCTACGATCGGCTCTCCAAAAACAAACTGAGTGGGGGCCGAACCTTGTTCGTCCGAATCGGGCCGGAAATGGACCAGCCAGAGTCGTTCGCAGACGACCGCGGTCTCCTCGGTGTCTTCGGCGAATCGCGACACGGTCACGCCTTGATCTTCGATGTTGGTTCGTGCAAAGCCCGGCGGATCGAGTTTGAGTAGATGTTCCAACGGCGGAATGCGTCCCAGGGCGGTCACCTTGATCTCCAGAATCAGCTCCCCCTTCTCCGCCTGCCGCTCGTCCAGAGTCTGCACGAGCGTCAAATCCTCCGGCAACGAAGGCTCGCGCACATCCTGCGATGCGTCGATGGGCAGCGGCGTCGATTCGATCGGCAAGACGACGTAACCAGACGTGTCGGTGAAGTCGAGATCGATTTTCAACGGCGGGAGTCGGTCCACATGCGGTCCCTTCGCCTTGAGAAGAATGTAGGCGTAGGGAGTGACACGCCAGCCAGGCTCATCCGTTGCCTTGGAATGAGCGTCTTTGCCGTTGTAGACGATCGAGAGGACTTCGAAATCATCCTCGAGTGCCTTGCGTGCCGTTTCTTCGAACCGGTCGCGATAGTCGGCCAAGGGACGGCCGTAGTTGTAGGCGTAGTAGTACTGATTCTGATTCGTGGTGTACTTGGCGAAGCCTCCCGTCTCGCGTTCGATCTCCTTCGTGTGTCGGAACCGCACGAAAACGCCGAACGGCTCGTCATGGCCGACACGCACGTCCTCGGTATCGAGCACCGTTTCGAAGCGGATTTCCGTCACGAGATCTCGATAATAGTCGTACAGCCGCCGCGCTTCGCGCGCGAGTTTGTGATCACCGACGATGTCGAAACCGGCTTGCAGGTAGAGAAACTTCGAACCCGGATTGATGGCCGTCATGCGGGTGTAGAGGGATGACGCGAACTGGGCGAGGTGCCATCGGTCGGCGGGAGCGGGCAACGAGCGTAGGGCCTCGGCGATCTTTCCAATCTGCGACCGGTCAACCATCTTATCCGGAGCGATTCCTCGGATATCGGCCGAACCGAGTGCCGCGTAGAACCACATTTGGTACGGTTCAACGGTCCATTCCTCTTTGGGCAGCGTCGCGACGACCTGGGCGTAACGCTGGGCGGAGACGGCAAACCCGCTCATGGCCTTCGAATGAAGTTCGGCAAACGAACTATCCGACTTCTCGATCTCCTTGCGGTAGTTGAGCCGGTCGATCACGAGAGCAGCCCGAGCAGCGGGAAGCTGCCAGCTCTTAGGATGCTTGGCGAGTGCCTGATCGGCGACTTCCAAGGCGACCTCGTAACCCCGTTCGACTTCGCGCTCGATGTCCTTCTTGCGACGCTTGGTCTTCATCGCCTGCTGGTAACGCGGGTCTCGCCAGATGCCGGAGAGGTTCGACCGCATTTGGTTCAGCAGTTTGGCCACGAGTTTCACCGGGAGTCGGTCGAGCGGCCCGAAAACCTGTTCGATCGTTTCGAGCTTGTAGACTTCGGCAACGCTGTGCGCATCGGTAAAGGCTGCGACTAAACGATCCTCATCGAGCTCACCCAGGTTGAGTTTTCGCAGTCGAGCGACCCATTGAGCCAGGTCGCGCATATTGCGTTCCTGCTTGGATCGCGTGAGCGGAATCCCTTCGGCTCGCTGGTTGAAGCCGTAAACCACCATGAACGGATTGCGCGGTATCTCGCCTGAGTTGAGTTTATGGTTTTCACGCCACCGTTCGAGGAACTCGCTGACCAGATCTTTCGCCAGCGCCGGATAGTCGGAAGCCAGGCTCTCGATCCCGGCATAAGCCGGTTCGAAGTCGCCCACTTTCATCTGCAGCCGAGTCTGCATGGCGGCCAGGTTGGGAGCCAGCTCTTTCGAGAGAAACGATCGCCATCGGGGACTGGGGGCGAGTTCCAGCAGGTCGTCGATAACGATCGGCCGACCGTTGCTGCTCACGCGTCCGCCGTATGCCGTGTTGTAGTCGACATAGTACGGATTTCCGAACGAGTCGTAACGCAGAATCCGGCGCGCTTGATCGACGTGATAGTAGGCAATGCGTGCTTCTGAAATCCAGTTGTTTGCCAGCAGGTCAAGCGTCCTTTGCCATTGCTGCGCTTGCTCGGTCGCGGACTCGACAAGTGCTTCCACTGCCGTTTTCTGAAGTTCCAGCGACCGCCGTCGCGCTTGGGGATTGTATCGGTTGGATCGCTGCGTTTGTGCATAGGCGAGTCCGATCGCTGCGATCACCTGTCGTCCGCGTCGCGGGTCTTGTCGAAAGCTTTCGGCCAACCACTGCCGGCCGAGTTCGTCGTCGAGTTTGCTCGCGAGCGCAACAGCCCGCTCAATAGCGGCCTGAGTCTCTTCGTCCCGATCGGTGCCATGGATGAGAATCTCGCGGTTCCACTTCCATGCTTGGATCAGATCCTCGCGGTGTGCTTCCTTGTCGAATCGAGTTTCTGCGATACGCGACCACTGACTGAGAGATCGAAGGTCCTTCTTCTTGAGAGCTTCCTCTGGAGGCGGAAGGAGTTGCTCGGCGGTTGTGTCCAACCCGGCAGCCAGTAGCACGTCGACCATGAGCGGCTTATCGAGCCACTTCGGACGCTGCTCGTTCGGATGCAAGACGGTCGCGGCCAGTCGCTCACCGACGATGCGCTGGGGAACGCCGGCGTCAAGCAGGCGGTGGGCGATCGAGCCCCAAATGGCAGCGGTGCTCTTATCGGGTTTTGACGGAGCGGCAAAGATCACTCCGACGAGATCATCGGCCGTGAACGGAAACGTCGCCGTCGAAGAGGCGGGCAGTGACATCTGAGGCGGGAAGGCCATCTGGCCTGGCTGTGAAATGAAAGGCGTTCTCGTGGACATGTCGGGTACCGACCTCGAGCTGCCTGCCTGAGTGATGCTCTGCAAGAGTCTTTGGTAGGCGGTCTGAGCGTCACTCTCGGGCCACTTTGCCAGAATCGAGCGGACTTCTTCCCAGCGAGCCAACGTCACCGCCTTTTGCAACCCTTGGAGTTCCCGCTGAAACTGCTCGCGAAGTGAAAGTTTCTTTTTCTCGGGCTTCTCCTCCGATGCCGAATCGCTGCTCGAGGATTTCTCGCCTTCGACGCCTCGTGTTGGCTCGTCAGAAGCCTCCGTTTCTTTTTCTTCTTTCTCGGGACTCTTGCCTTCCTGCGACCACGTTCGCAAGAATCCGGTCGGACCGACGTCGAAACGGAGTTGCTGGAGCATTTGGCGGCGAAACCGTTCGAACTCCATCTTCTCGCGCTGTTCGGCCATCTTCTTGGCCATCTCCGCCGGATCGGGCGATTGCTTGCCCGGCGCGTTCTTCTCCTTACTATCGTCTTGCCCCGACGCGTTCCCGCGAGGCGGTGTCGTGGACGCAGGCGGCTGCAAGCGCGCTGCGCGAGGAGGAGGCGTCGACGTCTGAGCGTGTACGAATCCGGCTATGGCTGCCATCAGCACAGCCGGCGCGAAGCTTCGAAAGATCATGCCACCCATACTCCGTCCGACGAAGATTGAATAGTCGCTGTAATCATGCCCCTCGATATCGGCTACCTTCACGTCTCGGCCGGTCGAAGCCGGCGACTGGCGAGTTGCCGCTCGCGAGGAGCATGCAACTCGCCCAACGTGTTGCCAGAGGGGAGATGGGAACCGAATGTCGGCGCTACGAGCCACGGTGTTCCGGGACTTCCTGAAGTCCGGCACCGTTGTTCCGCGCGTCTTTCTTCGGCTTGGTGTTGCCCTTTCGGCCGCGACCGCGACCACTGCCACAGCCCTGTCACTGGCTGGGTAACGGGAGTCCTTGCAACTCCTTCAAGTCCATGCGAGCCAGTTTGATGGCCGCTTCCAGGCTCTCGCGGTGCCGCTCGACCGCCTTCATGTCGCCTGATTCTTTGGCTTCCTCGGCGAGGAAACGATAGAGTTCTCGAGCCGAATCGATTTCCGGTTCCCACTCGTCCCGCGCGACGCCTTCCAATCGCATCAGCCAGGTCATGTAGAACTTAGCGTTGGCCAGCGCTTCGCGTGCTTCGGCGAGGAGTGCGGGATCGGACTTCGCGTCCTGCTGAAGTTCGTCGACGAGAGACTGCAAATCGGCGCGGGCTCGGGGCAACTCCGAAGCGTTCATGCGAACTTTGGCCAGCTCGAGCCGGATGCGGCGAGCCGTTTCGAGTTCGCCTTCGGGTAGTCGAGCAAGAGCGTCGGTGTAGAGCACCAGCGCCTCGTCCCAGATCTCTTCTTTCGCGGCTTGGTCAGCCTTCGCCAGCATCTGGGTGATTTCATCCAATTCCAGACGGCGTTGTCCCGGTCCCCAGTGATAGGCTGCGCCCGCCACCGGCAGCAGCAACCACAGGACGATTCCGTAAGCTCGCATGGCATTTCCTCCCTCTCAGGCCCCGAAACTGTGCCGACTACCCGTCCCCCATCATACCACGTTGGCCTCTACGGCAACAGGCAATTTGGCCTTCCGAGCCGGCCTTTGCGAGGGAGCCGATTTTTCGCTCCGAACCGGCCCGATTCTCCGGAACGGTGTGGCTCCCGCCCAGGCGAGAACCAGCGGGAGTCCGGCCAGGATGGCCGACCCCAACGCCACGGCCAGCAGCGCGTACTCTCGGCGCTTCCAGGGCCGTTGTTCCGACTTTCCTCCACCTTGGGCTACCTGCAACACGAGGTCCGACGGGATGTGCTTCTCGTTTCCGTTGTGGTATTCGCCTCCAAGTCGAATAGCGATCTGTCTTAGCGTCGACTGATCCTGACGCGACAGAGTGCCGTCGATGTACGCACCTTTGCGAGTGTCACCGACGCCGACGACGAGCGTGGCGCGGACCGACGCCGGCATGCGAGGCATTCCCGTCGAGGGAACCGTGTCTCCATCGCTTAAGAGCAGCACGATGGTGCTGCGAGGCTTCCAAGTCCGAGCCGTCTCCGCGGCCAGCTTCAGACCTTCCAGCAACTTTGTTTTGCCCGGCTCGAATGCGAAGTGCATCGGCAAGTCGTCGAGGATGTTATCGACGACGTCGGGATCGCGCGTGTCGACGACAACGGGCATGGCTCCGTTGTAGACCGCAATCAGAGTCACCTTGTACTGATCGATGTCGACACGGCGAAAAAAGGACCGCAACAGGTCGCCGGCCCGCTGACGGCGCGATTGTTTGCCGGTCGGCCCGGCGTCCTTGAGCAACATGCTGGGGGAGACATCGAGCAACACGACCAAATGTTGTTCTCCCGGTGGCCGCTCCTCCTGGCTGCGAAACACCTGAGGAGGAAGGAGCAGAAGCGTGACGAGTCCCCACGTCGCCGCCGTCAACGCCGAGACATGCAAAGGAGCTGCCAGGCGCGTCCACGCTGACGGCCGTCCGGTGGGACCGAACGCCAGAAAGGCGACGCGCCGAATCCGCCTCGCGTGGATGAACTCGGCGAGCGCCGCGAGGGCGGCGACAGCCAGTGCGATACCCTCAGCTACCACGGCGTGTACCTCAAACCAAACGACGTTCCCACGATCAGGCCGCACAGAGCGAGTCCGGCGATGCAGTAGTTGCGAAAATCATCGACCTTTTCGCCTCGAACCTGAATGATGCGCGTCTCTTTCATCGCATCGATCCGCTCGAAGACGCGAGCCAGCGCCGCATCGTCTTGAGGCTTGAAGGCTTCGCCGCCGGTGCGAATGCAGATCGAGGCAACCGAGGCGGGGATTTCGCCGTCGCCGATATGAACGGCGAAGAGTGTGACTCCGGCAGCAGTGAGTTCTCGAGCGACTTGTTCGTCGCGCGACCCGCCCAAGTCGGCACTCTGGCCATCGGAGATCAGGATAATCATTCGGTCTCCTTCTTCTCTCGTCAGCAATTGATCACGGCATGCCAGCAGGGCCTTACCGATCTCCGTACCTCCGAACCCGGGCGGCGCTCGTTCCGGCCGCATAAACGCTGCTGCGTAACGGAACGCCGATGGATCGGTCGTCAACGGCACCCAGTGGAGATACTGGTTGCCGAAAAACGTGAGTCCAAATGCGTCTCCTTCTCGAAAGTTGACGAACTTTTCGATGGCTGCCATCGATGCGTCATAGCGAGATCCAGAGCCGAACCGAGCCGTCATACTCCCGGAAACGTCGACGCAAAACTGAATGTTGGTGAGCTCCCGGCGCGTCTTGGGAAGACCGAATCGCAAGGGGACCGCGAGGATCACAATGGCCACCGCCAGCAAGAGCGGCGAAAACGACATCGAAACGTGGATGAGTGCCGTCTGCCAGCGCCCCGAGCGAACCGGACTGTGGTCAAAGGGCAAGAGCACTCGTCCCTCGCGCTGCTTCCACACTCGCACCAAAAGCAGCGCGGGGATCACTTCGAGAAACAACACCCACGGATGGGCGAACGCCATCCAACTCGTGTCCCCTTCCGCCATCAGACCGCTTCCTTTTCTTCGACGACATCGCAATACGGTCGAAGCAAGGCCTCGAGATCCGCCGGTGCTTCGGGCTGCGGGTGATGCAGCCACGCTTCCAGTTGCTTCAGCAAAGGACCCGCTTCCGCATGCTCCCGCAACTGCGCCATCATTTTCGCCGGGGGCGCGGATTCCAGGCCGAGCTTGCGCTGCCAGTAAGTGATCAGCAGCCGTTCCAACTCGGCCTGCTCTCGCTGCGACAACGCGCCGTCTCGAGCTTGTTCCACGAGAGGGCGGAGTCGATCGGCCCATGTTACCTGTTGTGTCTCGCTTTCCGCCTCGAGTTGCTTCCGCCGGCGCCCGATCCAGAACAAGACGATCAGCCCGATCAGCCAAAGCGCGCCGGCCGTCGCAAGCCACCACCGGTAATGGGAGATCCGCGGTGTTGGTCGCAATGTCAGATCATGCGGAGCAACTTTGCCGGCCGGCAGCACACTGTAGACCTCGACCCAGATTGGAGCCGCCAGGGTTTCCGTGCCGTTCCTGTCCGATTCCATTTCGGGCTGTAGGTAGTCGAGGACGTTGTAGCGGCCCGGCTCCAAACCGTAAAACGACAAGTCGTAGCGCCAATCCGTGCCGTGCGGGTAGACCGCATCGATGCGCACGACGAACGGGGTGTCGTCGCCGGCCGGTCGTGCTTGCCGCTTGGGTCCGGGGACCACGATCTGACGCAGCGTCCCGGTCTCGCCCACACTCAGTCGGGCGACTTCTTGACCGGTCGACTTGTTCCCTGATTCGACTTCCCGCTTCGGCGCGGCATCGGCTCCCGCCGCTACGGGCATCTGGCAGGCGATTGCCAGAAGCGCAAACGTCCACTTCCATTGCATGAGGCTCATCGGGCACCTCGTCCCAGCAGTTGGCGAGACTGGAAAAAGTGGCGCACCTTGACAAGAAACGGCTGGTCGGTGGCGAGCAGTAGATGATCGATACCGGCTCGCCGCAACTCCCGTTCCAGCACCTGTTGCTCGAGCCACCGCCGGCGGCCGTGTGTCACGAAGACTCTTCCGGTCTCGGCTTCGCGAGCCCGAAAGAAGCCGCTGCCTCGCAGGCCGGTTTCCGCCGGGTCGCGCAGTTGCACGACGGCGACATCGTGTTCTTGTGCGGTTCGTTTGAGTACCGGGAGGGCAGCCGGATCGTGCATGTCGCTGAGGATGATTAAGAGCGCACGCTGCGTGAGGCTGGATGCGAGTTCCGCCAGCTTTCTTGCCAGTGACGTATGTTCGTCATATCGAAATCGGCGAAGGCGGTGGAGCCACTGGAGGATTTGGAGCCGCGAGAGCGAAGGTCGAATGAGGAACTCGCGGCTGCCGACGCCCATCACTCCGACGGGACTGATGCGGTCGAGGCAGGCGTATGCGAGACCGCCCGCGAGCTGCACGGCGATCGCATACTTGCTCCGCCGGACTGACGAAATCACCATCGATGCCGACGTGTCGATCAAGAGGTAGACCGGCATCCGCTTGGGTGCCTCGAACTCCTTGATGTGAACTTTGCCGGTGCGTGCGGTCACTTTCCAGTCGATCGCTCGAACCGGGTCGCCCCAGACGTACGGTCGTGACTGGACGAATTCGATGCCCGACCCGAGGAACGGGGAAGGGTCGGTGCCGTAGCTGAGGCTGTCCGCCAGCCGTTTGATGGCGATGACGAACTGGCGGGAATCGAGCGGATCGAGTTCGGGAAGCCAGCCTTCCGGCGGTGCGGCACGCGTCATCGCATCAGCCACCGTAGTGCGAGAGGATCTCTTGGAGCACCGACGAGCCCGTCTTTCCATCGGCCAGTGCTTCGTAGTTGAGTCGGATTCGGTGGAGAATGACGTCCTCGGCCAAAGCGAACAAGTCGTCGGGGATGACGTAGCTCCGGTCATGAATGAGTGCTCGAGCTCGCGAGGCTTTGACCAGCGCGATGCCGGCTCGCGGACTGCCGCCCAATTCCAGATCGGGATGCCGGCGCGTCCGATTGACGATCTCGATGACATGCTCAAGGAAAGTGTCGCTCACATGCACCTGATGGACGGCGTCCATGGCGGCCACCAGTTCTTCGCTCCCTCCCACCGGGTCTCGCTCCAGGACGTCGAACTCGGTCTTCACCACGGCGCCTCGATCCTGACGCTCGATCCCCAAACGCATGTTGCGTCGAAGTACTTCAAGTTCTTCGTCAGGAGCTGGATAGTCGAGACGATGGCAAAGCATGAATCGATCGAGTTGCGCTTCCGGCAATTCGAACGTGCCACTCTGCTCGACCGGATTCTGCGTGGCGATGACCAGAAATGGAGCGGGCAATGAATACGTTGTGTCTCCGATCGTGACCTTCCGCTCCTGCATGGCCTCGAGCAACGCACTTTGCACTTTCGGCGCTGCTCGGTTGATCTCGTCCGCCAAAAGCAAGTTGGTAAAGATGGGCCCCTTGTGCGTGCGGAACGTCTGCGTGCGTTGATCGAGGATCTCCGAACCGAGTATGTCTGACGGCAACAGGTCGATGGTAAACTGGATGCGGGCGAAGTCGAGATCGATCGATTTCGACAGGACAGAGACCAGAAGAGTCTTGGCCAATCCGGGAACGCCTTGCAGGAGGAGGTGACCACCCGTAAACAAGGCAATCAATAGTCGCTCGACGACTTCGTCCTGCCCGACCACGACGGAGGCAACACGTTCGCGAATCTTCTGGACGAACGATGCGACTTCAGAGAACGATGCCGAGGAAGAGGGAGAAGTTGTCGCCATAAGATATCTTGCCGCGTACCAAACAAAGGAGAAAACACCGAAGGCGGTTTGGCAGGAACGTTGGGAGAAGAGAGCGTCGAAGCAGATGATGCCGCGCTTTGGCAGCGGAGCTCCTCGATGCGCCTCCTCCCCGAACCCTCCGCCATTGTAGGCAGAATGTCTCCCGTGTGGCAATCGGCGAGCCCTCGGCGGTGGCGATCTGTTCTCGTCCATTGACGTTCGCTGCCGCCGGATACAAACTGGAAGTCCCCGTTACATGCGACTCCCCTTCCCTTTCCCTGCCGAGAAAAACCAACCGATGATGTCCCGCCTTCACCAGCTCGCCTCGATCTGCTGCTTCGCCTCACTCCTACGGTCCACCGAGCGAACCCTCTTTTCCCTGCGTTCCCGGCGTTGGTTCGCCTGGATTCTGGTGGGCGCGTTCGGAATGCCGGCTCTCTGTGCCGTCGGCGAAGTCTCAGCCGGTACCGACGACGTGCGACCGCGCATCATTGCTCACCGAGGTGCTTTATCGGAGCGTCCGGAGAACACATTGCCGGCCATCGAGCGGGCGATCGAGGTCGGGGCGGATGCGATCGAGATCGACGTGAGAACAAGCCGCGATGGTGTACTCTTTCTGCTTCACGACGCCACGCTCGACCGTACGACAGACGGTACCGGCCCGGCTACACAGCTCACGATGGAGCAGCTTCGGCAACTCGATGCCGGCAGCCACTTCGATGCTCGCTACCGCAACACGCGCATTCCGACGCTCATCGAAGCTCTGGAGGCATGCCGTGGTCGCATCGATCTCCTATTGGATCTCAAGGAAGCCGGAGACTCTTATGCTCGGAAGGTGGCTGAAGCCGTGCGAACCCATGGCGATTCACGGCGGGTAATTCTCGGGGTACACAGCGTCGAGCAGGCGCAGCGATTCCGGCGTCTGCTTCCTCAGTCGCGCCAGTTGGCGTTCCTTCCGTCGCCCAATGAGATCGAAGCGTTCGCTTCGGCCGGCACGGAGACGATTCGTTTGTGGCCTCGATGGCTGCCAGGCGCCGACTCGCATGGTAAGACACCGGTCGAGCGCGTTCGCGCGATGGGCCGAAGATTGCAACTCAATGCCTCGAATGGAACACCCCAAGATCTTCTGCCGCTGTTGGAGTACGCTCCCGATGATCTTCTTGTGGACGATCCACGCCAGGCACTGGCAACGTTGGAAACATGGAGTACGCACCGCGGCAAGTGGCAGTGGCTTCGGGAACGAGTAGATGTCCGCGGAGGAACGACGATCGTGCCTTGGATCGCCGAAGTCGGCGCACCGACGTTTCTGAATCGGAACTACACGATGCTCGAGTTGCCTGACGCACTGCAAGGGCGACCTCGCTGGATGTTCGCCGGCGGCGAGGGCGACCGCGTGACCATGCGATTCCGGAAAGCGACAGTGGTTTTCGCCGTCTTTGAATACAACGACACGGGACTTTGGTCGTTCCCGCTGAAGCGGCCGCCGCACGCGTTTGGATGGCGTCCGGTTCCGGGTCAGAAATACCGAGGCACGAGCAACGGGATGCTGGGGGGCCGAACTCACTACGGCCAGATTTATGTCAGGCATTTTTCTCCAGGGGATGAACTGGGCGAAATGCCGAAATGGTGGATCTGCCTTGCCGCAGTCGAGCCAGCCGACGCGCTGCGCGTTCCCGGCTACCGCAAAGCCATCGAAGGCGAACCGCCGGCGCCTCCTTTCTCCTACTATGACTGGGCGACGCGCCCCCGGCCGCTCCAAGTTCCTCCTTTCGAAAGTCACGAACAGTGGGCTCGATGGCAAGAGGAGACACGTGCCGCCTTCCGGCAAAGGCTCCTTTTCGTCTACGAGGGAATCCCTCGAGTCGTGACTTTGTCCGAGCCTCGAGAACGAGAAGGTTATACGGAACAAGGGTTCGCCTTCGAGCTGCAAGGCAAGCGGCTGTTTCGGTTCTTTCGACTGGTCCCTGGCGCTGCCGGCGAGACTGCTGAGTCAGGACGTTTGCCGACGATCGTCTGTTTCATGGGGCATGGCAAGGTGCGGCAGATCCTTGAAGAGGAGGATAGCTACCAGCACGCGTGTGCCGCTCGGTTTGTTCGCGAAGGCTATCTCGTCTATGCCATGGAGAATGTGGGGATGGAACCGGACGCCGATCGCCATCTTGAACTCGACCGGATCCTCAGGCTGGATGGCTACGGGTGGTATAGCCTCCTGTTTGCGCATCAACAGATGCTGTTGAATCACGTATTCAATGACAAGATGGTGGACGTCGATCATGTCGGCGTGACGGGAGTTTCGACGGGAGGCCTGTTGGCTTTGACGGCGATTGCGATGGAGCCTCGCGTTCGAGCCGCATCGGTGCAAGGGATCTTCGGAAGCATGCGCTATTCGTTCATCCGGGATCGCAACCGTCACTGCTCGTGCGGGGCGATTCCCGGTCTCTTGCCTCGCTTCGACTTGCCGGAGTTGGCACTCTTGGCGGCGCCGCGTCCCCTGCATATTTCCAATGCCCAGCAAGACGGCTTTCCGCCGGCGGAGGCTCGCCGGTGCGTGGAGCAGATCCGCCCCATCTATGAGAAGGTCGGTGGAAAGGTGTTGCGTTTCACCGATCCTCCGGGTAGACATGAATA
>WFWZ01000093.1 GCA_015490875.1 Planctomycetaceae bacterium
ATGCGTCCCATAGGTCCCATAGGTCCTATCTGCCCTATCGGAAGTTCACGGCAACCAGCCGCGAAGCGGCGGCAGAGAATAGCTGTGGGCGCCAGCCCACAGAAGGCATGAAATAGCTGTGGGCGCCAGCCCACAGAAGGTGTCAGCCCACAGAACGCGCCAGCCCACAGAAATTAATACGCCCACGTCAGCCCGATATGAGGACCATGGTAGACGGCTTCGCCGTTATGAACCACTTGAGCGGGGCCGAGCTGCAAGAGGTTGATGTCCGTATTGAAGTTGTCCTCGGCTAAGGCGACTCCAGTCAACCAAAAGGCGTTGTATCCGGCTAGGAACGTCCAGCCGCTGGCGAACTGGTAGTGCATGTCCAGAGAAAGCTCTCCCAGGAAGCTCGTGCGATCTCGTGTGTCGCCTCCCGCATAGTTCGTCGGAACACCCCCCGCCGTCTGCGTCAGTGCGTAGTCCATCGCGGCGCGGTTGGCGAAAATGCCTCCCTTGATATCGAAGTCGATCCAGAAGCGAGGTCGCACGAGGAACTGGAGCGTCCATCCCATCTGAGCACCGACCATCGCATTGTCGGTGGACGTCACATAGTTGACACCCGCGGCTGCCGGTGTCGTGGTCGTCGTCTGATAACCGAAACGCTCATTGACGTTGAGATAGCGGATCCCGACGAGAAAGGAACTCTCCCAGCGTCCGGGGCGAGAAAGCAACCGCCGCCGCATGTTCAACTCGACGCTCGTGAGTCGCGACCGAAAGTCGATCGCCGCAAAGTCGTTGTAGTCGAGTCCGTTCACCGGAGGATTGCCGAAATCGCTGAACGGGGAGAAGAGGTTGCCGTTCCCCGCGGCGCCATTGGCGTCGAGGTTACGCACGGCCACCGAGTCGCTCCAGGAATAGCCGCCCATGAAGGTGGCTTCGAGGCGATACCAGTCGCCCAGAACGCGAGCCACCGTTGCCCGCAGACCCGCCTCGAACTCCGAATCGAAATCATTCGTCCCGAGCACCGTCGGTCCGCTCGGTCCCAAAGTCGCCATCGGTCGGCTTCTCGCCGGATCCCGAAACAGAAAAAGTCCTTCGGCATCGACCATCCACAACGGCATGCATCCCGCTTCCTCCGGCGGGAAGTCATAGCAGGCCACCGCGTTGCGCCACGACAGGTGCGGGTCGTGCCAATACCCGTTGGCCCCGGGACCGTCTTCCGCATGAGGTGGCATGGTTTCGTAGTATGCCGGATAGGCCTCTCGCCAAGTGTCATCTTGACTGTGCGCCCGTTGGCTGAATCCGGCCACGACCAGGGCGGCCAGCAGGAGGCAAGCGAGCATCTGGTGAATTGGGGACCTCTCCATGGTCGACTCCCGATCCGGCATATAGACACAATCCGACCGATCGCTACCGTATTGTTCGACGGTCGCGACCGGGCTCATCATCCACTTCGCTAACGGAAGTACGACCGGCGCGACCGCGAGTACCGCTAAGACCGGGAACAATGCCCTAATCGCGCCCGCAATCTTTGCGCAGATTTCCTTGGTTTACAGATCCTCCCCAGGGCGACGCTTCGCCGCTCCATGCCCGTCATACCGCATCCTGTGACAGAGGTATGGCATGCCCCGGCTCGGCAGGAGCCTCGCCCTCCCAGACTATGTATTCGTCTGCGTTAGGGTCTTCGGTCGTCCCGCGTGAGAGTGCTAGTGCCTCACAATCGCGCAGGGTGATTTAGTGCCTCCTTGATCTCGCATTGAACCTCGGGGTCGGTTTCGACTTCGCGACGCGACTCCAAGGCGGAGCGTGCCTCGGGTGTCGCCAGCCTTCCCAATGCCCAAGCTGCGGCACCGCGCAGGACCGGATCGTCGTCGTGAAGCACCTTCTTCAGCGCCGATAGGCTCTCCGTGGCGCGCTGGTTTCCCAGGACGATCGCCGCATTGCGAAGCATGCCCGAACGTCCCGGACGCTCCAGCGGCGTTCCACCAAAACGCCGCGCAAACCCCGCTTCATCCAACTCCAGAAGTTCGATCAGATCGAGGGGAGCCAAATCGGCTCGAGGCAGTAAGTCCGGGTGTTCCGCCTTCGGAGCTCGACGATTCCACGGACAGACTTCCTGACACACGTCGCACCCGAATACCCAGTCGCCGAGCCCTTCGCGCTGGCCCGACGCAATGGGACCTCGATGTTCAATCGTCAGATAACTGATGCAGCGGCGAGCATCGAGTTCATAGGGTGCCACAAATGCGTCTGTGGGGCAGGCCTCCAGGCAGGCCACGCACGTCCCACAGTGCCGCGATACCTCGCTGGAGGTCTCGGGCAGAATCAAGTCGGTCAACAGCGCCGCGAGAAAGAACCAGCTTCCTCGCTCGCGACCCAACAGCAGCGTATGCTTGCCGATCCATCCCAGGCCCGCCCGTTCGGCATGTTCCCGCTCGAGCAGCGGAGCGGTGTCGACGACGCCGCGAACGCGAGCTTCCGGCTGCCGTTGACGCACCCACTCCGCAAGTTGTTTCAACTTCGCCCGGATGATGTCGTGATAGTCCCGGCTCCCCTGCGCATAGCGGGCGACTCGTCCCTGGCCCGGGCGCACGGGGGCGGCCGGCCCGGAGTGATACGCGAGCGTCAGCATGACCAAGGACCGGCAGCCTCGTAAAACGCCGTCGGGATGGCGATAGGCGTCGCACCTTCGAGGCAGGTATTGCATCGTTCCCGCATAGCCCTGCTCGAGCCACCTGAGGAACTCGTCCCAGTAGCGAGTCTCCTCGGCGCTGCAAAACCCGACGCCGTCAAATCCCAGCGCCACCGCCCGCTCACGCAGTTGCTCGGTGAAGCTCATCGCCCCTTTTTCGCTTGCAATGGCCTGCGCCTCCAATTAGCGTAAAAGAATACCCTGGTAGTCTCCTCGATGAGCGGCCGCCCAGTGTCCCTGAGACGCACGAGGGCTCGGCTGCCGGTATGCTTTCCGTCTCCTGGCTTCGAACAGAGAAGGTGCAACACCATGCGATTGGCGATTCTCCTCAGCATTGCGGCGTTCTTCTGGGCCGTCTCCGGGCCATCGGCCCAGGCAGGGGGTTGTGGTGGAACCTTCAGCGGCATCCCCGCCATCTACGGCTACGGCTTTAGCGGCACCCTTTACGGATTGGGCCGCATTCCCGTTCCTCCCTACTTCGCACTCCATCCACCCGTCTATTATAGCGAACAGGTAGCTCGGCCCTACGGCCTGAGTCCCTTCGCCTATCGCTCAGCTCCCGTGGAATCCCACCGAGTCAAACCGACCGTCATCACGAATCCCTACGTGACTCCGTCGCCCGCTCCGGCAGCGCCGTCGAAGCCATCCGCGAAGCAGAGCGAAGACACGGTGACGTCGCGCAGCCGGATGATCGTCAATCCGTTCGTCGAACCGGCGGTGCAAGTCGCCCAAGAGTAGTTCGCATTCGCCGGTCCAGGCGAA
This sequence comes from Planctomycetaceae bacterium, assembly GCA_015490875.1. Taxonomy (GTDB): domain Bacteria; phylum Planctomycetota; class Planctomycetia; order Pirellulales; family Pirellulaceae; genus S141-3. The sequence continues at coordinate 3,437 of WFWZ01000093.1, forward strand.
GCAGCGCCAGGAAGGTGCGCCCGAGAACCCCCCAATCGCGCGCCGGTGTGCGCCGCCTCAAGTAGGCCGCACACCGGCGTGCTTTTCGGTAAAGCAATACGTCTCGGTAGTAGGCGGCTGGGTCGGGTGCCGCCGCGAGGAGACGTTCCTCGTCTCGCAACTCGAGACTGACGATATCGGTCAGGCCTGGACGAACCGACAACAAGAGCGGTTTCCAACGCTCGGGCCAGTGCTCGACCCATTCGGGAACCTCCGGCCGTGGTCCCACGAGGGCCATTTCGCCGCGCACGACATTCCAAAGCTGCGGTAGTTCATCCAGCTTCCATCGTCGGAGCCAGCGACCGACTCGTGTCACTCGGTCGTCTCCCGACGCCGTCAGACGTCCCCCACGCCGCTCCGCGTCCACGATCATCGACCGGAACTTCCAGAGTCGGAATGGCTTGCCGCCTCGACCGATGCGCCACTGGCCGAAGAAGATCGGGCCGCGCGAGTCGAGTTTGATCGCCACGGCAATGGCGATGCCCACCGGGAGCAGCGCGATCAAGGCTGTCCCGGCAAGCAAGGTGTCTCGAAGGCGCACAAGGTCGAATTCACGCCGCGGCACGTTCATGCGTGGCTCCATCCTCGCGGCATCCCAAATGCCCAGCTCCCAGAATCTCGCGAAGTGCCTGGACGACCCGGCGAGCTTGCATGTCGGTCAACGTGGCATACAGCGGCAGACTGAGGACGCGCTCGAATGCCCGGTCGGCTCGAGGAAGACCACCAGGGTACGTCGCATGACGCTTCCAAAACGGATGGTGGTGCAGCGGTCGAAAATGGACACTCGTGCCGATGCTCCGTCGAGCCAACTCGGTGCTCAGGGTGTCCCGGTCGACGGGCACCGTGTCGAGAAGTTGGATGACAAACAAGTGCCAGGCGTGCAGGTCCCGCTCGTCACGATATGCCGGTAGTCTCAGCGGCAGGTCGGCCAGCGATTCGAGGTAGTAAGTGGCGATCCTTTCTCGTGCCGCCCGGAGTTTCTCGGCTCGCACCAGTTGCACCCGGCCGATGGCTGCGGCCATGTCCGTCAAATTGTATTTGAATCCGGCGTCCACGACGTCATAGTGCCAGGTCGCTCCGGGCCGCCGATAGCGATCGAAGACGTCTCGGTCGATTCCATGCAGCCGCATCGTACGCATCCGCTCCGCCAGCGCCGATTCAGCCGTCGTCACCATCCCCCCCTCCCCTGTCGTGATTGTCTTCGTGGCGTAGAAGCTGAAGACGGTGGCATCTCCCAGTGACCCGACGGGCCTTCCACCGCAGGTTGCGGGAAAGGCGTGAGCGGCATCCTCGATCACCGCGACGCCGTAGTGGCGGGCCATGGCCATGAGCCTTTGCATGTCGCATGTTTGACCTGCAAAGTGCACGGGGATCACGGCGCGCACCGACATTTCTTCTCGCATACGGCGTTCGACGGCGTCTAAATCGAGCAACAACGTCGACTCGTCGACGTCGACCAGTTCCACCGTTGCGCCGACATGGTGCACGACTTCGGCCGTTGCGGTGAAGGTCCACGTCGGCACGAGGACACGGTCGCCCGGGCCAATCCCTAAAGCCTCCAGGGCGAGGTGTAGTCCGGCCGTCGCGGAGTTCACGGCGACGGCGTGTGGAGCCTCGACGGCTGCTGCGAATTCGCGTTCGAACTTTCGTGCTTCCTCACCTGTGGTCAGCCAGCCACTTTCCAAAACACGGCAGACCGACTCGATCTCCTCACGCCCGATGGCGGGAAGAGCGAAGGGAATTGATTCTTCTGATAAGTGACATTGAATTGTCATGAGATCGCGCAGCTTCACGTAAATCACCGTGCGAGATTATGAGACACTGACATACCTATGCCACATGGGGGCGGCTCCAGCGCGGACGAATCCATAGATTGGGAGGGCGAGGCTCCTGCCGAGCCGGAATGCCACGTGCCTGTCACCAGGTGAGGCACGGTATGCATGCAACGGATTTCTGTCAAGGCACGTCTTATATGCTCGACCAACCCAACATTCTCCGTCCTGACACCGGTCATATGCGATTTGCGGATTTGTGTCTTTGATGCCGTTGTGGCTCTTTTGCGGCTCGGCAGGAGCCTCGCCCTCCCAATTCGGGAAATATCGTTCTTGAATCCTTTGATTGGCTGCTTTCACGACCATGTTGAGCCTCAAATCCTTTATCGAAGTTCCCTTTGTCCCAGGATCATGCAGCTTCGTCTAGAGTATGGAGATCGAAGGGTTCCAAAGCGCCCGGGAACGATTCGGCCGCATCCCGCGCCGTTGGCCGCGTGCCGCCACTGAACGTTGAACGTTGCCTCGATGCCTCGAGACAGCGGAAATAGACGTCGATCGTTTTGCGAGCGACGAGGTGGTCGTTGAATTGCGAGACCGCTAGGGCTCGAGCCTGTCGGCCCATGCGGTGACGAAGTTCGGCGTCCTCCAAAAGTCGTCCGATGGCTTCAGCTAGTTGGTCGGGCCGTCGCGGAGGGACGCGATAGCCGGTCCGTCCGGGGACGACGACTTCGCGGCATCCACGATAGTCCGTCGCCACGAGAGGCCGGCCGGATGCGGCTGCCTCGAGCAGCACCTTGGGGACGCCTTCCCCGTACCAACTCGGCAGGGCGACCACCGCCGCTTCCTGATAGACGGACGCCATGTCGTCTCGATGGCCCCACCATTCGATGACTCCGGTGCGGTGCTGATGAGCGAGCCACTCGGCGGAGCAGGCGCACGCGTTATCGGGATCGGGGGTTCCCACGACGACAAACCGCGCAGTTGGGAACCGGGCCTTCACGCGGCGAGTTGCTTCGACGAATTCGGCCACGCCCTTGGGCCAAATGAGCCTTCCGGCTAGGAGGACGATGGGGTCTCCGTCCGGTGGCGAGGGATAGAAACGGCGCACGTCGACGCCCGAACTCCGAATGACGGCGGCATGCTTCCCATCCCCGATGCCTCGTGAAACGCAGTCGGCCAGGTCGTCGCGGTTTTGGAAGATGGCGAAGTGGTGGCCGGCCCAGGCCCACTTGAGTAACCGCCACGCCAGGTGATAGGAGGTTCGGTTCGCTCCGAGCGTCCCCAGGGCTCCCAGTCCGGTAAAGCCGTGAACGACGCACGGAAGTCGGGCCAGGCGTGCGGCCAATCCCCCCACGACAATCGCCTGTACGCTGAGGTGATGGACGATGTCGGGACGGAGTCGCCGGTAGAGGGCCGCGAGACGACCGACGGCGGCCAGTTGCGCCAGCGGTCGCCGCATTCCGCGAGGCAGATCGACAGGATGGAAATGCAAGCCGACGCGGGCAAATCGTTCCACATTCGTGACTTGGCGGGCCGCTACGTGCACCTCGAACCCGGCGCGGCGGGCCCATCGAGCCAGCGAAGCTCGGTGAGTCCAGAAATAGTCGGATCGACTCACCACCAGTAGCAGGCGCATTGGGACGTTGCCCTTTGCCTGTTTTCTCTTTCGCATTGCGTTGCTCAGCTTTGAAATGCCGGCTGCCTCGAGTGACCAAGGCGCGCCTGGGGCGATTCCATGCGCACCGGTCCCCACGTCCTCACGTTAAGTAGGAAAACCGGCGGCTGACGGCAAGAGAAACTGGGGAACGCTCGCACAGACGGCGAGTTTCAGGCTTCCCGAGGAAGTCGCTCGAGAACCAACAGGCCCTCGCGTCGTCCGGCTCGCACACCGCCGGGCAGCATGGCGACCGAGTCGTCGGGGGCGAGGACCATATCGGCGAGTCGGTGCCACGTCGGGGCATCCATCGACTGCTGCGGCCAATCGCGGTCGTCCCACACCTGCCGCAAAAGCTCTAGTACGGCCAACCGGGGTTCTGCCGCCAGTTCTTCGCAGCGTACGACGACGCGCCGGGGAACCGGGATCGTAATCGCCTTTTTCCACAGAGGCTCCAAGACGTGCGGCACCCACTGCTCATACAGTTCGGCCCATTCGCTCAGCCGGAGAAGCGCTTCGTCGACGTGGGGAGAAAACTCTTCGCGCAGCAGAGGTAACAGGCGTTGTCGGATGCGGTTGCGTGTCCGTGAGAGGTCTTCGTTCGTTTCATCTCGCCGGTAGTCCTGGCCGAGTCGCTCGAGGTAGGCGATCACGTCGCAGCGGCGGAGGTTGCGGAGTGGATGCACGATGGCGGCTCCCTCCCGCCAGGCTCGAGCCACGGGGATGCCGGCTAGTCCTCTCGGTCCGGTTCCTCGCAGAATCCGCTGCAAAATCGTTTCGATATGATCATCGCGAGTGTGTCCCAGAGCGAGGTACCGGGCGCCGTAACGCTGAGCCACCTCGTCGAAGAAACGAAAACGCTCAACTCGAGCCGCCGCCTCGAGGCCGGTCCCCGACGGGATTCCCTCGCCCGTGGCCGCTCCCGAAACGAAGGGAAGATCCAACTTCGCGGCCAGTTCCTCGACGAACTGTCGATCGCCAAGTTGAGCCTCCGGACGCCATCCGTGCTCGAAATGGGCCACCACGAGTCGACCTGGTCCGTCTCCTTTCAGGTGGGCCAGCGACCGCGTGAGGGCCACGCTGTCGGGACCTCCGGAGACCCCGACGAGTACCGTAACTTCTCGCCATTGGGTGGGGGGCCAGGTCCGAGCCACATCCGCGTCGAAGGGGTCCATCGTCTCCCCTCTTGAGGTAGGGTCATTGAACGAAAAGAGCGGCTGCGTAACAATAGAGTAGCAGCGTTGAGCAGGTTGCTCGACGCGGGGTACCATTCCTCGAACCCAACGATGTCCATCGCCCCGCATGGCCAGGGAAGACGGGCCGAACCGAGGGCGGTGCGTGACAGACGACACCTGGAACGAGTACTCACGGAACGTGGGCAATCGGCACGGCAGGATAAGTCAGGGAATCGCGGTGACCGGGATTCTGTTATTGCTGAGTCTGATTGGCGGCCTGCTTGCAGGCTGCAGTGGGCTGGGGACCACGCGGGAGCGGCGGCGCGGACGTGTCGCCAGGCGACGGCTGTGGCGGACCGCCGTCGTCATTCCGCTGTGGCAACCCTTGGCTCAACCCATCCTCGCATCATCGACGGCGACACCTTACTCCTTATACCAAAGGAACTTGCAACTGGCCGAGGCAGGCCAGTGCCCATCCTGGAGCAGGCCAAGGGGTCAGCGTTGAAGCGGCGAGCGTGAAGGAGTAACTCGATTCGCAGCAGGAGGCATACGGCCTTCTGGTCGCGCACCGCATCGTCCGAGCACGTCTGCTCTTCTTCCGGCCGCGTCGGGGCGACGCATTCCCAGCCGGAGACTTAAACGTGTTCGATCATCCTTTGGTATACGTCGCCGGACTCGTGTTCTGTGCGATCGGTGGCGCCGTCGTCGTCAAGCTGCTCGACCGGATCCGCCGGCGCGACGCCGAGAGCGAGGCCGAGCAGATTCTGGAGCGGGCTCGCCAGGAGGTAGAAACCCGTCTGCGCGAAGCCGAACTGGAAATCAAGGAGCGGTCGCTCAAGGAACGAGCTGCCGTAGAGGAAGAGCTGAAGCAGGTCCGCGACGAGTTGCGGGAGCGGGAACGGGCGCTCGACAAACGGGCCGAGGTTCTTGAACAGCAGATGGACGACCTGCGAAAGCAGGAGCGGATTGTTGAATCGACTCAGCGGCGCCTGACCGATCAATTGGCGCGAGTGCAGAAGCAGGAGAAGGAGCTCGACGCGGTGCTGGCCGAGCAGCGTTCGACGCTGCAGCGGATCAGCGGTCTTACTCGAGAACAGGCCACCGAGCGGCTCCTTGAGGAACTCGACCGGGAACTCCAGAAGGAAACCGGAACGCTGATCCTCAAGCGGGAACAGCAGATCAAGGCCACCGTCGACCAGAAGGCTCGGGAAATCTTGCTGACCGCACTTCACCGGTATGCCGCAGCCCACACGGCGGAGAGCACGACCAGCACGGTGGACATTCCCAACGACGAGATGAAAGGCCGCATTATCGGTCGCGAGGGGCGCAACATCCGTGCCTTCGAAAAGGCGACTGGAATCGACGTCATCATCGACGATACACCTGGAGTCGTGATCGTCAGCGGATTCGATCCGGTGCGAAGGGAAATCGCTCGGCAGGCGCTGGACCGACTCATCGCCGACGGCCGCATCCACCCTGCTCGCATCGAGAGTGTCGTTGCGGAGACCGAGAAGGAGATCGACCAACTCATTCGCCGCAAGGGCGAAGAAGCCGCTCAGGAAGTGAACGTGCATGGTTTGCACGAGCGGCTATTGTACCTCTTGGGAACGTTGCACTTTCGAACCAGCTACAGCCAGAACGTGTTGCGGCATTCGATCGAAGTCGCGTTTCTCACGGGGATGATGGCCGAGATGATCGGACTCGATGGAGACCTGGCCCGCCGTTGCGGACTCTTGCACGATATCGGCAAGGCGGCCGACCATGAACTCGAAGGGGGACATCCCAAGATCGGCGCCGAGCTGCTCAAGCGACACGGCGAGGCTCCCGAGGTCGTGCATGCCGCGCTGGGGCACCATGACCAGATTCTCACGGAATACCCCTACACGATGTTGGTCGCTACGGCCGATGCGTGCAGTGCTTCAAGGCCGGGAGCTCGCCGGGAATCGCTCGAGCGGTACATCAAACGCATGGAGGAACTCGAGTCGATCGCCAAAGGTTTTCCAGGGGTCGAACAGGCGTTTGCGATTCAAGCCGGGCGCGAGTTACGGGTGATTGCCAGCGCGAGCGATACGGACGACGCCAAGGCTGCGAAGATCTGCCGCGACATCGCCAAGGCGTTCGAACAGCAACTGACCTATCCGGGCGAGATCAAGATCACCGTCGTCCGCGAGTCTCGGTTTACGGAAATGGCTCGGTAGGCGTCGTCCTCGTCTGCCCGGAGGAGACGACTGTGCGGATTCTGCTGATTGGCGATATTGTTGGCAAACCCGGCCGGAGGATCGTAGAGGATCGGCTCGCGTCGCTCCGAGAAGAACTCCAACTTGACTTCGTCATCGCGAACGCCGAGAACGCGGCTGACGGCTCCGGGCTTACGTGCAAGAACTACCGGCAGCTCATCGCGGCCGGCGTCGACTGCATTACCATGGGGGACCACATCTACCGGCGGCTCGAGATCGAAACCGTGCTGCAGACAAAAGACAATATCCTCAAGCCGGCCAACTATCCGCCGGAGGCTCCGGGCCGAGGCTGGACCGTGCTGCCGGCGGCCAACGGAGTCCCGGTCGCCGTCATCAGCTTGATGGGACGCGTCTTCATGCGGCCGGTTGATTGTCCTTGGCACACGATCGATCGGGTTCTCGAGGCTCTTCCGAGCGACGTGCACGTCCGTGTGGTCGATGTCCACGCCGAGGCGACGAGTGACAAGCAGTTGCTTGGACGTTATCTCGACGGGCGCGTCAGCGCCGTGTTGGGAACGCACACTCATGTCACGACGGCGGACGAGCAGATCTTTCCCGGTGGCACGGCATTCCAATGCGACGTGGGAATGACCGGATCGCATACCAGCATTCTCGGTCGAAAGATCGATCCCGTGATGGAGGCGACCGTGACATTCCGGCCGGTGCGCTTCGATGTAGCGCGTGAAGATGTCCGACTTTCGGCGACGCTGGTCGAGGTCGATCCCGACTCGGGTCGCGCAAGTTCGATCCGTCGGATCTCGGTGCAGCAAGACCCGCCGAACCTCCCGTAGGTCCGGCTTTCCAGCCAGACGAAAACTCTCTCGCAGAGCCCCCGTAGGTCCGGCTTTCCAGCCTGACGAAATTGCCGAAACGCGTTCCACCGAAGTAGGTCAGGTTTTCCAGCCCAAATTTCTTTCGCAGAGACGCAAAGAGCGCAGAGGGGTTTTTCGTAGAATGAGGATAGAAAGCTGGTTAGAGCACTGCGCGCAGTCGTGAAAAACTCGCACGCTTACATAGATTGGGAGGGCGAGGCTCCTGCCGAGCCGCCATGTGCCACAAAACTGTCACGCCATGTAGTAGAAACACGCGCACAATGGATTCTCGGTAATGCAACTCGGATGTGCCGAGCGAGCCGAATCCCGATTTCCTGCTCCCTTTCCGATTCTTTCTTTGCGTCTTCGCGTCTTTGCGCGCAAAAGAAACCTCGCGCAAAGACGCCAAGGCGCAAAGAAAAGAGGCTCGATTCCTGCGTGGGATGGACGCCAAAACACGTAGGTCAGGCTTTCCAGCCTGACGAGGTTTCTCTCGCGGAGCCGCAAAGAACGCAGAGGTTTTTTCATAGAATGAGGATGGACACTGGGCTGGTCGTACATCCCCTCTTCTACCTGCTCCCCACTTCCTTCTTTGCGCCTTTGCGTCTTTGCGCGAGGCCTCTTGCTTCTCGCACGACTTATGTAGGTCAGGCTTTCTAGCCTGACGGAATCACTTGGTGGCACCCTCTCAATGAGCGTGTGCCGCTGCGTCGATCGCGAATTCTTCGGCGAGTGGGTGCTTGTAGAACATCCGTGCGATGTGGTGGGCCAGTTGCTGGATGAAGAGGCGACGAAAGCCGGGTTCGGTGTGATCGGTAGTCGAGACGCCATGCCCCTTGGGAAACGCGAAGCTCATGACGGGTGGCCGCCACACCTCATGATCTTGCTCGACATCAATGACCCGTACTCCGAACGTCGTCTGGCCTTTGAAGAGCGTCTGGCCGTCGTAGAGTCGAAAAGATTCGATCTCGATCGCGACCACCATGTCCGCTCCGACTCCTCGACCAACTTCGACGAAGTCGCCTTGGTCCCAGTTGTTATTATCGATCCAGTCGGCCACCTCTGAGGCTCGCACGACCTCGATTCCTTCGATGTGCTGTTGCAGGTACCTTCCCACTTGCTCGGCAGTCGGCTCGGCCACGCTTTCCATTCCGTACGATCCGGAGTTTACGACGCAGACGACGGCGACCTTCTTGCCCGCGAGTCCGTCGAACAAGGGATCGACCATGGGGCCATCACCTACGATCGTCTGGTAGAGAAGCGCGCACCCGCCGGCGGACAGAGCCAGACAAGCGAGCAGGAACCCTATGGAGCGTATTGCCAGACGATTCGATCGCATCGCGTCGTTCCTCCTTGATCTTCTCCCGGACCGGCACCCTGCCGGTCTCCCTCGCGACGAGGTGTTCTCGCAGCGCAGCCGGAGACGGCTCGTGTCGAGGGGGCGGAGGATACGGGGAACGCCGTCGGCAAACAAGAGCAGATTGGAAGATTGGCACTCGTCCTTCCCTCTCTTCCCTAAGCCTTGCAGCTTGCCAGTATTCTCTTGTGAAAAGCCAACGGACTGGGTAAGTTGGCCCTGCAAATGTTCCCGGCGGTCGCGATGCGCGCCGGGTGAGAGAAGCGTGAAGAATGGGAGCGGCACGGCCGTTGCCCCATTCCGGCCGAACCGCACACCAGGCACAACCGTAAACAAAGGGACTTGCTTGCCGAACCGGCATGATGGGAGGTACGGAGGTCTACGAGGGCTTATGGCAACCGCGCCAGGCCCCGGAAGCGATCAAGGAGGTAGCGTCGGTGCACCGGTGTGGCGTCTTCGCAACTTTTCGATCGTTCTCGGGTCGCCTTTTGGCCACGGTCATTCGCTAGAGCTCCCTCAGGCCGCAGACCTGCCGCCAACGATGCAACAGCGACGCGTTCCGGAATGAGTCAATGTGGGAGCTCGGTCCGTCGATAACAGAAGTGACTTGCCCAGCGTTTCGCAAAGTCGACTTCTCTCGCCACGGACAGGGCTCCCCGACACGGAATGCGACGCTTCGGTCCGGCAAGTCCTCGATCCCCCGCCGGCTCACAGTAGGGTGATCGAGTCGAGTCCACGGGTCCAGACGGCAAGCCGTTTCGTACGACTTGCTTGATGGATGGTCATTTTCGTGGTATCCAATCAACGGGGAGTTCAACCATGCAGATCAATGGCCCCGGTCCTGTGCAGGGACCCCAGTCGATCCAAAGCACCAACCGGACGCATCAGGCTCAGCCGACGCCGTCGCGTCCACATTTCCTGGAGGCAGACCAGTTGGATATTTCCCACGAGGCCGATTTTCTCAGCCGGGTGCGGGAATTGCCCGAGATCCGCAGCGACAAGGTCGCCGAAATCAAGGCACAGATCGAGGCAGGGACCTACGAGACTCCCGACAAGCTGGAAACGGCCGTCGACCGGTTGCTCGATGAACTGGCCTGATCGCCTCGTCCCACGACGGGTGGCCCGGAGGCCAGGGACCGGCCTCACGCCTTTGCGCGGGCCCGAACCACCCGCCTCGTTTCCCGTTCGGCTCACGACCAGTACAATGACGCAAGGAGGAGACCAGCCGCGGTGAGGGACTTTGGCCGGGAAACTCTCACCCCAACGCGACACCCAAGAGCAGCCCATGGCACCCGATGATTTTTCGCTCGGATCGGTCCAAGTCTCGCTCAGCCCCGAAGAGCGATTCGAGGAATATCTTCAAAGCCGCGGTATGCGTCAGACCGAGCAACGCCGGACGCTCCTGAAATACGTCTTCACCCAGCACGATCACTTCGACGCCGATCAGCTCATCGCCCGGCTTCCGGCCAAAGGCGAAGAAGGTTATGTCAGCCGGCCGACCGTCTACCGGACGCTCAATGAATTCGTCGATGCCGGACTGCTGCGCCGGTTCGAGCTGGATGGCCGAGCCGTCTACGAGCACGACTACGGGTACCCCCAGCACGACCACCTCTACTGCACTCGCTGCCGCAACTTGATCGAGTTTCAAAGTGACGAGCTGATCGAATTGCGCAATGCCGTCGCCAAGCAGCACCGCTTTCGCGTCACCAGCCACCGGCTCATCATCCACGGTCTTTGCCAAAACTGCCTGAAGCAGTCTCGCCCGCGGCGCAAACAAGACCGGGTCTGACGGGAGTACATACACGGGCTTGCAGTTGCGCTGCCCCACCAGAGATAGGCAGCGGTCCTTCTCGTGCTGGGAAAAAGAAGGGCCAGCCAAACCGATTGTGCATCTGTTGGTGTAGCCTGCCGTCATCTCTGGCGTTGAATGACGTTTGGCGCCACTCTTCCGGCCCAACGGGCCGGCACAATCGAGCCCGGGGCAGAGCGATGGCGGCGGTCACGCCGACATCGCGCCGCCCTGGGAAAGCGGCTTCGCTTGCCCCAGGCTGGATTGTTCGGGCCCCTTCGGGGCGATTCGCGTCCCTGCTCTTGCTAGCTTCCTTTCTAATGAAACGAAGTTCCCCAAACTTCCTCCGGGAGCACCAACCAACGCTCGAATCTCAAACCGCGATACCCTCTCCCTAGACCGGGAGTACAAGTCCGTGTATGCACCCGTCTGACGGAGCTCAGACAGCGCGACCCTCGGACCCAGCCCCCGTCACTTGGCCTCCAGCAGCCAAGTCACCGCCTCCTCGGCAGGGTCCTTTTCCCCGGCTGCCGCCACCAGATGACCCGACGCTCCGGCTTGCTGGTACGCGTGCCGGACCAACTTGGGAAGTTCCATCCCTTCTCCGGCCACCCACAGCCGGTGAGGTGCGATTTGAGCCATCATGCCCGGAAGATCGCCGTAGCGAGCGGCACCGGGAAGGATGTCGGGATGGCGGATCGAGTCGACTTGGAGGAACCGAAAGCCCTGCGTATCGACACAGGTCCGCTCGACCGTGTCGCCGGCGAGGGCTCGAGCCGCGACGGCCAGATGCCCACCTCCGTCGGTCCCAATGAGCCAGATCCGCTTGGGCGTGCGCCGGTGCGTTTTCACAAATCCCACGAAGCGGAGGATGTCTTGAACGCGCCGAGCGGCCAAGGGGTCGTTGTAGCCATAGGTGTAGCAGGCTGCCTGGCGAGGATTCTCGACTTTGCGTTGTTCCTTCAGAGACGCGCTGCCTTCTGGAAGATACTCGCCCTGTTGAAAGAGGTCGATGGTGGCCAGAGCCACGCCTGCCTCGACCAGACGCCGTGCCTGAGACTCGGGAACCCCCGCTTTGCCTCGGCCGGTGACCCAGATGGCCACCGTGCCGTTCCACTCCTTCGGAAGGACGAACAAGACGGGATTGGCGGCACCGCTGGGAGCGTGCTTGAGGATGCCTCCGATGACCAGCGCCCCTTCGTCCTTCTTCACGGTCTCTTCAAACTCGAATTCGCCGGCGTCTTCGGGCACCCTTCCATGCAGCACGACTTCTAGCGCGTCATGGACGAGTTGACGGTAGTGAGCGAAATCCTCCTTGCCGCCGAACGCCAACTTCTGAAGTTGCCCGTCGATGTCGGCCCGCCATTGCTGGAGCAACCGGCGTTCGAATGCGGTGCCTCCTTCCGGCCGGGGATGTTCCTCGTCCCACACGGTCAACTCGTCCGCCGACAGATGCCGGTGGTCCTCCTCGACGATCGGATCCTTCCATCCCAGATGCAAATGCCGATTGAACCACGAGTACATCCGAGCTCGACTCACGTAGTTGTAGTTGTGACCGAAATGTGTCAGTGCCGCGAGCATCACGTTGTTGGGTGCTCCGAGCATCTTGTAAAGTTGCTTGAGTTCCGGAAACCCTTTGGTTTCCATTTCGACGGTCCAATCCTTGGCCGCCGTCAGTCCCAAAGGTTTGGGAGCGAAGAGCCCCGCGATCTCGACATTCCCCGTCCCGATCCGAAGGAGCGATGCGTTTTCGCATGTGCATCCTCCCTGCATCGCGGTGGAGACCATCACGCAGGGCATGGCGACGGCCACGCGAGGATCGACGGCGGCGAGGATGAACGTCTGGGTTCCGCCGCCGCTGGCTCCCGTTACGGCGATCCGCTTGGGATCGACCTCGGGGAGACTCAGAAGGAAATCGACCGACCGGATCGAGTTCCACGTCTGCAAGCCCATGATCGACTGCAGGTAGGATTCGGCTTGAGGACTGAA
>WFWZ01000094.1 GCA_015490875.1 Planctomycetaceae bacterium
GGACATGGTGACTTGACGGGAGCCCTCAAGTATTTAGGGCCGATGCGGGATATCCTCGAGCGGGCCAGTGCGAGAGAAACGGCGGTCCGTGTCGCCGCCGGAGCGTTGGCTCGTCAATTGCTCGAACTCTTTCAGATCCGCATCCTGGGATACGTGGTCGAGCTGGGTGGGCTGAAACTTCCGCCGCCCGAACCGGAACCTCCAGATGCGGACGTCTATGAAGAACGGCTGCGGCTGCGCGAGGCGAGTTGTATCTACTCGCTGGCCCCTGAGCGGGATGAGGAAGCTCGCCGGCTCATCGACGACACGGGGCAAGCCGGCGACACGTTGGGAGGAATCGTGGAGGTCGTCGCGTGGGGCGTCCCATTCGGACTCGGAACGCACGCGCAGTGGGACCGGAAACTCGACGGGCGGCTCGCGCAAGCCGTTATGGCCGTTCAGGCGATCAAGGGAGTCGAAATCGGACTCGGTTTCGAAGCGGCTCGCCGCCCCGGCTCTCAGGTCCACGACCCGATCGAATTCGACGCGACACGGCGCCATGAGCCTTATTTGGGATACGTCCGACCCACCAACCACGCCGGCGGCCTGGAAGCCGGAATGACGAACGGGCAGCCGGTGGTCGTGCGAGCGGCCATGAAGCCGATCAGCACGCTCCGCAAGCCGCTCCCCTCGATCCGACTCGACACGAAAGAGCCCGAATCTGCCTCGTATGAACGGAGCGATGTGTGCGCTCTTTCCGCCGCTAGCGTGATCGTCGAGAACGTCGTCGCGTTCGAACTCGCTCGAGCTTTCACGGAGAAGTTCGGCAACGACAGCCTGGAAGAGATCCGAGCTCGCTACGATTTGTACCTCGAAATGGCCCGAAAACGCTGAAGTCTACCTAGGGCGACGCTCCGCGGCTGCGCCGCTTCGCTTGCCCCAGGCTGGATTGTTCGGGCCCCTTCGGGGCGATTCGCGTTCTTGCTCTTGCTGGCTTCCTTTCTAGTGAAACTAAGTTCCGCAAACTTCCTCCGGTAGTACCAACCAACGCTCAAATCTCAAACCGCAATACTCTCCCCCCCTAGACCGGGAATACAAGTCCGTATGTGCACCTGGGGCCGAGCGAGAGGAAAAAGGGGCATTGTTGGCCGGCCGAATGCCGAAGTATACTTTCAGGGTACGGCGCGTGAACACAATGGAACGGTTCGTCACGCAGTCACCGGAACAGGAAGGTTTCGGAAGACGAGGCGAAGGGTGGGAACGTTGATGGTTGCATCTGTCCGTCGGAAAACTCGGTTCACCAGCGCCTGGCGGCTTGCACGTCGCCTGGTGTATGCGGTGTTGCCGATCGTCATCCTCTTGCTGCTGGTGAACGTGGCGTCGGCCTGCCCGACCTGCAAGGAATCTCTGGCGGGGAACGACCCGGCCGGTTCGGGAGTAGCTCGCGGGTACTACTGGAGCATCCTCTTTATGATGGCGATGCCCTTTACGCTTTTCAGCCTGCTGGGCGCGTACTTCTATTGGGAAATCCGCAAGGCTCGCCGGCGTTCCACTGCCTTGGATGCCGGTTGAGAAGTTCGATACGTTGAAGGCGTATCACACGCGTTTGCGCGTCCAAGCCAAGTGGGCTGTCATCAGGCCCAAGAAGACAAAGGCCACCGGGAGCGCAAGCACGAAGGCTCCCACCATCAAAACGAAGCAAAGGACGGCCATCACCGTTCGCGCCTTCCCCGACAACTTCCAGCGCCGTGCGATGAGCACGATCAGCCACAGCGGCGCCACGACGAGTGCCGCACCTTGCCAGGATCGGACGCGCGCGTTCCACGTCTGCGGTACGGCTCGAGCGGAAATCGCCACGTCACCCCGCGGCGTCGAAAAGTAAAACGCTCGACCCCGCTGCGGCAACTCGAAGTCCAGACTCGCCCAGCCCCCTATCAACGCCGGCGATGCTTCCTCCGGAATGCGCGGTTGGCGTGCGCTATCTCCTTCCCTAAGCTCTCCTGCCATCATCGGCGCCCCGGATCCCCCCATCACTTCGCTTTGCTGCAACTTCTGAGCAAAGGCCGCCTGCGCCGGGGCAGGCCCGCCGGGACCGAGGCCGAAGCCTCCACCACCCACACCTGCGACAGGACCGCCGGCACCGGCCGGGACTTGCAACTGGCTGGGACGTTCGGCCTGGTTCGCCTGTTGGAGCGCGTCGGCGAGTTGCTTCGCAGCAGTTGCTTGCCCCTTAGCGTCTTTGGGGGTCTTCCGGTTCGGCTTGGCAGGTTGAAAATTCCTGCCCAACCGGAGCACTTCATTTGTAGGCAAGACGTTGCCTTGCGACTCGACCGACCACTCGAACGCCTCACGGTTGTTGGCGTGCTGCGCTAGCCTGGCTCTTCGCGGTGCAACCTGTTGTTCGGCTTGAGCGATCACCTGACTCGCCATCGACTGGCTTTGTCGCAACTGCCGACTGTAGGATGAGTAGCCCGTCGACTTACGCTGCAATCGCTGCAGTTCCTTGGCCAGCGACCGCACATTGTACAGAGCTCGCGCCGAGGCGAACCAATCCTTACGCTCGACCACCTGAGCCAGGTTCTCGAGTTGCCGCTGCCGGTAGGCAACGAACCCGGCCATAAGTTCATCGTGGCTTTGCAAGCGCGTGGCCGTGCTGTCAAAGTAGAGCCAACTCCACTCCTCGGGGAGCCACAACGTGACCTGGCTCAGTTCGACTTCGATCCCCACCGTGCGCACGAACGGAAACGCGATATCCCGACCCGCCTTGGGCTCTGGCAGCCGCCCTGCGTACTTGATTTCGACCGGATAGTCGAGATCCCCTTCGGCCGTCTTGACCAGTGGAATCCCCAACTGCCTCGGTTTACCGGCGATACGAATCGGCCGTACCGGCTCGCCGGCCACCAACACGGCCCAGAGGGACGCGCTCTTCGGCAGCTCGATCTTGAGCGCCGATTCGGTTCGGTTGTCGACACGCAATTCCATGACGGCCCGATACGCGCCGCTCGCATCCGCCACGAGAACCGTCCGGGCCAGGCCGATGTTGGCTCCCGCCGTCTTGAGTGCCGCTCGGCGCTTCAGCCGATAACGCACGCCTGCAGCTCGCTCCGCCTGCGTCGTAACGTAGGCCATCGTCAAGACGCCCTTGGGAACCACTTCGCGCAGACGACTCCAGGCACGCGTGTTCCGCTGCAGTGCCACAAACCCGTCATCCCCGACAACCTCGATCTCGTCCCGTCCGGCATTCTCGAAAGTGACATAACGATAGATGACCTTCCCTGTTCGAATCACAGGAAGAGGAACCGTCTGATCGCCCTCGGCGAGTCCCCGATCGAGGCTCGCAAGGATCTTGTACTCGCCCATGACAGCGTCGTGCAACTCCAGAATGAATCGCACTTCTTCCTCGTGCATCTCCTTCTTCATGTGCCGAATCAAAGGAGCTGTGATGCGAGCATCTTGGAATCGCCGGGGCAAATCGAACACGATCTGGCGAACGCCGGCGCGACGAATGTCGAAGTCGAGCAACACGGATTCCTCGATCCGGTCGTACGTCACCCGCACGTTGCTCACGCTGTCGCATCGGATCTCTGGCTGTCGTGGAGCCAGCTTCACGTTGCCTCGATACAAGGCATCTTCAAACGCCCATGCCCATCGCACGGCCGAGCGTTGCGACGGAGACAACCATGAGAGACTCGCCACCGGCACCGGAACCAGTCCGGTCACATCGGCTGGCGCCACTTCGAGTGCCGCGTCGGCTTGAACGACCAGCGCACCGGACTGGCGTTTCACACCCTCGACCTGCAGCAAGGGCAGCGGCACCACAGCCTCCGCTGCGTGTGCCGGAAACCGACCCGCCAACGTTACGGCAAACCGACCATGCCTCCCCCGAGGAAAGTAGAGAACCAGCCGCTGCCGATCCTCCGCCGCATTCGTTCGGCTCCACTCGAGCAAACCGGGCGACGCGATGTCGGTAACTTCAAAATCGCGAGGAACCTCGAGTTCCAGCCGGTAGACGGGTGTACCTCGAGGATTAAGCAGCATTTGTGCCTCAAGCGCCGTCTCCGTCTCCCCTACGCGCAACAGCGTTTGCCATGTCGCCTGCCACCGATCCACCCTGCGCTTGACGGACAGTTCGAGTTGAAAAGCAGAATCAGTGAATTCGAAGGAGCGGAACGACTTCAATTCCAGTGGTCCCACTTGGGAAAGATGTCTCTCCTTCGCCAAGGTGTCACCGGTCGGAACATCCACGCGTGTCAGGCCACGATGCGAGGTTACGGAAACCTCCAATGCCGGACTTTTTCGTACGGCAAGGACTCCTCGATGCGCTACCGCTCCGACGACATTCACCTGGGGTGCCCTGAGTGACACTGGTGTGTCTTCCCAAAGGAGCACACGTCGAAAGAGATGGATGTCGACCTGCTCGCTTTCTTTGGCGGCCTTCAAGAGCTCGATCTGCAGTATGCGAGTCTCGTCTGCTGCCGTCGTGACACTCCACGATCGGACATTGTCGCCCAAAACGCGCTCCACGACGTAATTCGGTGGGATGGCAAAGTCGAACGTGTTGCGCTCGGACTGTCCGAACGTGAGTTTTCCGTGCCAGGCCGCTCGCACGCCGTCACTGGCTACATCGACCAACACACGAGACTCCGCCGTGAGGGAACGGTCCACGGGGCCGGAAACGAGTCTCGGTCGCCACGCAATCTGAAAGTGCCCGCTGCTCGACATGGGCCACGACAGGGTCTCGCGATCGCGAGACGTTTCCACCGAATGGTCGCCGTTGGACACGGACTGGCGTACGATCGTGGCTCGTTCGGCTACGGTGACCTCGAGTCCTGCCGCCGCTCCCACGGGAAGAGTGGCATCGACCGACCGCCACGCTCCCCGCAATGTGACCGGCACGTGTACCACGAGGCGAAGCCGATGAACACCGGCGCTGGCAATCCGCAGCCGAAGTGGTTGAGCCGACGCGGGCGACTGCTTGACGTCACCATCGCCGGCGGAAGCCGGCATGTGCAAGGTGGCCGGCCGTCCGTTCAAGGTCGCCTCGCGAATGATGGCTTGGCGAGTCGCCAGGGGGATATCGACGGGCTGAGAACTCCAAACATGGATCACCAGATCTCCCACCAGCTCGAGGTGGCCGGCATCTGCGAGCGTCACGCGGTACTGAGATGATGAGACGGCATACGGAGCCGGCGGGCGTTCACGACCGGCTGCGTCCTTCTGCCGGCGGGCAGCCTCGACCAGATCGATGTAGGTGCGATACGGCACCAAGACGCGTCGTGCCCTCTTGCGTCCGTCCGGGGCGTCGGTTCGATACGGCACCACAATGGCATCGTCGGGAATCTTCAGAGGAACGGCCAGGTCGTCATGCTCACGGTGGTTCGATTCCGGGCGATCCGTCATCGGATTCGGCGATTCTTGCGCGGGTGCCGTCCTCATTTCCATCCCAAGGACGCACATAGTTGCCAGCAAGGGAATGATGCCGGCTGACCGGACGACGGTCGACAGGCGATGCCATAGCCGTGTCACTCCCCAGGAAGTCATCTCGCAGACACTCTGGAGACTCGCGGCCATGGCCCACCAAGGCAGAAGAAGCGTCGCCGCGAACGCGCTGAGAGCATAAACATCGGTGTAGGCCATCCAGCGGCCTCCCAACGTCGACGCAATGACGGCGACGGTCCAAACCGCGGCCACCCACATCCACCGCCGCGCCGCCGGCTTGCGAGGTAAAGCGACACCCACGGCAAAGACGACGAGGGCCACGGCAACGGCCAGCCACCGAACACTGGCGGTATCCGCGACGGTCACGCGCAGATGGGGCGAGTCACTGAGGCTGGAGAGTTCGACAGCCTTTTGTCCGCGATCGATCACGAGCGGGATTCCTCGCCAGCCTCGAAGAGCCCACGGAACCACGGCAAGTTTCTGTTTGGCACGGGAGCGACCTGCTTCTTCGGACGCACTTGCCGGTTGATCCGCCAAGGGAGGTTCCTGCGCATCGGACTTCTCCATGCGACGACGGTCGGCCTCGGCCGGCACAGCCGCTCCGCCGCCAGGTCCGTCGGGGGCGACTGACAGATCAAAACTCGGGGCCGCCAACTTTTCCTCACGGAGGAAGTCATCCTCGTGCCCCACTGCCGCTGTACTTGTTGACACCGCATGCTCCCGCGCATACCGTCGTCCACCTACAAGAAAGACCGCGCCCACTCGCCGCAGCCCCTCGATCAACCGGTCAAAAGGAAACTCGGGCGCACGAGCCGCGGGTGTGGTCATATTCCCCGCGACGTTGATAACTTCGTGACCCTGCGGCAAGTGCAAGTGCCACGTCGCCTCAACCTGGGCCACCTCCGTAGCCTTGCCGTCCTTCCCATGTGCGATTTCCAACCGCGGAGCTACCAGGTCGATCGTGGCATGGCGCCCCCAGGGAACACCTAGTGTCTCGTAGACGACCTGCAAATCAAGCCACTGAGTACTCGACGTTGCATCGAGGTGGACGATCAGTTTCCCGTCGCGCAGCGCCGTTTGAACCGGTTCGCCATCCTGCATCACACCCCACAACGTCGCACCGCGTGGCAACACGACCGACAAGAGAGGAACCTTCGTCTTGAGTCGATAGCGGGCTGCCGACTGCGCCGTTCCCGTCGGCGAGACGACCGTGACGATCTCGGCTCGTTGCACGACAACAGGCGGAAGAGAAGCCAGTTCGCGCCGTGCGACATGAAGGGAAACCGCTTCCACATCCGCCGGCGCTTGGTAGGCACCGATCCAATGGCGTCCCGGAGTATACTGGGCCGCTGCCAACTCGCCCACGTCGACCGCCTGCATTGGTGTCTTGACAGCGGCTTCAAGAGACGGAACCACCTCAATCGCCACGCGGTCGCTTTGGTAGCTCGCACGATTGCAACGGGGAAGCGCCAAGTTGAGCGTTTGCGCTTGCTCGATAGCCAACGATACTTCGTAATCCAAGACAAGACGGATACTTTGTCGAACCGGACGTCGCAGGTGTACCGTCCAGATCCGCCGACCTTCGTCGATGCGCCACTCCGTCTCGCGCACCAAATCGCCGGCGCTTTCGCGGGAAGCGATCGGGAAGGCGGTGATATTTACCGTTTCCGGCGTGTCGGCCGGTAAGGTCAACTCCAGCCGCGAAAGCGGACCACCGGCCACTTCGATCAGCAGCTCGTGATGAGCCCACCATCGGTCCTCCTCGATGCGAAAGAATGCGTGGCCAAGTGCATTCCACCGAGCTTTGCGACGTCGGATGACAAACGATGCCTTATAGGTGTCTGCCGTAACTCGGTAAGCCAGCATGTCGGCTTGGGGTGCGAATCCATAGGTTGTGCGCTCGTCGGTGTCCAGCGGCAACAGCCCCGACAACTGACCAGGCGCCACTTCCAAGTCGGCGTGGCCCGTTACGGCGAGTGCCCCTTGCTGCAAAGTCGCTCGCTCCACGACGACGTTCGGAAAGCTCACCGTTAGTTGCTGGAACTCGCCGAGCAGCCGGGGATCGGTCCGTCGCACATGAATGACGAGCGTCACCGACTCGCCTGGCGAAACGAGATGACCCAGTTGAACAACAACGCGCTGGCCTTCCTCCGCCGAGAAGAGCTCATACTTGAGCGGTTCCCCGTCGACGTCGGTCACACTTTCAAGAAACCACGGACGGGGCAATCGCAACGCAACACGCGTCACGGGCGTGCGAACCGCTTGCACCGTCACGCCTCCGTTCAGATCGAGTCTCCGCTTTCCCACGGACAGGATCCAGTGCGAGATTGCGTCGAACCGCTCGCCCCTCGGAGTAAACGCCGCCTCCAAGTCGTACTGGTCACCGGGAGCGAAATAAGTGGCAACCCATCGCTGGTTCGGGCCTTCGGCTCGCGCCGTTTCACTCGAGCTCGTTTCCGTTGTCGCCGGTTGCCGTGGTTGATGTTCCTTGAGCCAGGATCCGGCGTCGATGGAAATGAGTCCAGACGGGGAAAGTCGCTGCAGGCTCAGATCGCTCGAGGCGACCAGCGCAACGACCGCGCCCTGAGAAACCGCACCTTGGAGTCTCACCTTTGGGAGCTGCCAAGGCTTGGCCACGTCGAACGACCTCACACCGACAATCTGAATCGTCTCCCTTCCTTCGATCGGTTCGCGCAGTCGCACGGTTAGTTTCTGACCGTTGGCCGAAGATCTGATCGACCAATGGGTGAGTCGCGGAGACGTAACCGAAGTCACTTGCATCCCAGCCGGAAACTCGAACTGAAATGACTCGGCCGCGCCATGGAGGACGTCGACGTCAATAGTGCTCCGCCAAGACTCGCTTCCTTGACTCAACACGGAAACAGAGTGACTTCTTGCCGTCAGCAGCCGATCTTGCTGCCTCCTCCGGTTATTGACGCTGATCGCGATCTGCATCCTTTCTCGGAGAACCGGTAATTCGAAAACGGTCCGATCGGCATTCGGATCGTAAGTGCGTCGGATCACCGCCAACCCACTCTTGATGTCGACGTTGCCTGGCGCTTGCAACTCGAGTTTCGACGTGGCCGCTCGAGGCAGCCGAAACGCAAGCATCTGCACGGCGCGCGAGGACTTCACATCGACTTGCATTTCGAGTTTCAGTCTGTGTCTGCCGACGCCGCGCACGAAGAGGCTCCCATCTCTTCCGAGCGGAGCCGGCTTGCCATCGAGTGTCGCTCGAACGATCCGGACATCCGAGAGACCGAGCTGCACGCACTGCCAACCTTCTTCCAAGACTTCGATCGTCAGCTCACCGGCTACGGCAGCCGTCGGTCGATCGTCGAGGCGCATGCGGTAATCGGCCGAGGAGATCCACGCGGAGCGAGGCGCCTTCTCGGCAGCATGACGCCTTGCCAGACGTTGGAGACGCTCGAACTCCGCTCGGTCGAGAAAGACACGCTCGTTGGGCCCTCCCAGCAACAACGGGAGGTCCTCCAACGGCACATACAAAAAGCGCTCCACCGGCTCGTCGTGCAGTACCGCCGCCTCCTTGCCAACTTCCTTCCCATCTCCAGCCAAGACGAGCGAGGAGAAGCTAAGAATCAGCGCGCACATCCAAGATACCCACATCGGTGCCTCGAGAACCCGACATTTCTGCACGCCGTAGTCGGCTCCACCGTCGCGCTTACTCGAATCATGTTTCATTTGGATCGCCGCTCGTTGGATCGTGGGAACTTGAGTCATCCTGGGGCGTGCCACCTTCATCCGAATCGGTCGAACCGCTTGACTCGGCCGGTCGGTTTGGGCCACCGGCATCCTCCTTCTTCCGACTGCCCGCCTCCTCCGCTTCCGAGCCCGACTGAACATCGGACTGAGGTTGTTTGGGCGAGCTAGCGTCGTCTCTTCCGCGACGCCACGTCTGTTGCCCCCGACGTCCTGCCTTCCAGATACCACCTCCGACCCAGATGAGCACAAGGACGGCAACTGCGCCGGGAAAAATGCCGCCGAGCAGCGCCTCGAGCAACTCCAGACGGATAACACCGAGCAGAACAATCGTGGCTCCGATCAGCAGAAGCAGCGTGATCTGCATGCGAACCGAGCGACCGATGAGTGGCAGTCCCAACAATGCCAGCAGACCGATCGCGGCTCCCTGTAGCAGCCACTGGCTCGTCAGCACTAGTGACAATGCGTCGTCACCCTTGGTCGACGGACGCAATGCGCTATACACATAGCGCCGGCCTCGTCCAACGGGAAACGACGCCGCCGAGCGTCGAGCCGGACCCGATCGACTATCGCAGACCCAGGTCAAGAGATCTCGAATTTCTCGATCTTGCCGTGCCACTGCGCTGTCCCACGGCATTCGGGCACCTGTCAGTTCAAAGCTCCAAAGACCCCTGCTACGCACAAGTGCCAGTCGTTCGGGCACGTAGACGGCCAGATAGACCTTTTCGAGCGCCACGTCGTCGTCGAAGACCGGCATGGGAATGCGGTCGCCGACCGCCGCCACGCTATACCGAACTTCCAACACGAAAGCCGTATTCGGATCGTGGCCGGCCAATGGAACGAAGAGCTTCCCGGCGGAGCCTTGTTCGGGAACGACAGAGGTGCCGTCGATTCGGATCGGTCTCGCGTCGAACTCAGCGTCTTTCGGAAATCGGAGCGCCAGTCGCTGCCGGGCGCTCTTGACGCGGTAAATCGCTTGAATCGAGAGCCGGCCGTTGGGGAGCACCACGGCGCGAACGACGCCGCGTTCGACGGCGGTCAGGGTGACAGGAGCCGGCTCGTACCGCCTTGCCACCAGCGACAACTTCCAGTCCCCGACGAACTCGAACGCCATGGCTGCGTCTTCGAGGCGCCAGGCGGAATCCACATCGCGCTCCGGATCGATGGGGCG
Organism: Planctomycetaceae bacterium; assembly: GCA_015490875.1. Classification (GTDB taxonomy): domain Bacteria; phylum Planctomycetota; class Planctomycetia; order Pirellulales; family Pirellulaceae; genus S141-3. Next base: position 10,310 of record WFWZ01000094.1, read on the forward strand.
CAGACCGCTTGCCCCTTCCTTCGGCTCGATATCGATCCCTTCAGACTTGGCGACGAGGATCCAGCCGGCGGCGTGGTCGACGCCTCGAGGCACCAGGCGCGGCACATCGACTTGAGAACTCGAGCCGACTCGGAGATCGTCTCGAGGTTCTTCCCAGGTCAGCCGGAGTTCCTGCTTGCCCTTAAATTCCGATTCCTTCGAAAACCGCCACGCCACATACCCATCGAGAAGGTCCTCGGGTGGAGGCTGGATGACACTTCGGCGCCACTCGGGAGTGGCATTGTGGACCGTCTCGGCGAGCGACTCCGGAAGGTCGATGCGAACGCCAGAAATACCGCTGAATCGAATATCGTACGAGAAGGCCACGGTGTGCCGGACCACGCCGGATTCCATCTGAATGAGCACGACTTCCCGAACGTTCACTTGCGGCTTGCGCCTGGAGACTCGCAAGGTCAGCTTCTTCGCGTCGCGAGATGTCCAGAACGCAAGTGTCGATGGTTCGACCTTGGAAGGTGGAGCCGGAGCAGGCAGCAGTCCGGCTATCTCGTCCATCGAGGCCGCTCGAAAACCCTCAAGGGCTACTGGATTGACGCGCAGGCTTTCAGGCGTATGAACGACCACGACCGACTCGGCGAACACCAGAAACGCCCCGGTGGCTCGCGGGAAATCGACGGCGACCGATACGCTTTCGCTCGTGGAGTTGGGTCGTTCCTTCGGCTCGAGCCTCCGAACGAGGCGGACCTCCAACCCGACCTGTCCCAAAGCTTTCTTGGCGAGGTGGATCTCCCACAGATTCGATTGGAGAGCCGTTCGCCGATACGACTCGACCGCTGCTGCCGGCACACCCTTGCCCATCGCGACACCTCGAATCGATTCGACCGCATATCCTTCGGGAATCTCTAGCTCGAGTTGGAAAAGACCCGCATCGGCGATCGCAACCGCAGCTCGGTAAACACAACGCAGCTCGTCCTGTGACAACTGGATGTCCGTTCGCTCGCGGACGGAAACACGAGGTTGTACCTTGGCCACCTCGAGCTTCAGTCCGTAGGGAATGGCAGCGTAGCGGTACGCGAGGCTCCACGGTGTGCGTCGCCACGATTCCGGAAGGGCCTCCGGTGCAACCTGGTAAAGTCCGCTCCGTTCAAGCACTTCGACCTTGAGTCCTGGGGTGGTGGCGACGACGAGCGTTCCCGATTGGCGTCCCGCCTGCGTGGCCCGGATCAAGGGCGCTTCCATGCCGTGATCTTTTGGATCGGCGAGAAACTTTTCGAGTCGCAATGAGACGGGTTGCTTTCCTGTCACCGGCTGGAACAATTCCAACGATATGCGCTGTCGGCCGTTTTCTTCGGCTACGGTCCACCGCTTGAGGTTCCGGTCAGCTACGGAGACGATCTTCCAGCCGCTGGGAACGTCGAGTTCCAAATGATCGACTGGCGCGCGGGTGATTTCAAAGGTGGCATCAACAGCCGAACGGGCAGCTCCGTCGACGATCTCGAGACGCTGATCGACCTGAGTCGTGATGAACGCGGCGAGCCCGCTGGCCCCTTGCGCTTTGGCATTCCATCGGACGACGACTCGTTCCGCGGCACCGACGAACGCCACAACGCGACTGGAGCGGGCAGCTCCCTCGGTCGACTCCTCGCGCTCGCTGCCCGGCTTTTCATCACGGGTGGCAGCGATCTTCGGCTCGATTTCAATGGCCACATCGGGCTCGTCGATGACGACTTCCCACCGGTGAATGGGGGCTTGAGGCGGATGGAAGACCGCTTCGCTCCGACCGGGCGTGCGATCGAAGGCTCGAACGTATTGGAGTATCAGCTCGACCGAATCGGGAGAGTCAGCCTCCTTCCGGTAGACGAACTGATAGCCGGCCTTCTCGTCGAACACGATTCTCGCCGGCTGGCCCTCTACGGTGGCCGAACGAATGGCCGACTGACCGAGTCGCAACGGAACGACGATCCAGCCGTCACGCAGGACTTCGATTCGAACCTTCGATTCGACCTCAACGACTTGAGCTCCCAGCGTCGCCCGGCTTTCGATTTCTCGGATCACCGCTGCATAGGGCGCCTTTTCGGTCGGCACTTGCTGGACACGGCGCTGCGCCGCTTTCCAGAGTGCCTGAAACTTGTCATAAGGCAGAAAAACGCCTCGACCCTCTCTTTCGAAAACCTGTTGCAATTTTCGATACGGAATGTAAATCGTCTGCTCGCGAAGCGTTGTATCGGTGGGTGGACCGGGCGGCGG
>WFWZ01000095.1 GCA_015490875.1 Planctomycetaceae bacterium
AGGAAGGGGACTGGAGTCAGTTCGTCGAGAACACGACGACCGAGAACCGGACGCACGGCCCGGCGCATGAACTGACTTCGATTACGATCGGTTCGACTCAGTACAACCTCGGCCATGACGTGAAGGGCAACCTGACGGACATTCCCTCCGGCCTCCGGCCTACCGCCTCACGCCTGTCCTGGGATTTCGATAACCGGATGTCAGCCGCTGACACGGATGGGGATAATGTCGACGAGGTGACGCTGAAGTATGATGCCTTGGGTCGGCGAGTGGCCAAGACGAGCGGCAGTGCGTCGGTCGTCTATGTGTCGATGACGCAGCCGATCCAGTACAGCCCGTTTGCGGGTCAGGTCGTGGCCGAGTACGCCAGCGGTGCGGCTCCGGCTTCGCCCACGGAAAAATACGTCTACGCGTCGTACATTGACGAGCCGGTTTTGAAGGACGGCACCGGCGGAACGGTCTATTATCACCGCAGCAGCCAGTATTCGGTGGCCGCCTTGACGAGCGCAAGTGGTTCTGTCGTCGAGCGTTACGGCTACGAGCCGTATGGTGAGCTGACGATTCTGGCGGCGGATGGCTCGACGGTTCGAGCATCGTCGAGCTATGCCAACACGTACACCTACACCGGCCGCCGCTGGGACGCCGACCTGTCACTCTACTACTTCCGCGCTCGCATCTACTCCCCCACCCTCGGCCGCTTTCTCAGCAGAGATCCGCTTGGGTTCGTCCCTGGCGCAAATCTTTTCGAGTACGTCCGCGGCCGCGTGGCTGTCCGGGTAGATTCACTAGGCCTGCTGGGAGAAGATTTGGACTTTGTTTGCACATGCGACGCGTGGCTTGACCACTTCAGGAATTCACCGCCCCGAGACATCGTTCGCCACGCCTGCATTCGGCGGATAATCAATCGGTGTCACGTCCATGTATATTGTAGCGACAACTGCGGAGCCGTAGGCGGAATGACGTTCGCCCACAACGGTTACGTTCATATCTGCATTCCGCGACGATTAGCTTCGTTTCGACTTTTCTACGCACTTCTAATTCATGAGTGCGTTCACGCGCAGCAGTATATCTCCGCTAACCGCCGACTCTGTCGGCGAAGATCGTGGCCACCCGGTCGACCGGTTCAAGTGCCTCCATTAGCGCACGTTCCGTGCCGCGTGTGTATTGCAGCCGAGACCCCAGCCTACCAGGCGCAAGCAGCGTATCTGTTCCCGAACGATAGGCAACTTCAAAGGCAATGGGTCCAAGCTGGGGTTTGTGCGAGTTGTAGACACGTCTGCAATTTCCGGCAATGCCCGGACTTTCCAGTCGTCCTTGAAATCCTGCCACCACTAGAAGTCGAACCGCCCGAGGTGGTTCCGCTGCCGGACCTCCTCGACGTTTTCCCAGAACCCACGATACCGGAGATCGAGATTCCGTCTCCGATCCTTGATCAATGACCAAAGAACCATTTCAGATGCAAAGACTGCGATTCAGCGTCCGCCTAATGGTACTTGCCATTGTCTTTTTGGCGGTATGCTTCGCATGGGTAGGCAATAACGTGCGCCGGACGCGACGTGGACAAATCGCTGTGCGAGAGCTCGAGGCAGTTGGCGCCACGCTGCTCGATTTTGATTGGGCTGTTGACGCTAGGGGGCGATTAGTTCCGGAAAGGCCGCCCAAAGGTTGGACTTTATCCCTTGTTGACTATGCCGTTGCGGGGGGGCCTTGGGTAAGGGTGGTTGAGGTGGATCTTAGACACTGTGAGATCGACGGCGACCACATGCGCCATGTCGCAGCATTGCCAAACGTTCAGCGCTTGCGACTGGACAACACATCCATTGATGATGCCGACCTGGCACGAGTCGTGGGAATGTCGCGATTGGAGGTTTTGACGTTAAATGGAACCTCAATTTCTGATCGAGGTCTTGTTTCCATAGCGTCCTTCAGAAAATTGAGGATCCTGGAATTAGGCGGAACGAATGTGTCGGATGGGGGCCTTCGCGCGCTGTGTCACCTTGAGGAACTTAAGTCCTTGTCCTTGGGTGACACGGACGTCCGCGGGGCCGGTTTGGTTCATTTGACGCATCTCCGTAATCTGCAATGTCTCGACTTGGCTTATACCTCTGTCGGTGACGATGACTTTCCCATCTTGGCGCGGTTCGACCAACTACAATCACTCGACGTTCAGGGGACGGCAATATCCGCTACCACTCTTGCCCGGCTTAGAGAAGTGCTGCCACACACATACATCTACAGTGGTAACACACAGTAACTGCACTTTAGGCGATCAGATTGCAAGGTCAAGCATAGCCTCGAAGAGCCTTCGGGTTTTGCGATTGTCTGGGGCGGGAGGCAGAGCGGCGAGGAAATGTCCCAGAGAAGAAAAAAAGAAACCGATGAGTGAAGCGGAGCGGGGCGCAGCGACAGAGCAGACTTCCAAAGACTGACCACTTCGCCCTGGGTCGCCTCGCGGCGGGACACCCCTATCGCGAAGCAATGCGTTTTCGCCCGGCATGGCGTGAGGACCAACGCCTAGAGAGCCGCGGCAAAGACCCGAAAGCGGCGGCTTCCGATGCCCAAACGCCCTCCCGAGCCCCGCGATTCGGGCCGAACGACGTCCAGTGACGCAAAAGTGGCACAACCGGCGCGTACACCGAGCGGCACGCTCGGTCGGCGTTCAAGAAAAAGATCAAACCTGCTCGATCCACGTTCGGAATCACGAGAAGGCTTTGTTTCATGATTCTTCGACCGGCGGGTCCGGCGCCAGCCGCACCCGTCCGGTCGGAATCGTGTTTCGACGTCATTCCAAAAGCCGCTCCGACTCGAAAAGCCCGCCCGAATCCAATCCCCCTTCGTGGGTTTCTTCTCTTCTCTTTCTTCGCTCGGCTTCCGCCTTGGCCGCTCGCTTCGCCTCCTTCTCCCGCTTCGCTCGGGCCTTTCGTAAGGCGATCGATGTATGAT
>WFWZ01000096.1 GCA_015490875.1 Planctomycetaceae bacterium
ACTCGATGGTCGGCGGCCAATCCCATATCAAAGCGGATGTGCTCCCCTTCGTGACGGTCGACGGCTTCACGAGCAAGGTGGTCGGGCTGAACGTGATCGGTCTGCGGCGACATGGTTTCTCGGCTGCTCAGATTGAGCAACTCAAGCAGGCTTACCGGATCATCTTTCAGTCCGGGCTGGCGTGGGAAGCGCTGTTGGCGGAACTCGAGCGGACGTTCACCGCGCCCCCCGCAACGCAAATGCTCGAGTTCCTTCGCACCACTCAGCGGGGTTACGTTCGAGCTCGCAAGCCGGCCTCCAAGGAATCGGTCTCACTGCGCGTCGTCGGTGAGGACTCAGACGAGGCAGCGGCATCGATCCCCATCCGTAAGGCCGGCTGACTTTCTTTTTCTCTCTGGCTTTGGGCACTCCGTTTTGGTAGCCTTCCCGCCCGAAAGCCGGCTCTGGAGCTGTGGCACGAGCCGGCAGGGGTGGGGAGAAAGCGGCACCGGTCCGAACCGCGCCGCCTGGCGTAATGCTAAGTCGCTACGGCGGCGCGCGGAAGTTGTCGCTCGGCTCTCCCTGCCATATTCCCTCTCATCGAGAAGGAGCTCGGTGCATGAAGTCCGCCCTCGTTCGCTCGCTTGCCCTCATTGCCGCCACCGGCGCGCTTTTCCTAGCCGCTCCACTTGCCGCCGCACCCCCGTGGGCGCGGCTCATCCCATTCAAAAAAATCGAAGCCGATCCCAACCGCGAGTACTGGCTGACTGACGAGAACGGCCCATGGCTGATTATGGCGACTACATTCACGGGAGAAGGAGCTCATCAGCAGGCGCACGAGCTGGTCATCGAGTTGCGGCGAGACTACCAACTGCCCGCCTATCTCCACCGAAAGCAATTCGACTTCACGGGGAAGGTGATCGGAGCTGGAGTGAATCCGAAAGGTAAGCCCAAGGAGATGCGATATCAGCGAGCCGTGAAATACGAAGAGTTCGCCGTACTCGTGGGAGATTACAGCTCGGTCGAGGATTCCCGCATCGAAAAGGACCTCGAAACGATCAAGACGTTGCACCCCGCAACACTCGATCCGAAACGCCGCGGCCAAGAAGTGAAGCAGCCGTTTTTCCAGATCCGGACACTCTATCGCGCCGTCAACCCGGAGAAGAAGAAATACGGTCCCATGTACCGAGCCTTCGTTGTTCGCAATCCGCTCATCCCGCGTGAGTTCTTCGTTCACAGCGGCCTCTCGCCGCTCGTGCTGCGCATCAACGACGGCGTAGAACATAGTCTTCTCGATAACCCGGGCAAGTACACCGTGCAAGTGGCGACGTTCACAGGAGAGGTCTATTACGAAACAGAACTCCGCCCCGAAGAAAAGGACCGGTGGTGGGAGAACATCGTCAAGCGGCGCAAACCGAGCAAGCTGGAGATGGCAGCGGAGAAAGCACACCGACTGACCGTGGCACTCCGTAAGCAGGGTGTGGAGGCTTACGAGTTCCACGATCGGGACAAGAGTATCGTCACTGTGGGAAGCTTTGACCAGATCGGACACCGGGATCCCGAGACAGGACGACTCGAGCTGCTACCGGAAGTCTACCAAGTGATGCGCCGGTATGGTGCTCAACCGACGGCACCTGGTAAGATACGCGGTCAAGCGACCACGGTGGTCGGAACCGGTCTGGTCCCGAAGGAACTGGCCGGGATTCCCTTCGACCTGACGCCTCGCCCGATCCGAGTCCCCAAGCGGCCGATCGTGCGGTGACGGTCCGCCCTCCCCTCCCCGCTTCGTTCATGACCGCGCCGAGCCTGCTCTGGAAACCCTCGCCTCTGGTCCTGGGAACGCGCAATGCGGGAAAGCACCGAGAACTCGTGGCCTTGTTGGAACCATGGGGAATCGTCGTGCGGTCTCTGGCCGACTTCCCGCAAGCCGTCGTTGTCGAAGAAACCGGAACGACCTTTGCCGAAAACGCCCGGCTGAAAGCCTGTGTGCAAGCCCGGCATCTGGGCGAGTGGGTCTTAGGAGAAGACAGCGGCGTCTGCGTCGATGCGCTCGATGGGGCTCCCGGGCCGCGCTCGGCACGCTTCGCCGGGCCGGACGCCACGGATGAGAGGAACAACCGCCGGTTGCTCGAATTGCTGGCCGATGTGCCTCCTCAACGCCGCACGGCCCACTATGTCTGCTACCTCGTGGTGGCCGATCCTCAAGGTGAAGTTGCGTTCGAATGCGAGGGAGAGTGCCGCGGGAGGATCACGAGGGAACCTCGAGGCACCACAGGCTTCGGTTACGATCCACTCTTTGAAGTGATCGAGTACCACCGGACGATGGCGGAATTGGGGGATGCCGTGAAGTCGATGATCAGCCACCGGGCACGGGCGATGCGGACGTTCCTTCGAGCGTTGCGATTCGGTCCGGATTGCGATTAACACTTCTGGCGCCGGAGTCGACTCAGCCGTCGTGATTCTCGGAGGAAATATTCCTCTTGAGTTCTTGACGGCGCCACCGCTTCAGTACCGGATATCCCACGCCGGCACCCAGCGACTCGGTGGCCATCCACGTCAGTCTCAGAAGGACGGCCGAAACGACGGCAATGAGCGGTCCGTAACGAGGCTGCGAAGCCAACAGAGCCATCACGACGTACTCCCGCACCAAAACTCCACCCGGGAGAAGCGACACGAAACCGGCGACGAGCGCGAGCGCCGTGCAGGCGGTCAAGAGTGGCCAATCGATCAGTGAGGCCAGAGGCGCCGGGGCCGTCGGCATCGCCTGGATGACCGCCCAAAGACTCAGTCCCATCAGCCACCAACTCCCGGCGACTCCAGCCCAGCCGGGTGCCAGACCTCGGACCGTCAAACCTCGCAAGTAGTCGTCGACGGGAACGCCGAGCCGCCGAAGACGGAGAATCCAAAGCACGCGCCGCATGACGGGTGGCCAGACCGGGACACCTGCCGCCAACATCAGGCCCAACGCCAAGAGAATCAAGCCCGTGCTCCGGGAAAGCCAGACCAACAGGGCGGCCGCGGTGAGCCCTCCCAGGGCCATCATTGTCAGGGTCTCCACGAAAATACTGATGACGGCTGCCACGCCATCGACGCGCTCGCTGCGCACCAGGGTGCTGCGCAAAACCACCACCATCGCCTTTCCCGGCACGTATTTCCCAAGTTGGCCCACCCAAAACGCGCAACAGGTTTCCCACCAATGCGGCCGCTGTCCCATCAGTCGCAAAACGCGGTGCCAGAAGGCGGCCATCGGCAAGAGCGCCGCTCCATACGCCGCCATCGCGACGGGAATCCAGAACCAACGAACTTCGGATAGTCGAAATCGATGTTGCGCAAACGTATCTCTGGCATCCGAGACGGTTCGCCAGATGCCCCATGCTACGACGATGAGTACGATCCAACGCGCTACGCGTTTCCAGGGAATCCGCCGTCGCGGAGACGCCGCATCATCGCAAACAGACTCGGAAGAAGAACTCATGGGATCGGTTGTCGGCAAACTTGCACAGCGGCATCGGGGTGTGCCATGATAGATGATCATTGTCGGACGCCCAAGAGAACTGGCCGTCCGACGTCCTGCGCCGTGCCTGTAACTCCAGCGCCGAGGACTTGCTCATGTCCCGCCTCGTCTCCTTCATTGTGCTTCTGGTGGCCATCATCATCACGGCCTTCTTTTTCTACCGGGTGATGGCATCTTTCATTTTGCCGCTTTTCCTTGCGGTCCTGGCTGTGGTGATCTTCCAGCCTGTCTACCGATGGCTCCTCGAGCGACTCGATGGCCGCAAGAAGCTTGCCGGCGGGCTCACGACCGCTCTGGTGCTCGGTACTGTCCTCATCCCCATGGTCGGCATCACGACCATGGCCATGATCCAGGGCATCCACGTCGTTGCACAACTCGACGCCGAGACCCTCCGCAGCAAAGCGGCTCGTCTGCGGAACCGACTCCCCATGTTGCAGATGCCCAATGCCGACGCCTTTCACCGATTCGAAAACCAGCTCGATGCGCTCCTCAGCATCGATACACGTCTGCAGCCGCCGACCGATCCCACGCACGAGTTGCAACAGCGGCGCGAGTGGATCGAGCCTCTCATGACGAGCCTCGCCGAACTTCAGTCCGCGGCCGCCGTCACGCCGGAAACGACCCAGCTTTACGACGAACTCAAATCGCAAGTCCAAGAACTCGCCAAAGCCGATGGACCATCCTTGAATTCCCTGGAATTCAATGCCGCTGTCCAGATCGTGGCGGCCAAGTACCGCGAACTCAAAGTCGCCATACTCGGCGGTCCCCTTCTCACGTCCATCAAAGATCTGGCCAACCCCACCGACGAGGACCTCAAGCAACTGAGCAGCCAGATCTTCTATTCCGCGCGCGGCTGGTTGTTTCGGTTAGGAGGTCAGACGTCGATGTTCCTGGCTCGAGCCATCCTAGGTCTCGTCATCATGGTGATCGCCATGTATTTCTTCTTCGTCGACGGCCCGGCCATGATCCAGACCTTCATGCGGCTTTCCCCTCTGGATGACGAATATGAACGGGTCCTTCTCCGCGAATTCGACTCGGTCAATCGCGCCGTCGTGCTGGCGACCCTTCTCTCCGCACTTGCCCAGGGCCTGCTTTCCGGCATCGCCTATTGGTTTCTCGGACTTCCCGCTGTCATGCTCCTGACCGTCCTCACCGGTGCCTTGGCCATGCTCCCTTTTGTCGGAACCGCCGTGATCTGGGTTCCCGTTTCTTTGTGGCTCTATTTCTACGAAGAGCGCACCGGAGCCGCCATTTTCCTGTTTCTCTACGGCGCCTTGGTCGTCTCAATGATCGACAACCTGATTAAACCGTGGGTACTGCATGGCCGATCGAAGCTCCATCCGCTCCTGGCTTTGCTCAGCGTTCTCGGAGGAGTCAAAGCGCTGGGACCGATCGGCATCGTCGCCGGTCCGATGGCGGCTGCCTTCCTCCAAACACTCCTGAACCTGCTCCACCGCGAAATCATGGCCCTCGACACGACGAGCGGTTCCCTTGCCGTCGCCTTGAGTTCTCGTGGCGAAGCGTCTTTTGATGCCTCTTCGGTCACGGATGACACGTCCGCGTCACCACCACAGTCGAAAGAGGCGAACGCGCCGAAGCAACGCCGTTCGAAGCGGCGCGGCAAGCGACGGCGCAAGTGACGGCCTTACGCGGGAACCGATTCGCGAGCCAACTCCCGGTAGCGCTGCACCGCTCCGAACGTCACCCAACCGAGATAGATGTTCAAACCGATCGAAGCGAACAAGAGAACCGACGTCACAAAGAGGGTCCCCCAAGGACGAGACGTCTCGGACGACGCGGTCGCCGCCTGCGACTTGGAACGTCGAGCGGGGGAAACAGCGACCGAACGCCGGCGTGAAGCATCATCGGTTACTTCTTTTCGTTCGGTCGCCGGCGAGGTCTTTTTGTCGATTCCTCGGATTGGCGCTGCATGAGATTCCTTTTCGCTCGGCTCCGTTCCCGGCTTTGGCAGGTTACCGAACCGACTTGGCGACGAAGAGTTGCCGACGGGACTTGTCGGCTCGACGTGCGAAGCAGGACGCATCGGGGACTCGGGAGAAGACGTGCCGAGTTTTTCCGAAAGCCGCTCCGTGAGCGACTTCGCGCCGGGCGACCGAGGGATCGGTTGCAACTTCGTCGCATCGTTTCGTTCAATGGGGAATGTGCCTCCTCGAGACTCAGAGTTGTCGGGAGCGGCAGCCGGAGGTTCGAACGTACCGCCTCGAGAGTCCGATCCCGTGGGACCGGCGGGTGGAGGTTCGAAGGCACCGCCTCGAGGCAACAGAGGTGGGGGCTCCATTTCGTTGGTATCGCCGGCGGATCGTGGGTCGGGGTCTGAATTGGACGGTGGCGGAGCGGGCAAGCCGGCAAGTGGCGAGGCAGGTGCCTTCGCGGCAGCCGCATCGGCGTTTCCCCGCGGCAAGGCGCCGGTTCCCACGCGAATCCGCACGCGGCGGACGTTGGTCAACTCGGGCGGAATCTCGCTGACGATCTCTTCGCCTCGGCGCAAGTCCTCGAGCAAATCGGGCTCGATCTGCACGATGTACTCTACTTCCCCACGGTCGTTGGTCTGCCAGCCGAAGTCGGTCAGCCACGCCGCCGCACACAAGCACATCCACCACATCATCGAACGATTCTCCACTTCGCCCCGTTATTCCAACCACCGCCCGTCGTGCCGTCAGGCGGCCTCACCTTCCTCACCTTTCCATCGCTCGGGCGAGTCCCATGTGAATCGGGAGGACCTACGATGGTTCCGAGCCGGACCGTCTTGGGCCACATCCCCCTCGTCTGATTCTGGCTCTTCGTCCGAGTCGTCACGGTCTGTCTCGTCGTCCAGTTCCGCCTCTGCGTCCTCGGCCCGTGTTTCGTCGTCTTGCCACTCGAGCTCTTCTGCGAAGACGTCTTCCGACCATGCCTCCTCGTCGTACGATTCCTCCCACGCCGTCTCCGGCTCGACGTCGGCTTCCAGCGGCTCCTCCTCTGTCTCATCGTCGAGCCACGCTTCTTCGTCCTCACCGGTTTCCAACTCTTCGATCGCCGCCGAGTCTTCCGTATCCGCCATCGGAAGGATCGTTTCAGTGATCTCCACAGTCGAACTCTCGGACGCTTGTTCGGGGAGAGCTCGAGGCAACGAGTCTTCCGTGGCCATCGGCTGGGCCGCGCCGGGCAGTGCCACAATCGTGGCACCCGCTTCTTCGAGAGCCGCGGCGATGTGGTCGTGGCAGGTCAAGAAGAGAAGCTGATGCCCTTCTTCGCTGAAGGCGGCGAGGAGCCGACAGGCGGCTCGACATCGCTGACGATCGAGGTTGACGAGGACGTCGTCCAGGATGAGCGGCAGTCGGATTCCCTGGCGAGCGTAATGGGCGACGATGGCCAATCGCAAGGCAACGAAGAGCAACTCGCGCGTGCCGGTGCTCAACTGCTCGACCGTTCGCTGCTCACCCCCCGCCGTTTCTACTCGCAGAGTCGGCTCATCCCAGGGAGTCCAGACGCGGTCGTACCGCTTTTGCGTCAGAAAATGGAAGTAACGGGAGGCGTCTTGCAATGTGGCGGGTTGCCGGTCGTGCTCGTAGCGCTTCTGGATCCGCGCTAAATGCTCACGAACGTGGGCGACCGCAGCCGCACGAGCGGCCAGTTTCTGCCATGCCGACTCCGCCTGTTCGCAGCGCCAAACCGCCTCCTCGGCTACCGGTTCCACTTCAAGCTGCCGCCGACGTTCCTGCCAGCGTCCTTTTTGTTCGAGCCACTCCGCCTTCTCTCCTTCCCACGCTTCCAATGCGCGCTGGGCTTCCTCCCATCCGACCTGCAACTCGTGCGGCGAATGATCCCGAACAAGCGCCTCGACGGCTTGCCACGTCTCCTGGGACCCAAGTTGTTCTTCCAGTGACAAAGTAACCTCACGGTACTTCGTTTCGATATCCCGGTAATCGTGCCACAGTTTCTGGAAGTCAATGTCGTCTCCGATCGTCGCCCCCTGCAAAGCTTCCACCACGGCACGTCGTTCGGACTCGAGTCGCCGCAGGTGGCGCCGGAGGCGTACCATTTGTCTTCGGAGACGCACGACTTGGCGATGCCACCGGCGGCGGCGGGCTCGACGACGCCGCTCGCGCGTCAATTCTCCGTGAAGTCGGTCGAGCAGCACGACGGGATCGGACTCGTCGGTCGCCTCCAGCAGATCCATGGCAAGTCGGCGAATACGGCCGGCCATGAGTTCATACTCATGGTGGAGTGCCTCATCGTTGCCGGGAACGATCACCTGCTGGATGGATGGGACGGCCGGTGAACGAACGGGGACCGAAGCGGCTGCCTCGGGGCCCAGGTCCTCCGCCAGACCACATTTTCGCAGGAGAGCCTGCCATTGCTGTTGAGCCTGCCGGCAACGGGTCTCGGCCGCTTCCAGTTGCCGCTGGATCGACTTGTGCGAGCTGCTTTGCTGAGGCTCGCTGTGGGCCACAGGACCTTCCCATGCGGCCAGTCGCCATTCGGCGGCTTCCAGCCGCTCTTCCAGTGGTGCCGCCGATGTGGGGATATGTTCGTCGAGTTCGGCGGCTTCCTTCTTCGTGGCCGCGATTTGCCGCTCGAGCGCCGCCAGCTGGTCTTGCGCTTCCTCGAGGTCTTGAGAAGCCGATTTCTCCAGGACGACTTTGATCGCGATCGCGGCAAGCCAGCCCACCAGACCTAAGAGGGCGATCGGCCAACCGAGCATCGAGGCGGTGCGCCAAAAGATGCCGGTGAGAATGAGCATGACGCCGACGACGAACGGGATGCCGAGATACGCGAGCGTGTGCCCCGGCAGAACCTGCTGCTCTAACAGCGTCTCGATTTCTTCCTGGAGCTCCTTGCGATGCCGAACCATCTTATCGAGTCGCTGTTTCACGCGCACCCGCTGACGCAACTGCGTCACTTGGTCGCGCAGACGATCCAGCTCGCGATCGTCTGGGGGCGCCGAGTTCTGCTGAGATGCCGGCTCCTCCGGCGACTCCAGAAGCGCGATCTCCAATCGTTCGCGCTCATCGCGAGCCGCTCGCAGTTCGGCTGCCTGTTGTTGAAGCACCGACCAGAGTTCGGGAGCCAAACCGGTTTCGCCAGGCGCTTCGGGGGTTTGGGAAACAGGTACAGGTGCGGATGGAGCCGGGCGCGAGTCGGCACGAACATGCGCCTGCAGCCAGATCAGGCGTCCTTGTTGGTCGACCAGCGCATCGACGGCGCGGCGTTGTTCCCAAAGCGCAGGATGGATTTTCGTGGAGGCGATCCTCGCACGCAGCTCTTGCACGCGACGGCGACGGCGACGGTACGCCTTCCGCAGGCGCCGAAAAGTTTCCTCCAGGTGGACCCATCGAGCTGCCTGCTGGCGGGTGGCGTGCGAAGCCAGCGGATGGTTTCGACGGGTTTCATCCAGCGCCCACAGGCGCTGCCAGCGGGGGGCGGTCTCCACGGCCAGCGCCCAATGTCGCTGGGTTTGTTCCCGCATCCCGCGTTCTTGTTCGAGTCGCTCGAGGGCCGCCTCGCACTCGGCCAGCTTTCGCGATGCCCGAATCCAATCGCGAGCCGAAGCGGTTGCCGAAGACGCCGATTCTCTCGCTTCGGCACACAAGTGCGCCGACTCGAACAATCTTCCTTCGTGCTCGCGCAGTAAGCGATGTTCTTCTTGTTGCAAATCGGAGTGGATCGCATGGAGTGTCGTGCGGTCCAGTCCCGTACTGAGCGAATAGAGAAACTGCCCGGCGGTAGCCGCGTCGAGTTGATCGAGTTGGTGGAGGTCGCTCAGTCCGAGGCAGAAGACATTTTCGAAGACGGCTCGGTCGAGTTGTCCCCAGGCTTGCGGCGACTCGACTTCCTGCCACCCCCCGCCTCGGTTCTCATGCCAGCGCACTTCCTCCCGTGGTTCAGCAGCGTCGAAGTACCACTGCCGATCAAGTTGCCATGTCGCGTCGGGAGTCGTGATCCCCAAGTGACCTCCGGCGGTCCCTCCATCGACCGGCGGGAGATAGAGATGGCGGCCGGGCAACGTACCGAAGAGCATGTCCCGGATGAAGTGCATGAGCGTGCTCTTGCCCGCTTCATTCTGCCCCCAGACGACGGTAAGAGCGTGGTCGAGTTGCGCCAGTCGCAAGTCTCGCCAGATACCGTAGCCGTCGACGTGAATCTCCGTGATTCTCATGATCGCTGCGCTCCGTCGCGCGGGAATCGGTCAGGCAGTTTTCGAAATGACTGCCAAGGTCCAGGATTTCGATTGCGACACAACAGTGTCACTATTTGGCTGCTCGAGCCCAGAGAACTCCGCCGGCCAACGTGCCAGCGGCCATTCCTTGACGGTCGACTCACGAGCCGCTTCCAGTTCGTGCCAAAGATCGGCGAGCAGCGTTCCCGAAGGTGGCATGCTGGTAGGGGCCTGCACCGATTCGACGAGCAGTCGAGTCGGCACGACGTGAGGCGGGTCCACTTCCTGTGTGCATTGTTCCAAAAGTCGCCGTTCAACGGCCGGGTCGGCGAGTCGCCACGCGAGTTGGGGAGGGACTTGCTCGAGATTGTATTCGACCAACCATGTATCGACGGAGGTTTCGGATTGAGCGAGTTCCCGGCGAAGGTGGCTCAGATCGGCAACAAGATCGTCCCGCAGCGCGTTGAAGGCCTGTTGGCCGTCGGCAGAAGCGTGAAGAACCAGACGGTGTCGGCGATGAAGGACCACCAGAGGCGACAGCGGTAGCCTCTGCCATTGGACGTCGCCGTCGAGTCCGATTTGAACAAGTGTGGCGCTCCCCTGCCGGCCGCCCGTCGGGGTCACTGGCTGAAGCGCTCCGCAATAGTGGATGTCGGCGGTGTCGCTGTCGATATCGTGGGGGTGTTCAAGTCCCCCCATCGCCCAATAGGTTCCAGCCGGTGATGCCGGCAGCTTCTCCGGAGCCACGCTGGCCAAGACGACGAGTGGCACATCCGCGTCACTCTTCGCAGGCCAGCTCCGTTGGCCATGGCGCGCCGACCACGCGCGACCGGCCAACTCGAGTCTCCGTTCGCCACAAGAGAGCGTACGGCGCTCCCATGTCGGCTCTTCGAACACCGTGACATTCGCCGGCCACGGGGGCCGAGCCGACCAGTGAGCTCGGCGGTCGAGTTCCCCGAGCGCCCAGTAGACGGAGATGCCGGCATCGTGCAGGACTCGAAAATGTGCCTCGAGCCTCCCCAGGGCGTAGGCACCGCACGTCCGTGGATCCAGCACGTTTCCCGCCAGCAAGAGTGCATCGACCCGTTGGTCGATGGCCGTTTCGACGAGTCGCTCCCAGGCACGATAAGGGGAGTCGGCAATCCGGCGGTGGAGCTCCGAGCTGGCAAACCAGTGGCGGCCGAAGGAATGGCCTAGTCGTAAGTCGGCGGCATGCAGGAACTTCCAGTGTTCGCACACAACAGGACTCCTTCCCCATCGATGTCACAAGCGGCCCGAGGCTTTGGCGGCCGCAGCCATGCGAGACCCCGCAGAAGCGGAGCCTCCAGGTCGTAAGTGTAGCGGCTGGCCGTTAGAGAACCTAGAGCGATTGGGGAGAGAGGGAGAGGGGTAGTGGCCCATTCTCCGGGTGCGGGGGTACAATGTCTGAGTTGGCCTCTGCCTGCCCTCTCATCGGAGGGAAGGTGAGCTGCGCGTCTCGGCCGAGCAGTCCCGTTTTCGGAGAAACAAGTGGAGAAAGGGCACGTATGTCGGTGATGGACTGGGTCAGCGGCCGAGTTTTCGGCATGGTGCATGGCAAGAATCTGGTCTACAACACGTGCTGGGAAGACCCGCGGCTCGACCGGGTCGCCCTGCAGATCGGCTCTTCCGACCGGATCGTCATGATCACCTCGGCCGGCTGCAATGCACTCGATTACGCACTTTGCCAGCCCGAGCGGATCGATGCGGTCGATCTCAATCCTCGTCAGAACGCCCTCCTGGAATTGAAGATGGCCGGCATCCGGCGTCTCGAATTCGAAGATTTCTTCCGCATGTTCGGCCAGGGGCACCATCCCCGGGTGCGATCGCTGTACGCCGACGTGCTACGCCCCGAACTCTCTCCTTGGGCTCAACGCTATTGGGACCGGTGGATTCGCTTCTTCGACAGCCGGCGACCGTTCTATTTCCGCGGCACCTCGGGCTCGTTCGCTCGGATGGTCAACGTCTACGTCAACCGCATGCTGCGGATCCGCCCTTACGTCGACCAGATGCTCGAAGCCGACACCCTGGAAGAACAGCGCGACATCTACCACCGCTACATCCGCGATCGTTTCTGGTCGCGCATCATGTGTTTCGCGATGAACCGAGACACGACGTTGTCGATGATCGGTGTGCCTCGAGCTCAGCGGCGCCAAATTGAAACTCAGTATGATGGAGGCATTATCCAATTCATCAAGGACTGCGTCGAAGCGGTGTTCGCTGAGCTTCCTTTGCGAGACAATTACTTCTGGCGAGTCTACATGACGGGGTGTTACACGCGCGAGTGTTGTCCCGAGTATCTCCGACCCGACAATTTCCAACGTTTGAAAGATGGGCTGGTCGACTGCATCCACGTGCATACGAACTCAGTCGAGGGGTTCCTTCGACAGCATGACCAGGAGGTCACGCGCTTTGTGCTGCTCGACCACATGGACTGGCTGGCCGACCGCCACTTCCCGCTGCTCGTTTCCGAATGGGAAGCCATCCTCCAGCGTGCCGCCCCGGGGGCTCGAGCCATCTGGCGCAGCGGCGGCTTGCGAACCGACTTCCTCGACCGGGTGGAAATCGAACACGAAGGACGCCGCTGGGCCCTGCCGGAACGATTGACCTACCATCGCGAACTGGCCGAAGAACTGCACAAACAAGACCGAGTCCACACTTACGGAAGCTTCTATATCGCCGACATTGCCGCCTGACTCAAAAACCCCACACGCCATTCCTTCCACCCTCCCGCTTCCCCTTCGATCCCCCAACCACTCATGGGCTTTTGGACGGACCTCAAAATCCTCTATCAGTTGACACTCAAGCCGATCCGCGGCCGCGACCATGCAGCGCGGATGGAGAGTTTTTACTCGGGACAAGCCGAAGCCTATGACGACTTTCGCCGCCGACTCTTACAGGGACGCGAGCGTCTGATGGAACTCCTTCCGTTCACCGAAGGAGCTCGCTGGGTCGACTTGGGAGGCGGCACGGGAGCGAACCTCGAATTCGTCGGTGAGCGCCTTTCGCAGCTCGCCGAAGTTCAAGTCGTCGACCTCTCTCCTTCGTTGCTCGAGATCGCCGAGCGCCGCGCCGATACCAGAGGCTGGTCGAACGTCCGCGCGATCGAGGCAGACGCGACAACGTATCAACCCTCGGATGGTCCCATCGACATCGTCACGTTTTCCTATTCGCTGACGATGATTCCCGACTGGTTTGCAGCCATCGAAAATGCACGCAAGATGCTCCGGCCCGACGGTGTCATCGGTGTCGTCGACTTTTATGTTTCACGCAAGTATCCTCCGGCCCATTGGAAACGCCATCGTTGGTCGACGCGCACCTTCTGGCCGATCTGGTTCGGATTCGACAACGTTTTTCCCTCGCCCGACCATCTCCCGTTCCTGCACCACCATTTTCAAACCGTGGCGCTCGAGGAACACCGTGCGAAAGTCCCCTATCTTCCGCTGGTGCGCACACCCTACTACATCTTCGTCGGCCGGCGCGTTCCCGAGCGCACGTGAAATATCCACCCTGCTCGATTGTCCCCGAAAGTGGCACCTGGGCCGTCTTGCGATGCGTCCGCTCACGCTCCTTAGCGATCCGACTTCTCGGAGAGCAGCTCCAATGCGGCAGCCGTCATCGCGGTGATCCCGGTCTGCAGTGTCGGCTCGGGATCGGGATAGTAGAACGGAGAATGAAGTGAAATGGGAGCCTCCATCGCTTTCAAACGTTTGGGCGCCACGGATCCCAGCCAAAACATGAAGATGGGTACATCGTCGGTGCGATAGAGGGCGAAATCTTCGGCACCCATCACCGGCGGCACCGCCATGACACGATTTTGCCCCAAGGCGCGCTGCAGCGCAGGAACCACGCGATCAACGAGTGCCGGATCGTTGTAGACGGCGGGTAGGCCTTCGCTGAACTCGACTTTCGGCTTCGGCGCTCCCATGCTTGCGGCGATCCCTTCGGCCTTGCGGACAATTGCCTCCTTGAGTTGCTCGCGAACTTTCGGCGAGTAACTCCGAATCGTCGCCTGGAGGTGGCACCGGTCCGGAATGATATTGTGCTTCGTTCCTCCGTGGATCGACCCCACGGAGATGACCGCCGACTCGACCGGATCGACTTCCCGAGCGACAATGGTTTGGAGCGCGAGTACCAATTGGGCAGCTTGAACAATCGGATCGACTGTCGTGTGCGGGAACGCGCCATGGCCGCCTCGACCGAAAACGGTAATGTCGCAACTGTCGACATTCGCCAGCGCGTATCCGGATCGATACCCAATGACACCGGCCGGCAGATTGGACGCCACGTGCAAGGCGATGGCGTAGTCGGGCTTACCGAAGCGCTGGTAGAGCCCATCCTTGAGCATGGCTTTGGCACCCAAGCCTTTCTCTTCCGCCGGCTGCGCGACGAAGAGGACCGTTCCCTTCCAAGCATCGCGGTGAGATGCCAGGTAGCGAGCGACCCCGACGAAGTTCGTCATGTGGATGTCGTGGCCGCATGCGTGCATCACACCGACCTGACCATCTCCCGCCGGGTCTGCCGTTTTCACCTTCGAGGCATACGGCAGCCCCGTCTGTTCCACAACCGGAAGTGCATCCATGTCGGTGCGGATCAGCAGACGTGGCCCGTTGCCGTTCTTGAGGACGCCGACGACACCGTGTCCGCCGACACCCGTCGTCACCTCGATGCCCAGTTCTTTCAGTTCGCGAGCGATCCTCGCGGCTGTCTCTCGTTCGTGCAACGAGAGTTCCGGATGCGCATGAAGGTGCTGGTAGAGAGGCAACAGCCGAGGCAGCTCCTTCTGGAGCCACGCCTGGGGATCGTCGGCTCGGGCATCGACGAGGCCAAAGGCACCGACGACCAGAAACACGCTCCACGCTCGCCCCATCCAACCGCAGACCGACGTACGCATGAATGCGCCCTCCCTAGGGATTCCTCGCCGAGTCGCCTGCGGTCGCGGTGGCTTGCCGGCGCCGTTAGCCGTGGCGCAGGGCCGCTTGAGCGGCTGCCAGGCGCGCGATGGGGACTCGGAACGGAGAACAACTCACATAGTCCAATCCGACTCGGTGGCAGAAATCGATCGAAGGCGGGTTCCCGCCATGTTCGCCACAGATTCCCGTCTTCAACTCCGACTTGGTCTGGCGACCATGCGACACGGCATGCGACACGAGTTGTCCCACGCCGGCTTCATCGAGTTGCTGGAAGGGATCGACGTGCAGGATTTCTTTTTCGAGGTAATCCGGGAGGAACGAATTGATGTCGTCCCGGCTGAAGCCGAACGTCATCTGCGTCAGGTCGTTCGTTCCGAAACTGAAGAAATCGGCATGCTGGGCGACCTCGCCTGCCGTCAGTGCGGCTCGAGGCACTTCGATCATCGTGCCGATGGGAATATCGAGTTTTCCACCGTACTTCTTCTCGCGCTTGACCGTTTCGATCACGTTGGCCGCACGTTGCCGCAGGTATTCCAGTTCGGCGGCCATTCCGACGAGCGGGATCATGATCTCCGGTTTGGCATCGATCCGCTTCTTCTTGCAAGCGATGGCCGCTTCGACGATCGCCCGCACTTGCATCTCGAGGATCTCGGGGTAGGTGATACTGAGTCGGCAGCCGCGGTGTCCGAGCATCGGATTCATCTCATGAAGCTGTTCGACGCGGCGCTTGACGGCTGCCGGAGAGACCCCCATCTCCTGAGCCAGTTGTTTCTGACTCTTGGCATCGTGCGGAACGAACTCATGCAGCGGAGGATCGAGCAGCCGCACGGTGACCGGCAATCCCTTCATGGCCGTGAAGATGCCGATGAAGTCCTGGCGCTGGTAGGGGAGGAGCTTGGCGAGTGCAGCCTGGCGCGCTTCGGCTGTTTCGGCGAGGATCATTTCGCGCATCGCCATGATCCGCTCTTCTTGGAAGAACATGTGTTCCGTGCGGCACAGGCCGATCCCTTGAGCGCCGAAGGAGCGAGCTCGCGTGGCGTCGTCCGGCGTATCCGCGTTCGTACGAACTCCCAGTTTCCGGTACTTGTCAGACCATTTCATCACTTTGGCGAAATCGCCCGATAGCTTCGGAGACTCGGTCTCGACCGCCCCCAACATCACCTCGCCAGTCGACCCGTCGATCGAGATGACGTCGTTGGCCGTCACGGTGCGGCCATGTACGGTGAATTTGCGAGCCCGTTCATTGATCACGATTTCGTGAGCGCCGGCCACGCAGCAGCGTCCCCAGCCGCGAGCGACCACGGCGGCGTGGCTCGTCATGCCCCCGGTGCTCGTAAGGATCCCCACGGCGCTGTGCATCCCGTCGACATCCTCGGGACTCGTTTCCTTACGCACGAGAATCACATCCTCTCCGGCCGCCGCCCGCTTGACGGCTTCCTCGGCCGTAAAGGCAGGTTTGCCAACGGCCGCACCGGGGGAAGCCGGGAGTCCTTTCGTTAGGACTGTAGCGGCCTTTTTTGCCTTCGGTGAGAAACTTGGGAGTAAGAGCTGAATCAAATCACCGGCGGGAATGCGCAACAGAGCCGTCTTCTCGTCGATCAGCTTCTCCTTGACCATATCGCACGCGATCTTCACTGCGGCAGCTCCGGTGCGCTTGCCCGTGCGCGTTTGCAGCATGAACAACTTGCCGCGTTCGATGGTAAACTCGATGTCCTGCATGTCGCGGTAGTGCTGCTCCAGCGTGTCCTTGATGCCAAGAAGCTGGCGGTAGACGGCTCGGTTCCACTTTTGCATTTCGGCAACCGGCAGCGGTGTGCGAATACCGGCGACGACATCCTCGCCCTGAGCATTCACGAGGAACTCGCCGTACAGTTTGTTTTCGCCGGTGGATGGATTCCGCGTGAAAGCGACACCCGTGCCCGAATCATCGCCCATATTTCCAAAGACCATCGTCTGGACGTTGACAGCGGTTCCCTTCAAGCCGCGAATGCCTTCCACCTCGCGGTACCGACGAGCTCGAGGCGTATTCCAACTTGCGAAGACAGCCTGAATCGCCCGCTCCAGTTGCTCGAACGGATCCTGAGGAAACGGCACGCCCGCATGCTTGCGGAAGACGTCCTTGTAGATTTGGCACAGCTCTTGGAGACCTTCGGCAGAGACGTCGGTGTCGAGTTTCGCCTTCAGCTTCTTTTTCAGGGCTTCGAAGGCAGACTCGAAATGGTGATGGTCGACACCCATGACGACATTGCCGAACATATTGATAAGGCGGCGGTAGGCGTCGTAAGCGAAGCGGGGATTGCCGGTCGCTTTGGCCAGGCCTTCGGTCGATTGGTCTGTTAAGCCCAGATTCAAGATCGTGTCCATCATGCCGGGCATCGAGACGGCGGCGCCCGAGCGAACCGAGACGAGCAGCGGGTTGGAGTCGTCGCCGAATCGCTTGCCGAGTTCCTTCTCGAGCTTCTTGACCATTTTGCGGACATCGTCCATCAGGCCATCGGGGAGGCGCTCACCGAGCTGATAGTATTCGGCACAGACCTCGGTGGTGATCGTGAATCCGGGAGGCACCGGCAAACCGATGCTCGTCATCTCGGCCAGGTTGGCACCTTTCCCGCCGAGCAGCTCCTTGCCCTTTCCCTGTCCCTCGGCACCGCTGGCGCCGAAGTAATAGATGCGCTTCTTGCCTCGCGTACGTCGTGCTGCCTTGGCCATGATCGACTGTTTCTTTCCTGATGTGAGCGGGGTCCCGAAAACACTGCACAAGTCGCGGCAAATCTAGCAGTGGCGGGCGAGACCGTCAACCAACCTTGCGATCGGCACTGGTGCCAAGGACAATGGGGGAGACCGTTGCTCCACCCTTGGCGGTCGTGATCCCTCCCAAGACGTCGGCGTCGTTTCCACCCCGCCTGGCGGCGCTGCGGCAGAAGAAGACCAAGAGGCCTCAAGATAGACGAAAGGCTGCCTCCATGTCGTGCGCACGCGTATCGGTCGGCTCGCCTGGCTCAAAACAGTACGAGCCCCATCGTGATTCAGAGCTCGGTGTCCTCATGCGGTCGTCCCGCGTGATCAGGCTTTCCCTTTGGGTGTGGATACTGTGTCCGTCGGGCCTCTGGGCATTGGTCGGACTCGCGGGAGAACCCATCGTGATCGATCTGGCGGCCGAGCAACATCGGCAAGTGGTGGTCGATCGCGAGCCGGGGCAGTACTTGGGGCATCCGACGACGGTGCTGTTGGAGGATGGCAAGACCATTTTGTGCGTCTACCCCAAAGGCCACGGACGAGGCGCCATTGTTTACAAGCGGAGCCTTGATGGAGGGCGGACGTGGAGTCCCCGTCTGCCGACACCGGCGAGCTGGGCGACCAGCAAAGAAGTGCCGACGATCCATCGAGTCGTCGACGCGCGCGGCAAGAAGCGTCTAATCCTCTGGTCGGGACTCTATCCGGCGAGGCTTTCGGTGAGTGAAGACGATGGAAAGTCGTGGAGCGAACTGAAGCCGGTCGGAGATTGGGGCGGCATCGTGGTCATGGGGAGCGTGGTGCCACTGAAGGAACCAGGACACTACCTGGCTCTCTTCCACGACGATGGGCGATTCTTCACCGCGACTCCTCGAGTCGCCAAACCGAAGGTCATGACGCTGTACAAGACGTTCTCGACCGACGGCGGACTGACCTGGTCGCAGCCCGAAGCGATCTATGCCAGCAGCGAGGTGCACTTGTGCGAACCCGGCTGTATCCGGTCGCCCGATGGGAAGCAGCTAGCGGTCTTGCTGCGCGAGAACTTGCGACGGCGCCGGTCGCACATCATGTTCAGCAACGACGAGGGGCGCACCTGGACCGAGCCGCGTGAAGTTCCTCTGCCACTGACCGGCGACCGCCATACCGGCAAGTATGGCCCCGACGGCCGGCTGTTGATCTCCTTCCGTTGTATCTCTCCGGTCGCCGATCGGTCACAACGGCCGTTCGAAGGAGACTGGGTCGCCTGGGTCGGCACGTATGAGGACCTCGTGAAGGGTAGACCGGGGCAGTATTTCGTCCGGTTGATGGACAACACGAAAGGCTATGACACAAGCTACCCAGGCGTCGAAGTGCTTCCGGATGGTACGTTCGTAGTGACAACCTATGGTCACTGGACTCGAGGCGAAATGCCTTACATCATGAGCGTGAGGCTCAAGCTGTCCGAATTGGACGCAAAAGCCAAGGCGAAGCGTTGATCGTGATCGGCTGGTGCCTCACGGACGTAGAGGCGTGTCTGTGCTGCAATTCGGCGAGCTACTGTCGCCAGCTTGCGTTGACGTCAGACACCCCTTTGACGGCGACGATTCTATGGATTGGGAGGGCGACGCTCCTGCGGAGCCACGATGTGCCATAGATCTGTTACAGAAGACCGCATGGCTCATATAGAACGAGCCTCCAATCGTGCATCGCTGAATGCCGGCCCAACGGGGAATCATTCGTCCTGTCGCCGGCCATCTGGAATCAACGCACGAGGCACTGTTTTGGCTCTTCTGCGGCTCGGCGGGAGCCTCGCCCTCCCAACTCGGGGAATATCTCTCGCGAATGCAGCAGTGGAACACTTTTGCCGATGAGCCTACAAAGCTTCTCAATGCTGCAATCGCGCGCGGTGATTACGTTTACAGCGCTAGGAGATGCGACCATACTGCCCTGCTTACTCATCACGGCGGACGTCGTAGCGAGCCGGCAGGCGGGTCGACGCATACCAGCGCCGCCACGCCGTCTTGTCGTAGCCGTGATTGACGCCTCCGGTGAGTTGCGACAAGGCCGACTGGACGCTTTTGTTCTTGAGCGAGTACTTGACGATCGCCGAACCGCGACCGGCGGTCAGACCACTTCCCCCTGAGCCTCGCCCCACCGTCAGTCCCGACCCCACGACTTGCTTGCGGTGTTCGGTAATCAGCGCATCGATGAGCGCTGGAATCACCGACGGATCTCCCAACTCACCGAGCGCGTAAGCGGCTCGATTGATCACGGGGTTGTCGGGACTTTTGAGATGGGGAACGAACAGGTGCGAGAATTGCCGCCCGTCGTGGCGCTTCAGTTGTGCGACTGCCTTTTCCACTAGAGTCATGTCCGCATCGTTCAACACGGTGTCGGCTAGCGCCGAGGCAGCAGCAGGTGCCGGAAGCAGGTTGCCGAGTGATTCGATATAGAGTTCTTTCAGTTGCCGAGGCTCTTTGGGGTCGCCTAACAACTTGGCAATCGCGTCGACCGCCAAAGGAGAATCAATTTGACGAAAGCCGGCGATCGCCGCTTGCCGGTCTTCGGGTTTGCCTCGTAAGATCCCCGTGCGCCAACGACGAACTTTGGTGCGCCACTGAGCTCGCTCCTGCCGCTCTTGTTGCTTGCGCGCATCGAGTTCCACTTCTTGGGGCAACCGCCATTTTCCCTTGTGGCGCACGTACCCCAGCCGCTGGAAGTACTCGTCCGGCATGACCCACTCGCCGCGGATGCGGACGAATCCGAGGGCGCGCCGAGCTCCTTCGTGATCTGGATCGAGCTCGACCGCGCGCCGCAAATGGTACTCTTGCTGATCGCTCAGTTTCGCCTTTTCGCACCGCTGCGCCATCTCCCAATGAGCCTCGGCCGTGTCCGGCATCTTGGCCAGCGCTCGGCGATAAGACGCCAGCGCGGAGGGTTCCCGCCGCACTGTGTGCACTTGCGTTGGCGTGAGGACGATTTGAGCTCCCTCTTCAAGCTGGATCACATAGCGCTTGACCGGTTTCTCATCCGCGTTGATCCACGTGCCGGTGATCCGCGATCCGTTGGTCAGTTCGAAGATGTCGGCCCGCCCCACCGGAGACAACAAGAGGATTGCCATGACGGCCGCACTAGCTGCCAGCCTAGTTCGCGGGACCAGCATGTTTCCGCAGATTCCTTGAGCCGTCGCGGCCATCGATCGTCCTCCGCGCCAGGAGAAAAGAACTCCTCCCATTATAGCACCTCGAGCCCCCTTTGCCGACAAATGCAAGAAAAGGGGGGAAGGTCGCCGCTACGGCTTTTGGCAGCCAGCTTCGAGGAAGACTTCCTTCACCAAATCCTCGGGCACGTCCGCGACTCGCTCCACTTTGCCCAGCTCGGACGGCAAGATCCATCGTAGCTTACCCGCCTCGACTTTCTTGTCTCGCAGCGTGGCTCCGATCGTTTCCTCAAGCGGGAGGGGGCGGGGGAGCGCCGAGGGGAGGACAAGCTGCTCCACGAGGCGGTCCTGCCGTCGCACGAATTCCTCGTCGACCCGTCCCAAGCGGAAGGCGAGCCGTGCAGCGCACGTCATGCCGATGGAAACGGCCTCGCCGTGGAGCAGTTCTCCGTAGCCCGCCACCGCCTCGAAGGCGTGCGCGAAGGTGTGACCGTAATTCAAGATGGCTCGCAGGCCCGTTGTCTCTCGTTCGTCCGCGGAGACGACCGACGCTTTGAGCTCGCAGCATCGGCGGATGACGGGGATCAACACCGAAGGATCGCGAGCCGCCAGCGCTTGGGCGTGCGATTCGAGGTACGCGAAGAAGTCGGCGTCGAGGATCACGCCGTATTTGACGACTTCCGCGAGTCCCGAACGGTACTCGCGATCGGGGAGCGTCCGAAGCGTCGTGACGTCGATGAGCACGGCGGAGGGTTGCCAGAACGCGCCGACCATGTTTTTGGCATTGGGCAGGTTGATGGCTGTCTTGCCGCCGACGCTGCTATCAACTTGTGCGAGGAGGGTGGTGGGAATCTGCACGAGTTCGATGCCTCGGGCGTAGGTCGCCGCGACAAAGCCTGCCAGGTCGCCGACCACGCCGCCGCCCAAAGCCACGATCGTCGACTTGCGGTCGGCTCCCAGCGCACGCAGCGCACGCCACAGCCGATCGGCCTGCTCTACCGATTTGCTGGCCTCTCCCGAGGGAACTTGCAGGAGGTCGATGCGAGCATCGCCTCGCAGCGTCTCGACAAGAGGTTCACCATAGATTGCAGCGACTTGCGCATCGGCGATGACGATCCCGTGGTGCAGCGTGAGCGACGCGAAGAGGCGGTCTGCCTGTGCGAGCACATCGTCGCCGATCCAAATCGGATAGCTCCGCTCGCCCAGCTCGACATCGAGGCGCTCAGGCATTGGCGGAAACTCGAGCCACGTCGTCGGGTGTGACGGTGATGATGCGGCAAAAGCCGGTATGGAGGCGCTCGTACTGGAGCTGTGAGCAGTTTTGGGGATCGTCATGGAGAGCTTGTGCGATCCGAGCTTTCTCCTCGTCGCTCAAGTCTTCCAGTTCCTCCGGCCATACGGTCCGGGTCTCGAGGACCAGCGCTTCGCGGTAGGGATCGTACTTGTCTGCCATGTTCGCTACTCAGCTCTGAAAAACACAAGAAAGAAATAGATGTATCGGTGCGCCCGCGAGGCAAGATTCCGGACAGTGCGGGACCACCTCCGGCCTCGCATGCATTCATGAAAGCCGGCCCCTTCATGA
>WFWZ01000097.1 GCA_015490875.1 Planctomycetaceae bacterium
CTGACGCCTTCTGCGGGCTGACGCCCGCAGCTAGTTCATGACGCCGCTTCGCGGCTAAGCCCCGAATGAGAAACCCCCGAACCAGAAATCCTTCAAACTTCAAACTTCAAACTTCGTTCAGGAGCAGGCCACCAGCGATCGAACATTGACAGGAGCTTCCATCAGGCTAGAAAGCCTGACCTACGTTACGCCCTTCACACTTCGAACTTCAAACTTCAAACTTCATCCAGGAGCAGGCCACCACTGATCGAAAGTCAACACGAGCTTCCGTCAGGCTAGAAAGCCTGACCTACGTTGCACCCTTCACACTTCGAACTTCAAACTTCAAACTTCCCATGCGTTACCTCCTCCTAGCCGCGAGCGTCACCGTCATCGCGTTCTTGGGACTGACGATCGACCGCCAGTCGCAACCGCCCAGCGAGTACACGGAGCCGCTGCCGCTGGACCAGCAAGAGCGGATCTTCGCGGCCGGATGGATCGAAGGACGGACGGAAGCGATCGAGCTGCGGCCTCAGTTGGCCGGAAGGATCAGCGAAGTGCGGGTCGTCGAGGGGGACGAGGTCGAACAGGGACAGACGCTGTTGGTCTTGGATGACGCCGAGTACCGGCATGCATTGTCGCTGGCTAAGGCCGAATTGGCGGCCGCCGAGGCTCGATTGGAACGGATGCGCGCGGGTGCTCGGTCGGAAGAACTCCGTGAGGCTCGAGCACTCTTGGCGGCGAAGGAAGCGGAACTGGAGCGGGCTCGGACGAGTCTCAAGCGGATCGAAGGGCTGCTCCGTTCCGAGGCCGCACCGCCGCAAGAAGCCGATGATGCTCGAGCCCTCGTGAAGTCACTCCAGGCGCAAGTCGACGCCGCTCAAGCGAGGATCGATCTGCTCGAGGCGGGAGCTCGCAAGGAGGATATCCGCATCGCGGAAACAGAGGTGGCCGCCCGGCAGGCCCAAGTGGCACTCGCCGAAGTTCGATTGCAGCGTTGCCGCTTGAAGGCTCCATGTGCGGCGAAGGTCTTGCACGTCCCGGTCGAACCGGGCGAATTGGCCGGCCCGGAGATGCCTCGCCCAGCCGTTGTGTTGTCCGATACGTCGAAACTTCGTGTCCGTGCTTATGTCGAGGAGCTGGATGCTCCGCGTGTCGAAGTGGGGATGCGAGCTCGTGTAACGGTCGACGGCTTGCCCGGCAAGGTCTTCGTTGGAAAGGTCCAGCGCATCAGTCCTCGCATGATGCGCAAGACGCTGTTTCGGGACGCGCCCGAGGAACATTATGACGTGAAGACTCGGGAAATCTGGATCGACCTGGAATCGGCCGACGACGCGCTGGTCGTCGGCCTCCGCGTCGACGTGATGTTGCTCAGAGGCGAATCATGAAACACGAAGGGGCATCTTCGGTTTCCGGCGTGGACGTGGAAGCGGCATGCGTACCCGCGGTATGGAGTCGACGCGAGCTCGACGCAATTCTTGCGGCTCCCACACCCGATAACAACCAGCCGTGGCTGTTGGAAACTCGAAACTCGGCACTCGCGATCCGGCTCGACCGGTCACGGCTTCTGCCCTCCGACGTCGACGGGATGTTCGACTTGATCGGCCTGGGTGCTGCCTTGGCCAACGTCCACATTGTGCGCGGCCAAGCGAATGACACAGACGCGTTACCAGTGCTCATCGAGAATGCCGACGGGGAACTCGTCGAACCTCCTCGGGATGTTTGGCCTCCGTTGAGTCCTGATGTCTGTCGGGAACTGGCGACGGAGGTTCCTCGACGGCATACGAACCGGCGTCCCTACGCGCGCCGCGTGCCGAGGCGAGTGGATCTCGATGCACTGGCTGGCGCTGCGGTGGCAGACGGGGCGCTCGAACATCGTTGTCGGGTGGCGTGGCTAACGGAACGGTCGGCGATCGGGAAGTTTGCCGGACTCGTGGCCCGGTGCGACAGGTTGCGGTTCGAGTACCCGGCCTTTCACGCGGAACTGTTCAAGCAGCTTCGGTTTCGCCCGTCGGAGGTGCAGCAGTGTGGAGACGGCCTCGACGTGCGGACACTCGAGTTGCCACCTGGCGCGGCGACGTTCTTGCGATGTCTTCGCTCGTGGTCGGTTATGCGGATCTTCAAGCGTCTGGGAGGAACTCGGTTGATGGCGTTGCCGTCGCGGTGGAGTGTCCTCCGGAGTGGCGCTGTCGGTCTTCTAGCGATGCGCGTTTCGGTTGGTGACGCGGATCTGTCCTCGGTTTCGCTCGAACAGTGGCGTGAGCATTGTTTGGTGGCTGGTGCAGCGTTGCAGCGGCTGTGGCTGAAGGCATCGCAACTGGGCGTGGCGATTCAGCCCCTGGGGAGTCTGCCGTTGTTTTTTGCGAGGATTCACCGGCTGCGAGGTGAGGGGTTGACGGCTCGAGATCAGAAGACGGTGCAGCGTCTGGAGGAGGAGTACCGTAGGATGGTACCCGAGTTGTCAGGATGGACACTGGCGATGGCGTTTCGCATCGGGTACGCAAAGCCACCGCAATACCGCTCCCCCCGCCGAGGTAGAGACGCAGCGATTACTCTCTCGGAGACGCAGCGAGTCTCTCGCTGAGGCGCAGAGAGCGCGGAGAGGATGATATGGTTTTGAATCACCGCGCGCGATTCTGGGACAAAAAGAACTGTGATGAAGAACTTGGGGCTCAGCATGGTCGCAAAAGCAGCCAATCATAGTATTCAAGAACGACATTTCCGGAGTTGGGAGGGCGAGGCTCCTGCCGAGCCGCGAAAGAGCCACAACCGCATCGCAGACACAGATCCCCAAGTCACATATTACTGGTGTGAGGACGGACGATGTCGGATTGGTCTAACATACAAGACGTGCCTTGGCGAAAATCCGTTGCATGTATGCTATGCCTCACCTGGTGACGGGCGCATAGCATTCCGGCTCGGCAGGAGCCTCGCCCTCCCAACCTCTGGATTCGACCTCATTAGAACCGTCCCCATGCGGCATAGGTGTGTCAGTGTCTCACAACAGCGCACGGGGATTTAATGACTTCCAGAAAAAATTGCATCCGAATGTGCAACCACAGCGGCACGTTCTATTACATACCTAAAAAACTACCTCCGCGCTCTTTGCGCCTCTGCGAGAAACAAACCCCGCGCCTCTGCGTGGTACAAACTCTCACGGAGACGCAAAGAACGCAAAGAGAAATGAAATAGTTTTAGAGAGAGTTAAAAAGAACACATCCGAACGTGCAACCACGACGGCACGTTCTATTACATACCCAAAACCCACCTCCGCGCTCTTTGCGCCTCTGCGAGATACAAACCCCGCGCCTCTGCGAGATCAGCCCATGACGATTCAACCCACAACACCATCGACCGGTTTCACTGTTGCCGTGTCTCCTGCGGTCCCGGCCGTTTCTTTCGATTACGCCGAGGCGTTTGCCCGGAATCTGGGGTTGGTTTCAGCGTCGGAACAGGAGACGCTACGCCGTGCCACGGTCGCCATTGTCGGTATGGGAGGCGTCGGCGGTGTGCATGCGGTGACCTTGGCGAGGCTCGGCATCGGTCGGTTTCACATCGCCGACCCGGACCGGTTCGAACTGGCCAATTTCAATCGGCAGGCTGGAGCCACTCTGGGAACGGTAGGGGTCAACAAGGCCGAGTCGATGGCGAGGCAGATTCGGCAGATCAACCCGGACGCCGAGGTACGTGTTTGGCCCGACTATGTAACCGAAGGCAACGTCGATGCGTTTTTGAGTAGCGTAGATGTCGTCTTGGACGGGATCGATTTTTTTTCGATTGCTTCGAGGCGACTTGTGTTCGGTGAGGCGCGTCGGCGGGGTTTGTGGGTGGTGACGGCGGGCCCGATCGGGTTCAGCACCGCATGGCTGGCTTTTGATCCGAAGGGGATGTCGTTCGATGAGTATTTCGATTTGCGGGACGGTCAGTCGGAAATCGAGCAACTTGCGGCGTTTGCGGTGGGGCTGACGCCACGGGCCACACATCTGAGATATATCGATTTGAACCAGGTGAGTTTGGCGGAAGCTCGAGGCCCATCCTTGTCCTTAGCGTGTCAACTCGCCAGCGGCGTTGCGGCGGCCGAGGTGGTCAAGATTCTGCTCGGCCGAGGCGTCTCACGGCCAGCGCCATGGTTCCATCAGTTCGATGCCTACCGACTGGCGTACCGCACCGGCCGACTCTGGTTCGGCAATCGCAGCCCCTGGCAACGGCTCAAACGCGCGTACCTTGTGAGGAAGTT
The DNA here is from genome assembly GCA_015490875.1 of Planctomycetaceae bacterium. Taxonomy (GTDB): domain Bacteria; phylum Planctomycetota; class Planctomycetia; order Pirellulales; family Pirellulaceae; genus S141-3. Next base: position 4,217 of record WFWZ01000097.1, read on the forward strand.
TTCCCAAGAACGCAGCTAAACCACACACGATAGCCTGTTCACATGGCACCGAATCTACGCACAAAGAATTGGACCATTGGCAGGATGCCATTAGGAGCCCCCAGAGCAACCAAAACCACACCCCAACACGCCACCAACCCCCGCCGCTTCCGAGGTTCCCCATGACCGAACCAAATACGCTCTCTTCGACCGGCTTTTCGCCCTCGACTGCCCCTGTCGCCGTCGGTCCCGCTGGCGATCCTCCCTCACGACCGAACACGTCGGCACGCGGTGAACGGCCGAATGTTCTTCCATCTCCCGGCGTCTTCGCGATGATTCGCAAACTGGCGAGTTTTGTGTCGCTGGTCGTGGCGCAGAACGTCGGGAGGCAGGTGCTCAAGCGCACACCCGAACCGCAGGCGGTGACCGACGAACAGGCCAACGTCTTGGCCTACGACCAAGTGATGACAACGGGCCTGGCGATTCCCTACGCCATCGGTTTGGAGACAATCTACCGAGCTCGGCAGCAGCCATTTGGAGGCCGGGCACTGGATCTGGCGTGTGGCCCCGGCCATTTTTCACTCTTGATGGCTCGCCACCTGAGGCTTGACCACTTATTGGGACTCGACCTGTCTCGTCCGATGGTCGAAACCGCATCGAAGAATGCCAATCAACTGGCGATGGCTGCCGTTCGGTTCGAGGTTGGTGACATCACGAGGCTCGAGCGATTCGAAGACGCCTCATTCGATCTCACGACGTTTTGCGACGCGGCGCACCACTTCGATTCGTTGGGGACCGTCGAGTCGATCGTGGCGGAAATGGATCGTATCACGCGCCCCGAGGGGCTCGTGTTTGTGATGGACCTGGTTCGCCTGCGCACGAAAGCGATCACCGAGCGGTACGTGCGACTTGTAGGAGCAGACTATCATGCGCGAGGTCTGGGAGCGTTCTACGAGGACTTTTATCACTCGATGTTTGCCGCGTGGACCGCGCACGAGTTCCGAAGGGTGATCCCCGGCCGTTCACGTCGAATGGCGGACGGCGATGAATCCTCAATCGCCAGCATCTCTGGTATGGACAGCGGGCTTGCGCGGGGCGAACATGGCAACAACAGCGCGCGGGCGATTGCACGTCGTTGGTATCATGTGGTGCCCAAGGGTTTGCCGGCGTTGCAGATGGTGGTGGGGGTTCCATTCGGTCAGCGAGGTTTGCGTCTCCGGCGAGGCTTCCCATGGCCTGAGAGCGACTGCCCCGTCCCCGCTCACCTCCGAACCGACTGGTCAGCCCTACGCCTAAGCACATGGTAGGCCCCCAACCCCGCCGCTGGAACACTCGGACCTTCTATCTCCTCTTGTGTCTTGGCGTTTTTGCGCGAGGGGGCTCCTCAATCCCAAACTGTGGGCTCACGCCCACAGCTATTGCATGACGCCGCTTCGCGGCTCGGATAAATGGCATCTTCCTCTCTGCGGGCTGACGCCCGCAGCTAGTTCGTGACGCCGCTTCGCGGCTGGAGGCCCCCACCGGGAACCCAGGACCAGAAACCCGGAACCTATCCTGAAAAAAAGCCGCCCGGCGCATCGCACCGGGCGGCTTCTGTTTTGTATCGCCTTTTCAAGCGATCGAGTTATCAAGCACTACGCAGCCTTGCGGCTCAGGCGACGACGCCCAAACGCCACACACCCGATTGCCAACAGCGACCAGACGGCCACCGACGCCGGCTCGGGGACGGCGTTGATGAAGAAATCCGCATCGTCCGTAAACCCATACTCCGTTGCGTAATTCGCGTTTGTCAGAAAATCAACACTTCCGAACAGTCCAACTTCAGGATTCGTCGTCAACCCCGTCACGGGAAGAAAAATCGTCCCCGGACCGTTCCCGTACGAACCGGATGCATCCATTACGCTGAATCCTCCGGCCTCGACCATTTCGATCTGATTGGTGGTAAACGGGTTGTCGTTAACGATGGCGGAAAAGAAGTCGTTACCACCAACTCCATCATCGACAAGTCCAATCGTCGCTTCGTAGTCGATCGCAGGGTCATTGAACGCCGTTCCACCCGCGAAATCAGCGAACGTTGGAAACGAAAAAGCAGTCGTCGGATGGCTGATCACAACAGCAATTTCGTCCTGCCCCAGTGTCCCAGCACGACCATTTTTTGGCTGCAAAGATGCCGGCAACAGGTCTGTCAAATCGTAATCGCCAGTATCGTTGTATCCCAGTTTGAATTCGTCGCCGTTTGATATCGTACCCGAGGAATCATTATCGACGAATTCGATAATCTTCGCAGAAAAAACGACAGCGATCTGGTCACTCTTACTGTTATCGCCATTAACATCCTGGACGAGCGCAACACCAAAAATCACGTCGTCAACGGACAGGCCGGGAGCGCCATTGTCCTTGTAACCGGCGACGCTCGTATCATTCAGAAGGTCTTGTGACCCGTCGGCAACAGCCAACGATGTCAGCAGGCTAGCGGAAGCACTGGACCACATTCCGAGCCCAATAACGCAACCAAGAAGCGTTAGGAATACCTTATTCATTTGCAAACCTCTCAATCCGAATCAAAACTCGACTCACGGTAATCGCCGACGATTCGCCGACGAACCGATACGCGACTATCACGACATGCGAGCCGAGCGAGGCGGACGGAGAAGGTCGCTGACTGGAGGAGTCGGAACATGCGCCATCCCACCCCCCACAATGATCCCAGTCGGACGAGGCGAGTCAATGGCACATGGTGGACAACATAGGCCCAATGCGGTAGTCCCCCCCGCTGATACTTCCGACCGAAGCGCGGAAGCCAGCGAGTCGGATGATTCACGCTCGTACAATACCAAAGCGGGATTCGCCTCGGCATCTGCCGGCGCAGCCATCTGGGTAAGCGACGCTAGTTCCACTTGCGGCGCAATGATGCTGCCAATCACACTCGATGTCGTCCCCAGCACGACGACGGTGGCAATCAGCAGCGTGCGAATCATGATGCCTGAAATCTCACTTCAACCTGAAAAATCGGTATACGACTCCCCTACTTATAGTGAAGCTCGAAAAGGAATGCAAGGGGCTCTACGAAAAAATCCGCAATGAGACACATCAGCGGGGATATGGCCTCCTCCGATAGAGGGTAGTGCGTGATCTGGGGTTTGATCGCCAGATGGAAATCCGAGGAGACTTGGGAACCTCACCTCTAAGGGTAGGGAACCCCCGCATGAGCGTACGACGCGATATGACGCGAGCCGGCCCGAAGGAACTCAAACCATCCTGCCCCGAACTTCGTTGGATTGGGTTTTTCGGGAGTGGCGCGAAGCGTTCTCCAACGCCCACGTCCCCCTCACCCACCTGCTTGACAGTCTCCCCCGCCCTGGTTAGCATGAAGCCAACGTCGGTTTTCCGGGGTTGGCACTTGACCGCTGTCGCTGCCGCCCGGCGCTCGAAAGCCTTGCCGCTCATTCGAGTGGCTCTTCTGCACCCCACGGGGACGGAGTACGCGCCGACCGCTCCTAAGGAAAACCGTAAGTCCTTCGCCGACCAGGGGTTGCCCTTCCCAGTCTCCATGGCCCGCCTTCGCTGGCGTCAGCGAGAATTAGTCGTGCGAGAAATGAGAAAAGGCCCTGTGGGACTCGACGCGGCGAGCAGCTCCATCCCCGTGCGTGCTCGCCCCCACCAGCCGCTTTCAAAAGACAGACAATGCTGTTTCGCCCTCTGACCTCCTCCTTCTAGCCGATCAACCTTACGCCCCGGCCTGACGCCCGCGTCCAGATTCCCACCGACGCACTTGCCCCGAACGAGATGACTTCTCCCACCCCTGAATCCGCACCATCGATTCCCCGCATCCAGTGGCTGGCCGTCGTCGCCGCCATCCTCGCGGCGTTCGTCTTCGCCTATTTGCCCACCTTTCGGGAACTCGTCGCTGCGTGGGACAAGGAACCTGACTACTCGCACGGCTACCTGGTCATTCCTCTGGCCGTCGCGTTCCTCTATTTCCGGCGCACCACGATGCCCAAACTCCAACCGGGCTTCTACTGGGGTGGACTGGTGCTCCTCGTCGCCAGCATTGCGATGCGAATCGCCGGTCGAGCCCTCTTCCTTTCCCCCGTCGATGGCTGGTCGATCGTCGTCTGGACGGCTGGAGCCACCTGGCTGCTGCTCGGGCGACGGATGCTCTGGTGGGCACTCCCTGCCATCGTCTTCCTCTTCTTCATGGTGCCCCTCCCGTTCCGCATGGAAACGTGGCTCAGCGTACCGCTCCAAAAGATCGCCACGCGACTGAGCTGCTGGACGTTGCAACTTTTTGGTCTCCCCGCTCTTTACGAAGGCAACGTGATCTTCCTTGGCGAACACCGACTTTTCGTCGAAGAAGCCTGCTCGGGCATGCGCATCTTCATCGGTATCCTGGCACTGGCCTACGCCTACCTGGTGCTCGTGCCTCGAGCCTGGTGGGAGCGACTCTTGCTGTTGGCGGCCGTCCTCCCGGTGGCCATCGTGGCGAATGTCACCCGGATCGTCGTCACCGCCCTCCTCTACCAACTTGCCTCCAGCGAAGCAGCTCGACACTTTTCCCACGACTGGGCCGGTTTCCTCATGATCCCCTACGCCGCCGCTCTCTTCGCTCTCGTGCTTTGGTATATCGGAAAACTCTTTCCTCAGGTCGAACATTTGGGGCTTGGCAGTCTTCATACGCAATCACAGCAGGATCCTTCTGCGTAACCCTGCGATTTTGCACCGGTGGTCGGTCGCAGGGATGGGA
>WFWZ01000098.1 GCA_015490875.1 Planctomycetaceae bacterium
AGCGTCAGATGTGTATAAGAGACAGGTGGTGGCACTTTGGGTGGCGCATCGCTGCGCCGTGGCGGCGGATTTTCCGACGGTGGTCGTGATTGACCCGGAGGGGAATTTTCATCCGCCGGCTGCGGCTGCTTGGGGAGTGGCGGTGGAGGCATTGCTGTGGGTGAGGCCTTCGAGCGAGCAGGACGCGTGGTGGGCGTGGGAGGAAGCATTGCGATCGGGCGTCTTCCCCGTGGTCTGGGGTTGGGTGCCTCGGCTTCCCCTCCGCTGGTATCGGCGGTTGCAGTTGGCCTGCGAGGCGGGACGGGGATTGGGGATGCTCGTTCGGCCCGAGTCCTCGTTGCGGCAGCCCTGTTGGGCGGCCGTTCGTTGGCGGGTCGAGCCGCTACCGTCGCGGCCGGAGGACTCGTTGGGCACTCGGCGTTGGCGGGTGACCGCTTTGCGCGTGCCGGGGGCGTGGCCTGGGGAGTCGGAAGCACCGGCCGTGGAGATTGTTTTGCGAGCTTGCACGTTGGAGTGGGAGGAAGCCTCGTGAAGAGCGTAGCGGAAGGTTGCCTGGTGGAAGAGGAGCCACGGGAAGCGGCATGGCCGTGGCGCACTCGGCGGGTGCTTTGCTGCCGCCTCCCCGGTTGGACATGGCAGTGGCGGCGCTCGGAGTTGCCGGGGGCCTATCATCTGTTCTATCGCGTGGAAGCCCGACGCGGCCGCGTGGTGGCGACGGCTTCTCCGGCAGCATGGGCGTGCGGCGTGCGGCGAGGCATGCCGTTGGCTGAGGCGGAAAGTCTGTTACCCGGCCCAGCCAGGGTATGGCCGCACGATCCGGCCGAAGACCGCCGAGCGTTGGAACGTCTTGCCGTATGGGCGCAGCAGTTCGCTCCCGTCGTCGGTGTGGAATCGCCTCCGGCCGGCATGGCGAGCAACCAGTTCTCTCCCGAATGCCTCCTGGCCGATGTGACTCATGTGTGTCACTACTTCGGCGGAGAATGGAATCTGGTTCACCGGCTGCACCGCGCGATGGCCTGCCGGGGCTTGCAAGTCCGCCTGGCGGTGGCGCATTCCGTGGGAGCGGCACAAGGGGCGGCGCAGGCGGCGTCGTTCAGTCCGGTTGTCGTTCCGGCCTACGCCTGGCCCGACCGGTTGCCTCGCGTCCTGGCCGAATTGCCGGTGCGGGCGTTGCGGTTGCCGGCCGAGTCGCTCAGGGTGCTGGACGATTTGGGCCTCACCACCGTGGGAGCCTTGGCCGAGGTGCCTCGCGAAGCGATCCGGTTGCGGTTGGGGCCGGGGGTGGTCGAGAGACTGGAGCAGTTTTTGGGGATCGCTGACGAGCCGATCGTGGCGGTGACGCCGCCGATGGAGCTTTCCAGTGAGCGGGTGTTGGAGTCGCCGGCGAGTTCCTGGGAGGAGTTGGAGCCGGCGTGGCGGGAGGCGGCAGGAGAGTTGGCCGAGCGTTTGGCATCCGAGCACCGGGGCGTGTTGGAGTTAGAGGTCGAATTGCAGGCGGAGGAAAGAGTTCATCTCCACACGCTGGAGTTCACTCAGGCATGCGCTGCACTCGAGCGATGGCTGGAGTTGTGGCGGTTGCGGCGGGAGTCGGAAAAGCATGTCGGTCCAGTTCACAAGATCCTCTTGCGAGCTCGGAGCATCGCTCGCCTTCCCGCGCCGGTCGCCCGTTCGCTGTTCGACGGTCGCCGGGCTCCGGGAGCCAAGTGGCGGGAACGAGCCGGAGGTTGGCGGAGCGTGCTGGAGCGTCTGACGGCAAAGTTGGGTCGAGGGTCGGTGGTGCGCGTTCGGTTGGTGCCCGATCCTTTTCCCGAGCGGTCTTGGGAAGCAGTGACACCGACGCGTCGCCCGCCTCGGTGGAAGCCCGACCGGTGGGGCGAGTTGGCTCCAGGCATGCAGCCGCTGACACTTCTTTCTTCCCCGAAGCCGCTCCCGGATGCCACATGCCAAGTTCCCCGTTTTCTGCGCCGCGGGGGGCGTCGCGAGAAGGTGCGCCGCCGCTGGGGACCTCGCCGCATCGAAGGAGGATGGCGCGAAGGCAGGGTAGTGATTCGGGAATACTATCACTTGGAGACCGAGAGCGGACGGCGCTACTGGGTCTTTTATGCGCCTCGAGAGGAATGCTGGTACCTGCACGGTTGGGATGGTTGACGATGGGGGTGCGCCAAGTTCTTCTGCATTGCCGGAGCAACTTTTCCTTTCTGGAAGGAGCTTCGTATCCGGAGGAGTTGTGTCAGGCGGCGGCCGACCATGGCTATGCGGCGATCGCTGTGACCGACGTCCATTCACTCGCCGGGATCGTGCAAGCGCATCAGGCGGCTCGTCGTTGCGGCATCCAGCTCGTGGTGGGCGCCGAAATCCGGCCTCGGGGTGGACCGCCCGGCTTGTTGTGGGCGCCCGATCGCCGGGCGTATGCGGGACTTTGCCGGTTGCTGACACGGGGGCTGCGAGCGGCGGAGAAGGGAGCGTGTCGGTTGCATTGGGAGGACGCCTTTCGCGAGGCCGGCGATTGTCTTGCGGCGATGAAGCTTCCTCGAGCCGGCGATGCGTCGGCCGAGGATTGGCTGCATCGGTTTCGCGAAGCGTTCGGAGAACGGGGTGCGGTGGCAGTGGGACTGCATCGAGGCGTGGACGATGCCGGCGTCGTGGAGTGGGCCAAGCGCGTGGCTCGCCGCACCCGATTGCCACTCCTGGCCGATGACGACGTGCGCTACCATCACCGGCGCCGGTGGCCGTTGTGGGAAGTGCTGGCGGCGGTAAAGCGAGGGACGACGGTCGAGGCGCTGGGGGCTGACCGACTGCCCAATACGACATGGGCCATGCCGAATCGGCGGCAGCATGAGCGGCGATGGAGCCGGTTGCCCGAAGCGCTCGAGACGGCTGAGGCGTGGGCAAGCCGCTGTCGGTTTTCGCTGGAGGAGCTTCGCTATGAGTATCCTTTGGAGTTGGCGCCGCCGGGGGAGACGCCGCTGGAGCACCTCCAAAAACTCACCTGGGAAGGGGCTCGCCGGAGGTATCCTCAAGGCGTCCCCGAGAAGGTGCGGCAGTTGTTGGAGCACGAACTGCGGTTGATCGGCGAGTTGGGCTATGAGGCCTATTTTCTGACGGTGTGGGATCTGGTGCGATTCGCGCGGCGGCGGAATATTCTCTGCCAGGGTCGGGGTTCGGCGGCCAACTCGGCCGTCTGTTATTGCCTCGGAATCACCGCCGTCGATCCGGAACGCATGGATGTGTTGTTCGAACGGTTCGTCAGCCGGGAGCGGAATGAGGCTCCCGATATCGACGTCGATTTCGAGCATGAGCGGCGCGAGGAGGTGTTGCAATATCTTTATGAGAAATATGGTCGCGACCGAGCGGCGATGACGGGCGTGACGATCACCTACCAGTTGCGTTCGGCGATCCGCGATGTCGGCAAGGCGTTGGGGTTGTCCTGGGACCGCGTCGATCAGTTGGCCAAGCAGGTGCAGGGGTACACTTGGGATCCCAAGCTGCCTCAGCGGTGTCAGGAAGTGGGGATCGATCCGGAGAGTCGCACGGGGCGCCAGTTGGTGCATTTGGTGAAGGAATTGATCGGTTTCCCCAGGCATCTCTCGCAGCATGTCGGCGGGATGGTGATGACACGAGGTCCTTTGTGCGAGCTGGTTCCGATCGAGAACGCGGCGATGCCCGGGCGGACGGTGATCCAGTGGAACAAGGACGACCTGGACGCGCTGGGGATCCTCAAAGTCGACTGCCTGGCTCTGGGGATTCTCACGGCGCTGCACCGGTGTTTCGATCTGATCGAACGTCACGAAGGGAAACGGTGGGAGTTGTCTACGATTCCGCCTGACGATCCCGAGGTTTATGAGGCCATCACGCGAGCCGACACGATGGGGGTGTTTCAGATCGAGAGTCGGGCTCAAATGAGCATGCTGCCTCGCTTGAAGCCTCGCTGCTATTACGATCTGGTCATCGAAGTCGCCATCGTGCGTCCCGGTCCCATTCAAGGGCAGATGGTGCATCCTTATTTGCGGCGACGCGCCGGTGAAGAGCCGGTGGAGTATCCCAATGATGCGATTCGCGACGTGTTGGAAAAGACGTTAGGGGTTCCCATTTTCCAGGAGCAGGCGATGCGGTTGGCGATGGTGGCAGCCGGGTTCACGCCGGGAGAAGCCGACCAGTTGCGGCGAGCCATGGGGGCGTGGCGACGCCCGGGGCTGATCGACGCCTTCCGCCAAAGGCTGCTCGAAGGGATGTTGCGCCAGGGGCTGTCTCGGGAATTCGCCGAGCAGGTGTTTCAGCAGATTCGCGGTTTCGGCGAGTACGGTTTTCCCGAATCGCATGCCGCCAGTTTCGCTTTGTTGGCGTACGCATCGGCCTGGCTGAAATATCACTATCCAGCCGCCTACACCGCCGCGCTGCTCAACAGTCAGCCGATGGGGTTTTATGCTCCGGCGCAACTCGTCGACGATCTGCGCCGGCATGGAGGCGAGGTGCGGCCGGTCGACGTGCAACGAAGCGAATGGGATTGTACGTTGGAGCGATTGGAGAACCAGACGCGCGGCCATCGGTGCGCATTGCGGCTGGGATTTCGGCTGGTCCGAGGACTTTCAGAGCAGGCGATCGAGCCCCTCTTGGAGGCTCGACGGCAAGCCCCCTTCCGTTCGGTGCTCGATCTGGTCCGTCGAGCCCGACTTTCCCGCACTGTGCTGGAGCGTCTGACTGAGGCCGACGCGTTGGCGTCTTTGGTGCGGGACCGCCGTCAAGCGAAGTGGGAGTTGCTGGCAGCCGATGCCGAATCCGAGATTCCCTTGTGGTCTCGATGCGAAGCCCGGAAAAGAGGGGATAAAGACACATCTATGTCACCTCTGGATCGGACATTTTCCCCGCCGCCTCTTTCGTTGCCTCAGCAGGTCGTGGCCGATTACGAAAGTACCGGACTGTCACTCAAGGCCCATCCGCTCTCGTTCTATCGAGAAACCTTGCGGAAATGGGGCGTGCTGCGTGCGGTCGATTTGGCCGGTATGGAATCGGATCGCGTGGTAAAGGTGGCGGGGGTGGTGTTGCTGCGCCAGCGTCCCAGTACGGCTCGAGGCATCACGTTCGTAACACTGGAAGATGAAACGGGAACAGTGAACCTCGTGGTCCATCAGGCGACATGGGATCGATTCTACGAAGTGGCACGGCGCGCTTCGGCTTGGCTGGCCAAAGGAAAGTTGCAATCCGAGTCGGGAGTCATCCATGTGGTGGCGTTCCAGTTGGAAGATCTCGCCCGACGGCTTGCTTTGCCGGCATCACGCAGCCGAGACTTTCGATAAGCCACCTGACCGTGTTCTCAGTGTGGGTATCTTGGACCGCGCCCCAGATAGGGCGTTTTCTCGAACGTCTCCTCGGCGCCCCCGACTTCGCGCGGGTCGCCCGTCACAATGAGCTCTCGCGTGAGTCGCTGCGACAGCGATTTCAAGTCGGCGGCATACGCCGGATCGCCTGCCACGTTGTGTAGTTGCTCCGGATCACGCCGCAGGTCATACAATTCCTCACGCGGCCGTTTGGCGAAGCAAAGGCGGTAATACCAAAGATGGTGAGGGTCGTCGTTGCGGTGATCGATGATGTACGACTTCGTCGGGCCGTTGTCGGTGTCTCCGTACCACACGCCTCGGATGGCCGCTCGTTGGTAATGAGGCGTACCATTGGGCCATCGATCGGGCCGGTAGTTGCGGATGTAAAGGAAGTCGCGAGTTCGAATCGCACGGCATGGGTAGCCTCCCATGTCGGGAGCCTCTTGTGCGGGAACATGCCGCTCCTTGCCGAAGATGATCCAACTCCACGACGGATCGACCTGGCCGGACTTGCCGGACGTCAGGATCGGGAGCAGACTTCGGCCGGTCATCTCGGCGGGCCGAGCGACTCCGGCGACGTGGAGGAACGTGGGAGCCAGATCGCACAGAGAGACGAAGTCGGAGACGACTTGAGGGCGGTCGATCTTCTGCGGCCAATGGACGATCAGCGGCACGCGCGTTCCCAAATCGTACAAGTTGCTCTTGCCTCGCGGAAACGGCATCCCATGGTCGCCGGTAACGACGATGAGGGTTTTCTCGAGTTCGCCTCGCTTGCGAAGCGTCTCGACGGCGTGGCCGACGACGCGGTCGAATCGTTCCACTTCGAAGTAGTAGTCAGCGACATCGGACCGGACGACCGGCGAGTCGGGAAAGCAGCCGGGGAGGCGGATCCGGTCCAAGTCGAGTCCCGAGGCGCGTCCCGATCCCGGCTTGTAGGGGCGGTGCGGATCGATCGTCCCGATCCAGAAGCAAAAAGGTTTGTCGGGATCTTTCTTTTCGAGGAATTCCTGGAAGGATCGGAAACGTGGTCCCGCAGGATTGCGCCCCTCCGCTCGCCCCGGTCCCCATCCTTTGCCTTGAAAGCCGACCGCGTATCCGTGGGCTTCCAGCAAGTCGACGTACGTTTTGAATTGGCCCGGCCAGATGCACCATAGGTTGCCGGCGGCACCAAGTCGCCAGTGCCACTGTCCTGTCAGCAAGGCGCCTCGGGAAGGCGTGCAGGAAGGAGACGACACGAACGCATGTTCGAAGCGAACACCTCGTTTCGCGAGTGCATCGATATGAGGCGTGCGCACGACCTGATCGCCGTAGCAACCGGCGTGGGGGTAGCCCCAGTCATCGGCGATGCAGAGCAGAATGTTGGGTCGATCGGCTGAGTGACTGGACGTCGTCGTGCCGGACGCCGATTCGATGAGCTTGAGCGACGCTTCGATCAGGATTTCGCCGGTGTATTCACCGAGCGACGTGCGGGACACGTAGTCATAGATGGGAAAGCTTTTGTAGTCGACTTTCGTGAGAATGTATCCGAAGGCGTCGTTAGTGAGTCCGAACAGCAGGTTGTGCCGGCCTCGCATTTTGCGTTTGAGATAGAACCCAATGTTGGGGAGCGCTTCGCCGGGGATCGTCAAGATCTGAGCGTCGCCGAGCTGGACGAGATTGATGCGGCTGGTGACCGTCCGATCCTCTTCGTTTCGCGGGTAGTTCAACGGCGAGTGTTTCACGACGGCCCAAATGGCATCGGACTCGACGGGAAAGGTCACGTCGCGCGAATGGCAGGCGAGGATGGGGCGTTTCTGCCAGTCGGCGGCGTCGGCGATACGAGCCGCTTCGGAGGCCATTTGGTGGCCGATCCGAACGCACTCTTCCCACGTTCCGATCGAGGGCCACTTGGCGCGATACGGATCCGGCTTGGCATTGAAGTCGCGGTTGTCCGCGGTGATCATGCCCCCTTGAGCGCCGTTCATGAACATCGCCATGCCGCCTCGCGTCGCCTCGAGCTTCTCGACCATCGGTCCGATACAATCGGGGCTGACGAGGCCGGCGTCGGGTCCGAGGACCTCCGGATGGATGGCGTAGTTGACGAGAGTGACAATGGTTTCTCCCTTGGGCGTGACAGCCTCGATGACGCTCATGCGGCGGTCGTAGAGAGGCGGAGCGTAATAGTTGAAGGCGATCTTGCCTTGGGCCTCGTCCGTGCCGATTCGGATGCGAGCGGGCATGGCGCGGTCGAAGGCCTCATTGAGTGCCTCGGCAGCCTGATGACAAACCCAGTCAATGTATTTCAAATCGCCCGTGTGGCCTCCCTTGCCGTCCGGAAAGGCGTAGCAGCAAGGAGCGCTATGGGTATGCGTGGCGCCGATCAGAATGTGGTCAGGGGGGATGCGAGGGACGAGTTTGCGGACGCGATCACCCAGGACCGAAGGGAAACCGAGCACGTCGAGACTCACGACACCCACCGTCGTCGTCCCGCGGCGGAAGACGGCCGCCCGCACCGTCAATTCTCCCTTCTTGCCGGAAACCGGATGGGTTGGTCCGAGGCCGCCGGAGACGGGCAACAGCGGATCGGGAGTGATCGACCGTTTGGCGGCACCCACCTTCCACAACGCTCCGCTTGCCTCGGAAGCCTGCGCTATGCCGACCGACGGCAAGGCGGCGAGGGCATAAAGGCTGAGGAGACCGGTTACCAGGGATTGCCAAGTCCAACGGGTGTGCATCGGGGTGTTCTCCTTGTTGGAAACCAGCGCGGGGTGGGCGTCTCGCCGCCCCTCTTCGCTGGCAGTATACTGCGAACCGATCCGGCGTGGGGGCCGGGGTACCGGCACGAGCTGGCATGAGCCGGCAGATGGGTGCGAAGGAGAGGTCGCTGGGATAGAGAAGTCTCCAGACGAAAGGGTCTCCAGCAGTGTACGGCGACACAGTGGCAGGTGGCAGTTTTCCGCAGCGCCGGATGCGTCGCAACCGGCGCTTCCCTTGGATTCGGCGGCTCGTGCGCGAGCACGAAGTGTCGGTCGATGATTTGATCTGGCCGTTGTTTGTGTGCGACGGCGAGCAGCAAGAGCCGGTGCCGTCGATGCCGGGCGTGTTCCGGTGGCCCGTTTCACGGCTGTCCGATGTCGTGGAGGACGCGATCAACTTAGGAATCCCTGTAGTCGCCCTCTTTCCGGCCACACCCCAAGACCTCAAGACCGAAGATGCGGCCGAGGCGGTCAATCCGGACAACTTGATCTGCCGTGCAGCTCGAGCCATCAAGGAAGCCCACGGACATCAAATCGGAATCCTGGCCGACGTGGCACTCGATCCGTACACGATCCACGGGCACGACGGGCTAGTGAAGAAGAACGAGTCGACCAGCGAGGTTGAGATCCTCAACGATGAAACGGTCCGCATCCTCTGCCGGCAGGCCGTCGTCCAGGCTCAAGCCGGCTGCGACCTCATTGCCCCCTCGGACATGATGGACGGCCGAATCGGCGCGATTCGGAACGCGCTGGACGAAGCCGGTTTCGAGCGAGTCGGGATCGTGGCGTATGCTGCCAAGTATGCGTCATCGTTTTACGGTCCCTTTCGCGAGGCGGTCGGTTCGGCGGCCAATCTGGCGGGAGGCGACAAGAAGACGTACCAGATGGACCCGGCCAACAGTGATGAAGCTCTGCGCGAAGTGCAACTCGACATTGAAGAGGGTGCCGACTTCGTGATGGTCAAGCCGGGGATGCCTTATCTGGACGTGATTCGGCGCGTGAAAGACGCGTTTCACGTTCCGACGCTGGCGTATCATGTGAGCGGCGAATACGCGATGCTCAAGGCGGCGAGCCAGAAACGGTGGCTCGAGGAGAAGGCGGTGGTTCTCGAATCGATGTTGGCGTTCAAACGCGCCGGCGCTGACGCTATCTTGACCTATTACGCCCGCGATGTGGCTCGGTGGTTGAAAGCGGATCGGGAATAACGCTGCGCAGAGCGATTTAGCGGAGCATCTCTCTTTCGACGATCGTATCCAGCAGGTCCAGCGGCACCGATCCGTGTTGCAAGATGACCTCGTGGAAACGGCGGAGGTCGAACTTCTCACCGAGTGCCTGTTCCGCTCGCCTGCGGAGCGCCGTGATGCGGAGTTCTCCCAGCTTGTATCCGAGTGCCTGACCCGGCCAAGAGATGTATCGGTCGACCTCCGCTTCGATGTTATGCTCGGACAGAGCCGTGTGCTCCTTCATAAAGTCGATGGCCTTTTGGCGGGACCAGCCAAGCGCATGGATCCCGGTGTCGACGACGAGCCGGCAAGCTCGCCACATTTCGAAGCTGAGGCGGCCGAAGTCGCTGTAGGGGTCTCGATAAAAGCCGACTTCCAAACCGAGTCGTTCACTGTAGAGTGCCCATCCTTCGACGAAAGCATTGAACTCGGTGAACCGGCGCAAGGGGTGAACGTTTTCCATTTCTTGAGCCAATGCCAGTTGCAAATGATGGCCCGGAACCGCTTCGTGCAGCGAAAGGGCCTCCATTTCGTACAAGGGTCGACTCTTGAGATCGTACGTATTCAAGTAATAGAAACCGGCTCGCGACCCGTCGCCGGCCGGTTGCGAGTAGTAAGCAGAAGTTGTCTTCGGGGCGATGTAATCGGGGATTGGCCGAAGTCCATAGGGCGTACGCGGCAGCTTGCGAAAGAGCGTCGGCAACTGGCCGTCCATGCGTTTGAGGATCCAAGCGACGTGTTGGAGGAGTTGCTCGGGAGTCTTCGCGTAGAACCGAGGATCTTTCCGGAGAAACTTGATAAAGGCCTTATGGTCTCCCGAGAACCCGGTCTTGGCGCGAACGGCCGCCATTTCCTTGCGGATCCGGCCGACTTCGGCGAGGCCGATCTCATGGATTTCTTGGGGACTTAGGTTCAGCGTCGTATAGATGCGAACAGCGTATCGGTAGTAGGCGTCACCGTGGGGAAGATCGCGAGCGCCGATGGTGGGTCGCGCAGCGGGCAGATATTCCTTCTGGTAGAACTTGAGGAACTCTCGGTAGGCGGGGACGACGCATTCCATGACGGCCTGGCGTCCTGCCTGCCGAAGCTGCTTTTGGCGTTCGGGAGGAATCGCAGCAGGAAAGTGTTGAAATGGCTTGTAAAGGAGACTCTGTTCTGCCGCGTCCACAATGTGCGCCGAGATCGTCTTGTCATAGCCTTTCAACACGGCGGCGGGAAGCGTGTATCCTCGGCGAATGGCTTCTCGCAAAAGGGCAATATGTTGCCGCGTGTACCCGGGGAAAGCGCGCAGCCGAGCGAGGTAGTTTTCGTAGTCGCGTACCGTCTTCAGCGGCACCTGGTCGGGCAACTCGGGAAAGGCGATGTGGAAGCCCCAGCGGTTGGTCAGAGGCATCAAGTGAGCTTGGAGTTCGAAGCCGTCGACCTGACTGCGCAAGACGTGGTGGGTGATTTTCCAGTCGATGAGGAACTCCAAGTCGCTTTCGTCGCACGGGATCGCTTCGAGTTCTTTGAGCCGGCGGCGCGCGGTGGCGGCGCGCCGGGCCTGAGCTTCCAGGGAGACGTCGCCCAGCCGGTCGTCGTACTCGTGGACTCCGACGCGCGTGGCAAAGAGGGGAGAGGCCTTGAGTTGCTGTTGCCAAACCGCGTCCATGAGCCGATCGAGTCGCCGGCGGGCGGCGTCGTCTTGACCGAAAGCATGGGCCGCCAGGACGACCCATGCCAGAAATGTGACACTCAAGACCCTGCGAACGGTGGCGAGCATGGTCATCGTGAATATGTCTCCTTGGGAACGGGGATACAAGCCAGCAGTTTCTAAATCACTGTGCGCGATTGTGAGACATTGACACTTTTATGTTACATGGTGGCAATGCTGACGGGGACGAATCCATACGGTGGGAGGGCGAGGCTCCCGCCGAGCCGCACAACGCGCGATATGACACCGCAACCTCGGATCTGCGAATCCACAGATGACCAGTGCACGACGGTCGATGCCCGGTTGGTCCAGCATGTAAAAGGTGTGTTGGTGCGAACCCGTTGTAAGCACATTCCGGCTCGGCAGGAGCCTCGCCCTCCCAATTCGGAAAACACTGTTCTTGAATACTATGATTAGCTGCTTTCACGGCCACGCCACCCCAACAGGCTTCCTTAAAGCTCCTACTTTCGTCCCAGGATCGCGCACGGTGATTTAGTATGCCGGAAAGTCTTACCGTTTGGGTGACTCGGGGACTCCGTGTTGAACCTATTTCTTAGAACGCCGATCTTGCCAGGAGAACTCGAGTCGTGCTGCGGCAAGGCCGCAGATGAGGCCTCCCAGGTGCCCCAGGTTGCTGATGGGGCCGATGATCTGATGGAGGATTCCGACGATGCCCAGCCCCAACCAGATCAATAGGAGGATGATGGTTTGGTCCGAAATGAAGAGCCCTCGCGAGGGATCGGCTTGTCTCCAGTACCACAGATACCCGGCCAGTCCGTAGACGACCCCCGACATGCCGACACTCAGCGGGGAGCCTCCGAGATAGGTGAAGGGCGGCGGAAGGTCGGAGGGCGTCAGGCCGGTGATCAGGTTGTCGGCGACGCCGATACCGACAATGAGTGCCAACAGCGCGAGCGGCCCCCGTCGCAGCTCGATCATGCTCCCCAGTCCGAAGAGCCACATCATGTTGAACAGGAGGTGCCAGACACTGACGTGCAGGAAGATAGGAGTGAGCAGCCGCCAGAGCTGACCGTGACGGATATCGATGAGCTTCTCCGCGATCGTTTCGCCTCGCCAAGTTACCAGTTGGTACGTGTCGCAGAAAGCCAACGCGCGGTACACCCGGTTGGAAGGCTCTTGGACGAAACCGCTGGCAATGGAGATGAGGACCGTCAGGACGATGATCCCTACCGTCAGCCGCGCCGGGCGTCCGACGCTTTGGCGGGCCCATTGGGAGCGCACATCGACGACGCGTTTGGCGATCGCCTCGCGTTGGCGAGCCTTCTCTTGGATTTTCTTCTTGGCAACCGCAACGGCAGAGGCATACCGCTGGTGGTCGGGGTCTTCTTGGAACGTCTCTAGGTGCTTCCGAGCTTCGTCGACGGCGTCTTCGTCGTGAACCCAGACGACCCACTGGCCATCCTCTTCCTCGGCGGTCGCATCGATCTTCTGGCTGATCAGGTAGGCGACGAACCGCTGGGCCCAGTCTCGTTTTTCGAGTTTGCCGATGCTGCGCATGAAAGCGATTCCCGTCTAGCCGAAGCGACCGATCTGTTGTTCGTAAAGACGCTGGGAGCGTTCTACGTCCTCGTAGTATTCACGCCGCTCGAGCAGCGAGGCGGCTTCTTCGTCGAGCACGACGATGACTTCGCGGTGGAATTGCAGCGCCGAGGCGGTGACTTGAGCAGTCACGGGCCCTTCGATGGTGGCTCGAATGGCTTCCGCCTTGCTTCGGCCGGTGGCCAATAGCAGGCACCGTCGCGACTCGAGGATCGTTCCAACGCCCATCGTGACGGCCATGCGAGGGACTTCGTCTTCGCTGGCGAAAAAGCGAGCATTGTCGCGAATCGTTTCGCGAGCGAGTGTCTTCAATCGGGTGCGGCTTCCGAGTGACGAACCGGGTTCGTTGAAGGCAATGTGACCGTCGCTACCGATACCCAGCAATTGCAGGTCGATGCCCCCGGCTTCTCGAATCCGCTGCTCATATTGGGCGCACGCCGCCTCGAAGTCGAGAGCCCGACCGTCGGGGACGTGGGTCCGTTCGGGCCGGATGTTGATGTGGTCGAAAAGGTGGACCTGCATGAAGTGGCGGTAGCTTTGGGGGTGCGTCGGGGCCAGGCCCACGTATTCATCCAAGTTGAACGTGGTGACTTGGGAAAAGTCGAGCCCCTCTTCTCGGTGAAGCCGAATCAGCTCGCGATAGGTGCCGACGGGGGTGCCTCCGGTTGCCAGTCCGAGCACACAGTCAGGTTTTCGGCGCACGAGTGCGGCGATGAACGAGGCGGCTCGGACGGCCACCGCGTCGGCATGTTCTTCCACGATCACCCGCACGGGTCGAGCTCCTTTCCGGTCGATGTACTCTGGTGAGACTTGTCAGGTGCCATCTTTGCAAAAAGGGGCGGGAGGCCCAAGGACGGGTGCGCCTTTGGGCGGCGAACGCCCCAGACCGACCAGTTTACCCAGTTGCCGTTTGCACGGGGGGAAGGGGGACGTATAATCGCCCGCCCTGTGACCGATGGATCTGTGGCCCGAGGTAGCCGAGGAGTGTGATGAAGTCGATCGCCATCATCAACCAGAAGGGCGGAGTGGGCAAGACGACGACAGCGGTGAACTTGTCAGCCGCTCTGGCGGTTCGAGGCAAACGCGTGTGGTTGATCGACCTCGATCCTCAGGCCCACGCGTCGCTCCATTTCGGAGTGGTGCTCGGCGAAGACGAACCTTCGCTGTACGACGTGATGGTCGGCCAGGCGGGATTGTCCGAGACGGCCAGAGAAGTGGCCGAGGGTCTCACGTTGATCCCGGCTCATCTCAATCTGGCGGCCGTCGAGGTGGAACTGGTCGATACGGCGGGTCGCGAGCACGTCTTGGCTCGGCAACTCCGACAACTGCCCGAGCCGCCCGATTACCTGCTTATCGACTGTCCTCCCTCGCTAGGGATCCTCACGATCAACGCCTTAACGGCGGTGGAGGACATCATCCTGCCGATGCAACCGCACTATCTGGCTTTGCACGGACTGAGCAAGCTCTTGCAATCGATCGAGTTGGTCTCTCGGTCGCTCAATCCATCGTTGCGGCTAGAGGGGGTTTTGTTCTGTCTCTTTGATGCGGGGACTCGACTGGCATCGGAGGTGGTCGGGGACGTGGAAACCTTTTTCGCGGGGGCGGACCCGGGGCGTCCTTGGAGCGATTCGGAGCCTTTTGCGACTCGGATCCGACGCAACATTCGTCTGGCGGAAGCTCCCAGTTTCGGCCAATCGATCTTCGAGTATGCTCCGACGTCGAACGGAGCGGCGGACTATGGCGCGTTGGCTGACGAGTTGCTGGCTCGCCATGCCAGCCGGCTGGCACGTCCTCGTCTGCGCGTGGCCTAAATCACGGTGCGCGATTGTGAGACACTGACATCCCTATGCCACATGGGGACGGCTCTAACGCGGAAGAATCCAACGGTTGGGAGGGCGAGGCTCCTGCCGAGCCGGAATGGCACTCGGTAGGCTGTACCTGTTTGGCCGCCCATTCGGCCACGAGTGCAATAAACTTTTCGCGCTGGATCGGCTTGGTTGCGTAGTCGTCGCATCCGGCTTCGAGACACTTGTCACGTTCGCCTTCCATTGCGTTGGCGGTGAGGGCGAGGATCGGAAGGGAGTACCCTTGGTCCCGAAGCTGACGCGTTGCTCCGTAGCCATCTAGGACGGGCATTTGCATGTCCATTAAAATGACATCGAACGGCTGATCGCCGGCAAGTGCCTTTGTTGCCGCCTCTACGGCCTCTTGCCCATTCTCGACCACTTCGACATCGGCACCTGCTTTCTTGAGCAGGAGGCTGATCAGGCGCTGGTTGTCGATGCCGTCTTCGGCGAGGAGGATGCGGCGGTTCTCGAGTGGCGAAGGATTGGCACCATCGCCGGACGCCGAGCTCTTAGCCGCGGGTGTGGCGCCGCACTCCGAATTTGCCGGTGTGTTTTCTGCTACCTCGACGGGAAGGTGGAGTGTAAAGGTGCTTCCGGTCCCCACTTCAGAAGTGACGTCGATATGTCCCCCCAGGAGTTCGGCCAGTCTTTGGGAGATCGAGAGACCGAGTCCGGTCCCACCGAAGCGGCGCGTGGTCGAGGAATCGGATTGGACGAAGGCGTCGAAGAGTTGTTCCAGCCGGTCGGGTGCGATGCCGATTCCCGTGTCGTGAACGGCGATGGCGAGTTGCCCCCGTCTCGACGACGCGGGCTCGAAAGAGACGTCGATGTGCACGCCGCCGGTTTCGGTGAACTTGATGGCATTGCCCACGAGGTTGATCAGGATTTGGCGTAGGCGAGCCGGGTCGGAGAGCAGGGAGGACGGGATGGTGGCGGGAAGTTTCGCCGTCAGGGTAATTCCCTTGGCCGATGCTCTCTCTTTCATCATGGCCACCACGTCGTCGACGATCACGTTCAACGATACGGGGATTTTTTCCACCGTCATCTTCCCGGCTTCGATCTTCGAAAAATCCAGGATGTCGTTGATGATCGTGAGCAGATGTTCGCCGTTTCGGCAGATCGCGTGGAGCGCCTCCTGTCGTTCGGTACGAGAGAGATTCTCGCCGTCCGTTCGCAGAAGTTCGGCGTAACCCAGGATGGCGGTCATGGGTGTGCGAATTTCGTGGCTCATATTCGCCAGAAACTCGCTCTTGGCCCTCGCTGCCGATTCGGCGATATCTCGGGCTTCGCGAAGAGCGGTTTCGCGCCCTTGAAGCTCCTCGTTTTGGAACTCGAGGATGATATTCTGCTGTTCCAACTCCGCGCGTACCTCTTGCAACTCGGCGGCGAAGTCGTGCGCTCGGCGCCGCGACTGAAGGTAACGCAAGACGGTAACGGCAGCGACAACGACGGCGGTCACATCGAGCCAAAACCACTTGCTCGATATCCACGTGGCCGAGGTTACCAGTACAGGTATGATGCTTAACAGCATGACCATGTGACAGCCCCACCGGCACAGCGCGACTTTGGACACTTTCTCCGGAGCCCATTTCACGTTGGGGAACCCTATATGCATCACGTGATGCCTTCGTCAAGGACAGTGCATCTCGGGAATGAAAGTGGTCACCTAACGATTTACGGATATTTGGCCATGGGACATACTCTCAGAGTCACATTGGCGATCGTGGTCAGGCGGCACTTTTCCGTGTAATGTGAATTTCTGAACCACGGCTTGAAACCTCCCCCAGTCGATCGGTTTCGTGAGGTAGTCATTGCAACCGGCTGCGAGACACTTGTCGCGTTCTCCTGTCATCGCATGCGCGGTCAGGGCGACGATCGGCGCCGTGCAACCTTTTTCCCGCAGGCAACGCGTCGCCGAGTAGCCGTCCATTTCCGGCATTTGCATATCCATAAGGATGATGTCGTAGGGGATGGAATCGACGAGAGTTCCGTCGACGGTTCCATCTTGGGAAAGGCGTTCGACGGCAATACGGCCGTTTTCAGCCACGTCGACGTGGGCGCCGTGTTTCTTGAGGACGAAGCTGATCAGGCGCTGGTTATCGGGCCCGTCTTCGACAAGGAGGACCCGCAGGTCGCGAAATGCATCGGGTTGAACAAGCGGCGCTCGGCGTTTGGTCGCCTTGAGTTCGCGACGTAGATCTTCCAGTTGGTTCGGATGGACCTTTTCGATTCCGTCAATCGGGCCGGTCGCGACCGTCACGGTGAACGTCGTTCCAACATTGGGCTCCGATTCGACGTCGATGGAGCCTCCGAGCATCTCTGCCAGTCGCTTGGTGATGGTCAGGCCGAGTCCGGTACCGCCGAAACGGCGGGTTGTGGAGGTGTCGGCTTGGGTAAAGGGCCGGAACAGCTTGGCCATTTGTTCGGGCGTCATGCCGATGCCCGTGTCGCGAACGGCGAATCGCATGTGCGGTTCCTGATCGGAGGCGTCGAGGAGGGCGATGGCCAGGGTGATCGATCCTTCTTCGGGGGTGAACTTTACGGCGTTGCCGAGAAGGTTGATGAGGATCTGGCGGATGCGGATAGGATCGGAAACAATGCGTTTTGGAACAGGGGTTTCCCATTCGACGTGGAGTTTGAGTTTCTTTTCCTTGGCCCGGACCTGCATGAACGACATCACATCCGCTACGAGTTCCATCGGCGACAGCTCGATGCGTTCGATGACGAGTTTGCCCGCTTCGATCTTGGAGAGATCAAGGATATCGTTGATCAGCGACAGGAGGTGGTCTCCGTTGCGGCGGATGGCGGCTAACGCCGAGCGCCGTTGCGGCGGGGCGTTTTCGATGCCGGCCTCCTGGAGGAGGACGTCGGCGAACCCGATGATGGCGGTCATCGGCGTGCGGATTTCGTGGCTCATGTTCGCCAGGAATTCGCTCTTGGCTCGGTTGGCCGCGTCCGCGTTCTCGCGAGCCGCCTCCAGGGCCTCGATCGTCCGCTGCCGTTCGATCTCCGTCGCGGCTCGGCTGGCGAAGAAAGAAAGCACCCACTTGTCGAGGTGATGTTGGAACATCGGCTGGTCGCTCATCACGGCGATCAACCCCAACTGTTGCCCATTGGACCCTCGCATTTCGACTCCGAGAAAACTTTCGATCGATTCTCCTTGTATCAGTTTTCCGAGGGTGAACCGTTCGGAGACACCATGGGGAATGAGGCAAAAGCGTTTGCGGAGTGCGACTTCGCACGGTGTGTTGGCCAGTTGGTAGCTGCCTCCCGCGCGGTTCTCGCCGTCGGTGGCCAACGCCAAGATGTGCGCCGTCTGAGGATCCTCCGGGCGGACTTCGGCGATGAAGGCGTGTCGAGCGTTGAAGGCAGAGGCAAGGTGGCGCACGAGAGAGGCGAGGAACTCGCGGCCGGTCGCAGCCGCAGTTGCCTGCGCGATGGCTCGGAAGACCTGCTCACTCCGTTTCTGCTCTTCCATGTCGCGCACGCTCACCGCAATGCGGTCCCCCGCTCGGCACTGGAGTCTCGACAGTGAAACGCGCACCGGGAAGAAACGCCCGCCGTTCCGACATGCGGTGACCTCATGAGAGTTCCGCTCACCGTTGGGTTCCACCGATGGCGTCGCCAGACTTTGCCGAAGCTCGAGTTCGAGCACGTCGGGGACGAGCGTCTGGATCGACCGACCTCGGAGTTCATCCAAGCTCAGGTCGAACATGCGCGATGCTTCCTGATTGCACAGTTCGATCCGGCCTCGTTCGTCGACGACGAAAATGCCGTCCCGAACGACGTTCAAGACGCCTTGCAACGTCTGATGGACTTCGCAAGGCAGTTGTCGGGCGCTGGTCTCGCCCGGCTGCCTGCTTGCGTTCGTGCCCCTTGGGTTCATCTGGTTTGGCTCCTCGCACTTGGCGATTTATTTTGAACAAGCCGAACGAATCAGTTCGCTGGCATTGAGCACCAGCGCCAGTTTTCCGCCGCCTAGCTGAGCGACGCCACTGAGCCGGTCACATTGGGGCAGGATGGAGGCGAGGTCGCTGACGACGACTTTTCGTTGTCCCAAAACGGCCTCGACCATGAGAAACAGCGTTTGTTTCTTATGAGTGACGAGAACGCCATCACAGCATCCGTCGTTCCATAGGGGTTGTTGGGACTGGACGCCCAAGAGTTCCGCGAGCGTCTTGGCTGCATAAGGTTCGCCTCGCAACCGAACGACCGACCCACCGGCCGTCTCGCAAACGTCCTCCTGGCGGATCCGCACGATTTCCCGTATGAACTCGAATGGAAGCACGAAACTCGAGCGGCCTTCGCGCAAAAGGAGTCCGTCGACAACGACAACCGCTCGTCGAATCGGGATTTCAAGACGGAACGTCGTCCCCTCTCCGACTTTCGACTCGACCTTGACGTCCCCGTTGTGTTCCCGGAGCCGCGTGCGCACCACGTCCAAACCGACTCCCCGGCCGGAGATTTCGGTAATCTGCTCGGCGGTCGACATTCCCGGGTGGAAGATCAGTTCCACGGCTTCTTGATCCGACAACGCGGCTGCCGCCTCTGGAGAGTGCCATCCGGACTCGACCGCCTTCTTGCGAAGCCGGTCGGGGTCGATGCCGCGGCCGTCGTCACGCACGGTGATGACCACGTGCGTCTTGGTGAGGGAACAGGAGAGCCACAGGTTACCGACAGGGGAGACGCCTCGAGCCTCGCGTTCTTCAGGCGTCTCGATGCCATGGTCGCAGACGTTCCGGACCATGTGCATGAGAGGTCCGTCGAGGTCTTCGATGAGCGACTTGTCGATTTCGATCTCTTCACCTTCCAGATGGACATCGACTTGCTTGCCCAGTTTGGAAGCGAGGGACCGGGCAACGCGAGGAAACTTCGAGAAGAGTTCTCGCGCGGGCACGCGCCGCAGCTCGACGACACTTTGCTGGAGGGCGGTTGACTGGCCGGAAAGGGTGGCGTTGACCTGTCGCAGCTCGTCCACCAGTTCATGAACCTTCAGACGCTCGGCCATCCGCTGCTGCAAGTCCTTGAGCCGTTCGATCGTGATGAACAGGCTGGAAACGTCCTCGAGAAAACTGTCAATGCGTTCCTCACGGACGCGCAAGAACCGGTTCTTGGATGTCTTGGGACTGGCTTTCTTTTGGGTCGAGGCCTGCGGAGCGTCGGTCGATGCGTCCGGTTTTTCCTGTTGACCGGAGGGGGGTGCATCGACGAGGGAGGCCAGTGTCGGCGCGAGACGTTCCCAAATGACGCCGAGCAAGTTTTCATCGAGGTCGAGGGGGCTGCCATAGAGGGTGGCGAAGTCTTCTCGCACGGACGAGAGCTGTTTGGCCGTTTCGTCTTTTCCCGAGCCAGAGGCTTTCTCCGCCAATTCGCTGCATGCTTTCAGGAAGGCGTCCCCGAGCGGGCGAGGATCTTGGCCGGCCTCCGATGCCTCGAAGACGGCCAACAGTTTCCGTACTTCTTCCGTCACATCCGCGTCACCGCAACGGTACGTGCGACCTTGGAACGCCTTCAGCGACGCGTTTTCGTCCGTGGGACCCGGAGTGGACTCGCGCGACTCTTCCTCCCGCGAATCTCCGACGAGTGCGGCGATGCTGCGCAGGCGGTCCGCCCATTTTTGCACGTCCTCTCGGTCGAACTGTGCCATTTCTTCGGCGACTTCGAGGATCGAAGCGAGGAGCCGTTCCTCGGGAGACGCGTCTTTTCCGTCGGCGATGGCACGCTCGATTTCCGCCAGCAGGTTTTCGTGGGCAGGCTCGATCGTGGCATCGGCAGCCCCTTCCTCGATCGACGTCACCATCTCCGAGAGCACATCAATGGCCTGCACGAGGTTCCGGATGAGATCCGGGGTGACATCGACATTGCCTTCGCGGAGTTCGTCGAGGGAGTTCTCGAGTCGGTGGGCGAACTTTTTCAGAACGGGGAGTCCGAAAAAGCCCGCATTCCCCTTGATGGTATGGACGGACCGAAAGACGACATGCAGGGGCTCGAGATTCGATGGTGACTGACTGAACTCCGAGAGCCGCTCCGGGATCTCCTGGAGCAACTCCATGGCTTCTTCACAGAATTCAACAAGCAGTCCTTCTGCTTGGGCGGATGTATCACTCATGGCAACCCATTCGATTGGTTCAATCGGTAGCACTCGATACCGGCTGCGCCGGCGGCAGCTTCTTTTTCTCCTTGGCGAGCTCGCCGACGGCATACCACCAGCGATCGATCTTCGCGAATGCCGCCTCGATCGCCTCGACGAGAGGAGCGGGGTCGGTGATGGGCTTGAAGATGCACGCTTCGGCTCCCCATCGCATGGAACGGAGCACCGTGCTCATTTTCACCATACCCGTCAGCATGATCACCTGAACGCCGCCATCGACCTGCTTGATCTCGCGAAGCACGGTCAGACCGTCTTTCCCAGGCATATCGATATCCAAGAGGACGAGTCGGATCCCGGTTTCGGAAAGACGCACCAAGGCCTCGTCCGGATCGCTGATCGGTTCGACGGCGTATCCGTACTGCTTCAATATCGTGGAGACGACCCTGAGTTGATCGGGATCGTCGTCGACATGCAGGATCGTCTTGCTCTGTTCCATACCGATGCCCCTTTTTTCGGATTCCCTGTGTTGTCGTTGCCGCCCCGGGTCCATCGCTTCTCGAGCAGGGTGGGCAAGCTAATCAACTAAGGCTCATATGTAGCGCACAGGTCCGTCCGACTCTGCACGGAGAAGGAATTCCCGGCGTCTTTTCCGAGGGCGTAGCGGTTGTGCCGGTCGCTCCGGCTCGCCCCTGCCCTCCAGCAATCCTCAATTTGACCTCCCCGAAATGGCGACGTAGATAACCATGATCGCATCCGGCGCGTGTCGGGCACGCGATCACAAAGGGGCATCGAACGGGTCGATGCCGCGCGTCGCAAAGGGGGCCGCCGAGGTCATTGACGCGGCTGGTATTGACGAGGAACCAACCATGGCGAATGCAGTGCTGGATTCGCATCAGCTTGCGTCCGAAAACGACGGAGCTGATCGAACGTTGCAGTTGGTGAGTTTCCGTTTGGCGGAGGAGGAGTACGGGATCGAGATCAGTCGTGTCCGCGAGAT
Source organism: Planctomycetaceae bacterium (assembly GCA_015490875.1). Taxonomy (GTDB): domain Bacteria; phylum Planctomycetota; class Planctomycetia; order Pirellulales; family Pirellulaceae; genus S141-3. The sequence goes on from WFWZ01000098.1 coordinate 21,462, forward strand.
CATTCTCGTGGGCGAGATCACCGAGGTCCCTCAGACACCTCCCTACGTCAAAGGGCTGATCAACCTGCGAAGTACGGTGATTCCGATTGTCGACCTGAAGCTCCGTTTCGGTTTGCCCGAAACCGAGCAGACGGATGACACGCGGATTGTCGTCGTGGACGTGGGCGGCAAGACGATCGGCGTGATCGTTGATGCGGTCAACGAGGTGTTGAGGATTTCTCGCGACCAGATCGCGCCTCCACCGCAAGCCGTGCAAGGCAACGCGGGCGATGACTACGTGACGGGACTCGCCAAGGTGAACGATCGGCTGCTGATCTTGCTCGACATCGAGAAGATCATGTTCGATCAGGATCAGGAAGAAGGGGTTCTGGTGTCAGAGCCATCCGAGAGCTGATGCGCCTCAGGGAGGGTGTTACGTGACTGTCGCCGCGGTCTGTGTCGGATTCCATCCGCGACCGACCATGCGGCAAGGGTTGGGACACTGTTCGATTATCTTTGACTGGGGAGACTGAAATCGATGACCGGCAATGCCACGTTGGAACGACCGAAGAAGAACACGAAAACGCAGCGAGAGGCCGCGCAGAACGTCGAGGCGCTCCAAGCGGAACTCGAGGAACTGAGGGAGGCCGCAGCCAAGGGAGCGCAGATGACGGCGATCGTCGAAAACGCGCCCATCAATATCATGCTGGCCGATTTGGATGGCACGATCACCTACATGAATCCAGCTTCCCTGAATACGTTGCGTTCGATTCAGGATCAGCTGCCGGTGCCGGTCGACAAGATCGTCGGCGCATCCTATGACGTCTTCCACAAGAACCCGGCTCATCAGAGGAAAATCCTCGCTGACCCCAGCAACCTGCCGTACACTTCGCAGATTAATGTCGGCAACGAAATCCTTTCGCTGACGGCGGCGGCCACGTACGACGTCGACGGCAACTACGCCGGCCCCATGGTGTCGTGGGAGGTGATCACGGAGAAGATTCGCGCGGAAGAGCGGGAGCGGGAGCGGCAGGAAGCGGAGCGGCGCCAGCAAGCGGAGCTGCGGCAGAAGGTCGATGTTCTGCTTGAAGTCGTCACAGCCGCCGCGGAAGGCGATCTGACTCAGGACGTGCCCTTCGAAGGTAACGATGCGATCGGCGAGCTGGCTCAGGGACTGAAGCGAATGATCATCGATCTGAGAGACTTGATTTCTCAGGTGGTCGATGGAGCCGCCCAATTCACCGAAGGGTCACGCGTCGTCGCCGAAAGTGCCCAGACACTCGCTCAGGGGGCTCAGACGCAAAGCGCCGCCGTCGAGCAGATGAGTGCTTCGATCGCTGAGTTGGCACGGAGCATCAATGCGGTGAAAGAGAACGCCAAGGAGGCGGACACCGTGGCACGGGAGACGAACGAATTGGCCGAAAAGGGCGGCCATGCCGTCCGCAAGTCGGTCGAAGCGATGGAACGGATCAAGTCATCTTCAAGCCAGATCAGCGAGATCATCCAGGTCATCTCCGAGATCGCCAGCCAGACCAATTTGCTCGCGCTCAACGCCGCCATCGAAGCGGCTCGCGCCGGCGAGCACGGACTCGGATTCGCGGTCGTGGCGGACGAAGTCCGGAAACTTGCCGAGCGTTCGAGCGAGGCCGCGAAGGAGATCTCGATTCTCATCAAAGAATCGACGCAGCGTGTCGAAGAGGGTTCCGTGTTGAGCGAAGAGACAGGCGAAGCCCTCACTCGCATCATCCAAGGTGTCGAGGCAACGGCCAAGCGCATCGGCCAGATCGCGGAAGCGACGGTCGAGCAGGCGCAAAACGCCGAGGAAGTCTCGAATGCCATCTCGCAGATCGCGGAAGTGACCGAACAGGCGGCCGCCGGTAGCGAAGAGATGGCATCCAGCAGCGAAGAGTTAGGGGCTCAAGCCGCAGCTCTCCGTGACCTGGTCGGACGGTTCCGAATCGAGTAGCCGACTGCGTCTCACCTTCTGAGAGACGATGCCGGGGCAGCATTTGGATGTCCCCCGCCTGCGGGCGGGGGACGCGAGGGGGCACAATGGCGACCAAGAACCACGGATTCGACGACGAATTCCTGGCGACAATGCTGGGTGACTTTCTCGACGAGTCGCAGGAATACCTGTCGCGGCTCAACGAGAACCTCCTTGTCCTCGATGAACTGGTGGACGAGGGCGAGCCGGAATTCGACCCGGACATGCTCAATGAGATGTTCCGCGATGCACACAGCCTCAAGGGACTCTCAGGCATGTTGCAACTCGACGACATCAACCGCTTGACGCACCGCATCGAGAACGTTTTCGATGCGGCGCGCAACGGGCAGCTCGATCTGACCCGCCAAGCGGTCGATCTGGTCTTCGAGGCTCTGGACAAGCTGACGCAGATGGTCGACCGACTGAAGGACCCATCGGTCGAGAAAGTCGAGTATGAAGCGGTCGTCGAAGGGATCCGGCAACTGCTCGAAGACGCGGGGAATGCCCCGCCATGCCCCTGCCCAAACGCTTCGAAGGAAGAAGAGGCGCTGGTCGAGAGCACGGAGGGAACTCCGATAGCTGCAGTCTCCTCGGAGGAGGGAACGTCCCCCGACAATCCGCTGGAGGGTGTGACCGACGACACGGATATTCCTGACAAATATCTGTCGTTGTTCATCGCAGAGACAGAAGAATCGCTCGACGGTCTGAGCGAGTTGCTGGTTGGCGATGAAGTCAGCGACCTCAAGCCACTCCTGGTGATCTGCCATCGAATCAAAGGAGCAGCTGCTTCGATCGGTTTGCACCGCTGCGCAGCGCTGGCTCACGCGATGGAGGACCTCCTCCAGCAGCGACATGAGGCATCCGAGCCTCTGACGCCGGATATCGTGGACGCGATGCTGTCCGCCGTCGATGCGATTCGCGATTTCATCGAGCGGCTACGGGCTGACAAGCCATTGGAAGACCGCTTTCCGGCTGCCTACACGGCGCTTCAAAAGGCCACTGGAGCGAAAGAGCCGACGGCCCAAGCGGCCACACCCGCAGAACCGACTGCAACCGCTCGCGCGCGGCTCACCTCTGAAGATCGACAAGCCATTTACACAGCTCGCCCTGCGCAACGTCCAGCTCTCGCCGGAGCGGTCACGTTCGCGTCGGATCTTCCCTTGGCCGGCATGAAGGCATCCCTTGTCTGCAACCGCCTGGCCGGACTGGGGCAACTGTTCGCCGTTGCTCCTTCAGAGGAAGAGCTGCCCCAATTGGATGACGTTCCTCTGTTGCGTTTCGGTTTGGCCACCGATCGGGGCAAGGAAGAAGTAGCCGCGGCCATGGACGTGGAGGGTGTGGTCGACATCGTTTTGGAAGAGCTGCCGGAGGAGACGACAGGTGAAGATATTGCGCCGGCAGCGGCCAAGCCCGCTCCACCGGCGTCTTCCCAGCGAGCACGCGACCGGCGGAGCAGCGATCGGCCGGCTGAAACGGTGCGAGTCGACATCGACCGACTCGACCAACTGATGAACCTGACGGGCCAGTTGGTGATCAGCAAGGCGAGGTTCTCACAGCTTTGTGAGCAACTCAAGTCGATGTCCAGCCGGAAGCAATCGCTCCATGCACTCAGTTCGCTGGAGAGCCGACTCGAAGGTGTCGTTGACGAACTCGACAGCACCGAAGAAACAGACCTTCATGTACTTCGCGCGCATGTGGGGAGTATGAGGCGCGATTTCGAGGCCATTCGCGCCGAGATCGAGCAACTGCTGAAGTCTAGGCCGGTCGTCAATGAATTGTCGGAAGCCGTTCATCAGCTTGGGCGAGTGACCGATGGTATCCAAAAGAGCGTCATGGATACGCGGATGGTTCCTGTGGGGCCACTCTTCTCGCGATTCAAACGCGTGATTCGGGATATCACTCGGTCCAACGGCAAGAACATCCGGCTGGTGATTCGAGGGGAGAAAACGGAACTCGACAAGCGGATGATCGACGAATTGAGCGATCCATTGATCCATCTTGTGCGCAACGCCGCCGACCACGGAATCGAAAGCCCCAGTGACCGGGAAGCCGCGGGTAAGCCGGCACAGGGTACTGTGACCCTCGACGCGTTCCACCGCGGCAATCAAATTCACATTCGTGTCCGCGACGACGGACGGGGCCTCGATCCGGAACGCATTCGGGCCAAAGCCGTAGCGAAAGGCATCCTGTCAGCGCAAGACGCGCAGCGACTGTCTGACGCCCAGACCTTCAAACTGATCTGGGAACCGGGGTTCAGTACGGCCGAGAAGATCACCGAGGTTTCCGGCCGGGGCATGGGGATGGACATTGTTCGGTCGAAGATCGAGCGGATCAACGGTTCGATTGAACTCGAGAGTGAACCGGGCCAGGGCACGACGATCTCGATCATCTTACCGTTGACGATGGCCATTCTCCCGAGCCTTCTTACGGTGATTCGCGACGACGTGTTTGCGATTCCCATCGAGGCGATTGTCGAAATCGTCCGGGCGTCGCGACGGGATCTGGCAACGGTGCGTGGTGCGAAGACAGCACGGGTACGCGGTCGCATCATTCCCATTGTCGAATTGGAACGGATCTTTCAATGGCACGGTCCCGCGGCGGCCACGGCTCCACCGACGGACGAATGGACCTTGGTGATCGTGGGATCGGGTCAAAACGAAATCGGGCTGGCCGTGCAGGATGTCCTTGGCGAAGAGGATATCGTGATCAAGTCGCTAGCCGAAAACTACCGGAATGTCGAAGGGTTGGCAGGCGCCAGCATCCTGGGCAATGGCCGTGTCTCTTTGATTTTGGATGTCCCCACCTTGATCGACCGAGCTTCGAACGGTTATGGGCGCCCGAATGACGCGGGAGCCCCGTCCGCTTCCCCGGCAGATGACGTTTCCGCGGTCGATGTCCCGACTGCTTGAACGAGGAGTGACCATGTCCAGCACGTCCCACAACGATCCCTCTTTGGCGATCTTGCAACAGTTTTTTACCACGGCAACCCAACACGCGTCGGCCGCCATGTGCCACTGGACGCGAGGACGCGTCAGCCTGACGCTGGATGAACTCACGCGGGTTCCTCTTGAGGACGCCATGTTTCAGTTCGAAGAGGCCCATGACCTCGTAACGATGGTGGTACTGGGTGTGGATGGAAGTGATGGAGCTCAGCTCATTCTCGCGTTCGACGATGCCAGCGGCCGACGGTTGGCTGCCAGTCTCCTGCATCGAGAACCGAGCAACGGTCCGGAGTGGACCGAACTCGAGAAGTCTGCGGTGATGGAGACCGGAAATATCCTCGCCTCGGCGTATCTGAACGAACTTACCCGATTGGCCAACCGAAAACTCGTACCGACGGCTCCTCACTTTGTTCAGGACTATGGCATGAGTGTGCTGGAACAGGCATTGCTGATGCAGGCGATGTCCAGTGACGAGGTAATGGTCTCCCGGACTCGTTTCGAATTCGACTCCGAGCAAGTCAATTGGAACCTGATGTTTTTTCCAGACGAAACGCTGCGAGATTCGTTGCAAAGGGCGGTGGTGGCTGCTTCCTAAGAAAAGCAGGCTCAAACCATTTGCAAATCGCGTGCAGAAATAAGGATGGGGGAAGACATTGACCGCGAGCATAGAAAGAACCGCAACTGGGAAGGAGATCGCCGTCGGGATGGGGCAGATCGCCGTCATCGCGGCGCCCGATGTGGGGCGCACCGTGCTGGGATCGTGCATCGGTTTGGTGCTCTACGATCCCCCGGCCAAAATCGGCGCGATGGCTCATATCGTCCTGGCAGAGAAACAAAACCGTCCGGGACCTCCCGGGAAGTTTGCTGACACGGCCGTCCCGCACATGCTGGAACTCCTGGCAGCTCGGGGCGCCGCACGCCGTCGCTTGATTGCCAAACTCGCCGGCGGATCCGCCATGTTCAGCGGGACGGGTCCGATTCAGGTCGGAGAAGCCAACTACCGATCCGTCATGCGTCTCCTCAAGGACGCGCACATCCGGATCGCTGGGGAAGATACCGGAGGTCGGAAGGGCCGCCGAATCACGTTCGATGCAGAAACGGGGCGTTTGGTCGTGGAGATCGTCGGCCAAGATCCTCTTGTCTTGTAGTCTACGGGAGAGGGCAGACTCATGGGGAAACGACTCTTAGTGGTGGACGATGCCTTGATCATCCGCGAAATGATCAAGGACGCGGCGTGGAGTGCCGGGTGGGAGGTCGTCGGAGAGGCGAGCAATGGGCAGGAGGCGATTCAGCAGTATCAAGAGACAAGTCCTGATGTGGTGACACTCGACCTGATCATGCCCGAGTACGACGGGCTCCATGCGCTGGGCGGTATCATGAAGATCGATCCCGCTGCTCACATCCTGGTCGTCAGCGCCATCGATCAGACTGACATTCTGAAAGAAGCTTTGCAGCGCGGGGCGGCGGACTTCATCGTCAAACCATTCGAAAAACCGAGGTTGACCAGCGCGCTTGAGAAGATCGCTTCGCACGAGCGATCGCCTGCGACTGGTTGATTCCAGACCATAGTTCGTCAGATCGGGGGACCGGACCATGACCGCCGCCGTCAGTAACATCCTGCTCGAGAATGAGATTCTCCTGGAAAGCGGGACGAATGAGCTGGAAGTCTTGGTGTTCCGTGTCGGCACCTACCGGCTCGGAATCAACGTCGCCAAGGTGAGCGAGGTGCTTCCGTGGCAAGTGATCACGAAAATGCCCGAATCCCATCCATCGATCTTGGGCTGCTTTCAACTTCGAGACTCGGTGGTGTCCTGCGTGTCCCTCCACCGGCACCTCCGCCAAGCATTTACCCGAGAAGGGGATGCCAAACTGATCCTGGCGCAGTTCAACCACTTCCACCACGCCTACGTCGTCGACGAAATCGAGCGCATTCATCGGATCAGTTGGGAGAGCATCCTTCCGGTTCCCGAGTTGATTCAGCGAGTGGGCGCTCCCATCACCGCCATAGCTCAACTCGATGGTCAACTCGTCTTGATGATGGATTTCGAGAGTATCGCCGCCGAAATCGCCCGCCAGGTACACGGCGATACCTATGTGGCAAATGAGAACGGTATACCTCGAGACCGCGTACGCATCTTGATCGCCGACGATTCTGCCACCGTGCGCTGCGCTCTGAGCACAACACTGGCCAACAGCGGTTACACCCAGGTGACCGCGTTCGAACATGGACGGGCGGTTTGGGACTGGCTTGAGCAAAAGTCGGCCAACGTTGAAAACATCCTGCAGGTCGTGGACTTGGTGGTGAGTGACGTTGAGATGCCGTCAATGGACGGGTTCGCACTCACCAAGCGCATTAAGTCCGATCCTCGCTTCAAAGATTTACCCGTCATCTTGTACTCGTCGGTTCTGACACCGGCTAACCGTACCAAGGCAGAGTCGGTGGGCGCAGACGCACAAATCACGAAGCCAGAACTCGAACGGGTCGTCGAACTGGCGGACCAATTGGCAGGAACACGCTACTTGGATGGCGTCAGCGGTAATCCCGTTGGCCGAGAGAATGAGCGAGAATCGGAGCCTGTGCTCGCTTGAATTGGGACGCATGCCCGACGAACAGACACCGTTTTATGTATGGAGCTGACCTTACGATGACCTCGACGATGCGACATCCATCCCTCTTGATCGTAGACGACGACCCCGCGATGGTTCGTCTGCTGGCTTCCTTCGTGCGCGACGAGTTCGGGGAAGAACTCGACGTATCCACGCTGACCGAAGCCATCGATGCGTGCCAACAGATCGAGTTGGGCGGCGTGGACATTCTCCTGACCGACCTGGAGATGCCCAACATGAACGGGCTGGAGTTGCTTCGAAACGCCAAGCGACGCAATGCTTTCACCCAGGTCATTTTTCTCACGGGACACTCCACGCAGGAAGCGATTTTGGATGCGCTTGAGAATGGCGCTACTGATTACCTGCTCAAGCCGGTCGACCGGCAACAATTGATCGCCCGCGTTCGCGAGGCACTCGATCGCGTGACGCGCTGGCGGCATGCCCTCGGGGAAACCTGGCGTCAGCGGCGCAAGGCCGTGCAACAGGCCTGACGGAGAAACGACCGGCCGGCTCGTACGGCAACCACCTGACTTCGCACGATAGCCATGGGAGAACTGTAGGCCATGACGGACACGACTACATCGGCAATTTACTCCTCTTTCGGAGATGACCCTGTCTTGGGAGAACTCGTGGAACAATACGTCGCGGAAATGCCCGATCGCATTGCCGCTCTGGAAGAAGCGTTCGCCTCGGGTGACCTGGAAGCGGTTCGCCGAACGGCTCACCAGATGAAAGGAGCCGCCGGCAGTTACGGTTTCGACGTGCTCACCGACTACGCGAGAACGCTCGAGTTTGCCGCGAAAGAGGGGCAGGATCTCGAAGCGGTCGAACGGTCGTTGCGCAATTTGATCTCGCTCTGCCGTTGTGTGCGAGCCGGAGCGCCGTCCGACGAGTGAGACGATCGACTTCCCGGCGACTTCTCGAGCGTGCAGACTTAACGAGAGTCCTTTCGGCTCGGCCGGAGCCTCGCCCTCCCAACTCGCGTAACATCGCTCCTGAATACTGTGACCGATGGATCCTACCGAACGCCGGCTGGCTTCGCGTTTCCGAAGAGCTCCAGGCACTTGCGGGGAATCAACGTGGCCAGATCGTCCAGGGCGAACTGCTCATCGACGTGGCCGGCCACGTAAGCCGCTCGGTTCATCCCATAGACATCCGACGTCGCCTGGTCCTGTCCCAACACATAGCCACCTGCGGCGCGAATGAGACGGCATCCTTCCACTCCATCGTGCCCCATTCCCGTCATGATAACCCCCAGGCATGACGCTCCGAAGCGGTCGGCGGCCGACTGCATCATCACGTCGACCGATGGCTTATGACCGCTGACCGGTTCGCCGTCTTTCACTCGGGTGATGATGCCCTGTGGTCCCGGGCGCAGGGAGAGATGGCGTCCTCCGGGAGCCACATACGCGCAGTTGGGACGCAGGAGATCCCCCGTTGTTGCTTCTTTCACTGAGACCGCTGATATCGAATCGAGCCGCCTCGCGAATGGACCGGTAAAATTGGCCGGCATGTGCTGGACGATGACGATAGGAGGAAGGGGAAGCACAAGAGACTGGAACAGCGTGGCCAGAGCGGGGGGGCCGCCGGTGGAAATGCCGATGGCGATGCAGCAACCGGCATAACGCTCGGTCAATTCTCCCGTGCGTTCCGATCCTTCATGGTGCTGAAGCGGACGTTGTCGACGACGCTGCTTTTTCGTCCGGCGAATCCGCAAGATCCGCCTTACATCGGCTCCCGCCACAGCTCGCATCTTCGGAATCAACTGACGACGGAAGTCATCCTGGGACGTCTTGAGGTCTTTCGGCTTTTCGATGTAGTCCATGGCCCCGCGGTCCAAGGCCTGCAATGTCACGTCGGTGTCGCGAGCCGTCAGCGCGCTGACCATGATGACGGGCACGGGATTGCTGGCGAGAATGGCATCCAGTGTCTCCAGGCCGTCCATGCGCGGCATTTGGACATCGAGCGTAACGACGTCGGGACGGTGTTGTTCCACTTTCTTCAGAGCGTCTTGTCCGTCGCGTGCCTTGGCCACTACGGTGAAACCGGGCTCGGCATCGATAATGTCGGCGAGGAGTTCACGAAGGACGAGCGAGTCGTCGACAACCAGGACGCGGATAGGTGGCCGATTCATAAGGCTAGTTATCTCCGGGATTGGTCACTTGGACGGTTTGCGATGCAACCACGGGTGAATCCGTTCATACGCCTTCAGCAGATCCGAAATGCCCTCGGCCGGTCCCGTGACGAGGTGTCCCCCTTTGGCAAGGACGCGGTCCACATTTGCGAAGACCGTTTTTTTCGACCCGGGATCGAAATAGATAAGCACGTTCTTGATTACAATCAAATCGAACGAACGGGCTTTCAGAGGCTCCATCAAATTGTGCTGCTGAAACTTCGTCCAATTGCGCAAGACCGGTTTGGGCTCCCACGTCTCGCCGTCGACCTTCGTGAAAAACCGCCTCCGAAGCGACTCGGGCACTTGCTGCATGGCCCGTCTTCCGAACCGGGCCTCGCGAGCTTCTTCGAGAGCTCCAATGCCGATATCAGTGCCGAGGATTTCGATTTTCCACTGAGAATGATTGGCGAGACTCGAGGCAATGCAGCTGGCGATGGTATAGACCTCATCTCCGGTACTGCACGCCGCCGACCAGATGCGAAGGCTCTTGGGGCGCTGGCCCTTCCGAGCTTCACTCTGAATCGCCGGAAGATACTTCTTCGAAAACCATTCCCACTGGTTCGGATCCCGAAAGAGATATGTTTCGTGGGTTGTGATCTCTTGCAGGAAAGCATCCCACTCGGGGTCGTTGGGATCGAGTCGCGTCAGGAGCTCGTAATAAGCGTCATAATCGTCGATTCCCAGCGCTTTCATGCGGCGGCGGAGCCGGTTGGACAATAGAGTCTTTTTTTGCGGGGAGATGCGGATCCCCGTCCGATCGTAAAGGAACGTGGCGTAACGATTGAGTTGCCGGTCGGTGACCTGCCGCGTGGCCGCTTCGGTCTTCATGGGAGCCTCCGGGTCAGTTGATGTGCGTTAGCAGAAGCCGTCACCGGACCGTAACTCTGGGCAAACGACCTCGAAGGCTCCCAAGAGGACGGGCCGGTGTGTCAGGTGTCTTCCAACGGGCCTCGCCGAAAAGTGGGCAGAAAGGGCGAGTGCGATACCTTTTCTATCTACGTCAAGATCCAAGGAAGAGCAAACCAAACCACTCTCCGCCAGTCGCACTGTGTGGGCTATGTTTCGGTAGGTGCATCCGGTCTGTCGCCAGGGATCGCTGGGAAGGTTGACCACCAAGAAGGGTCAAGAGGTGTGGTGCTGTGTTTGGTGTGTTCTTTCTCGTTGCCGTCTTCAACTTGATTGTCGGCTACGTTCTGGGGTCGCTCTTCCCGAGCCAACCCAGCAGCCTCCGTATCCCGGCAAGATGTCTCCTACGACGACGGGGCGGCAGTAACGAGGCCATGGAGCATCGAGTACCTCGTGAGAGCAGCCCGGATAAGGATTCGTCCGCACGATCACCCTCCGTTGCGCCGACGTCTCGCGATACCGTCGAATCACTTCCGAGATCAGTGCCGTCAGCTGTCGAAGGCCGGTCTGATTCAACCTTATCGGGGACACTACCTCCTCCCTCCCCAGCTACCGACACTTCTAATCCGCTCCCAGAACCAGCTCCATCCAATGACCATGCGACCGACTGGGAGACTGTCGAAAAGGAGTTGACCAAGGTAGGTGACCGGATTAGTTATGTACGGTCCATCCAAGACAAGACCCTGGCACAAGAAACGGTGGAAGCTTTTGCCGAAATGTTATCCGAGTGGTACACCCGAATGTCCGCCCAACTCGAGGCGAACGAGACGAATCCGACAATGGATGATGAGGAGTCGATGCAACTGGAACTGTTGGTTGCCCAATTGGAAACGACGCTGGCCAATTTGAAATGTATCGATTGGGAGGAGGATCTTGACGCGATCATCGAACGTCTTGAGAAAGAAGTGCGCATCATCGATGGATTGCGACCGGCAGGAACCGGCACAACAGCGTGAAGTACCACCACGAAGAGAAAGCGGCAACCGACAGAACGGCTTTTGTAAACTAGAGTATTGAAGAACCGCGAAACCTGCCCAGAATCGCAAGTCCACTGATTTGTTCATTGTGAGGAGCCTGTCATGAAGGTACTGGTTGTAGACGACTCGGCAACGATGCGGAAAATCATCATTCGAGCTCTTGGAGCGGTGGGGGTCAACGATACGGCTCAAGCCGGCGATGGTGCTGAGGCGTTCGAGCTGTTTCAGCAGGAGTCGTTCGATCTCGTATTGACCGATTGGAACATGCCGAACAAGTCTGGTATCGATCTCGTCAAGGATATCCGGAGCAGCGGCTCGACCGTTCCGGTCGTGATGATCACAACGGAAGCCGAAAAAGGACGTGTACTCGAAGCGGTTCAGGCCGGAATCTCGGACTACCTCGTGAAACCGTTCACTCCTGAAGCCTTGCAGCAGAAACTCGAGAAGTTCGCTGCCGTATGACCGCGCGGCCTGCCCGTTCACCGGCAAGGGAAGAAGGAATGTTCTCGTGCGAGTGGAATTGATCAACCCGTTCTTGACCGCCACCTGCGACGTGTTTCGAATGATGCTCGGAAGCGAGATTCATCGAGGCACGCCCGGACTGAAGCAGTCGCACACGCCGGAGTTCGAGGTGAGCGGGCTGATCGGCTTCTCGGGAAGCTATCACGGTATGGTGGTGGTCTCCCTCAGCCGCAATACGGCGCTCAATATCACCGAGTCGATGCTCGGACAGCGGCCTGAGGAACTCGATGATGAAGTCGTCGACACGGTCGGCGAACTGACCAATATGATCGCGGGCGGGGCCAAGGCCCAACTCGAGCAATACCAGCTCAGCATCGGCCTTCCGACGGTGATTTGCGGCAAGCACCACGCGATTTCGTTTCCATCGAGCTCCGTTCCCATCTCCCTACCGTTCGATACCGATTTGGGCCCGATTTGTGTCGACATCGGGCTGGCCGAAGCGAAGGCCGGCACAGAGGCCACAGCCGGAGGGTAGGCTGCAACGCCCCGCGCTGTCGGCGGCGTCTGGCGGTTCGGAAGCCTCGAAGCCCCGGTGCCCGCGAGCTCCAAGGTCCAGGAAGATCAAGATTCGCCTTTTGGGATTCGCGGGTTTCCGCTACATTGAGGCCGCGTTTCGAAACGCCGGAAGAACGAAAGATGTCGCCGTGGGACCGCCGGTGACCGGGGAGTCCCCCGCTGGATTTCCAGATCAAGGCCGTTGCCAAGGAGGGTCGAGTCGTGGCCACAGTCGAAACGTTGGCGAAACTCGTCGGTGGAAGGGTTCGCGGGGATGGGGGAGTCGACATTGCCGAAGCGGCGACGCTCCGCAATGCCCTGCCGGGACAAATCACATTAGCGGTCAGCTCTGAGCTGGTGCGTGACCTCAGAGATTCTCAAGCGTCAGCCGCCGTCGTTCCCGTCGGTTTTCCCGACGTTCCGTTGCCGCTGATCGAAGTCGATGACGTCGAGTGCGCCTTTTCCCAAATCGTCGCGCATTTCCGACCACCTCGCTGCCTCACGATCCCCGCTTCTCCATCACCGTCTCTCCCCGATTCGGCTCGCGTCGGCCCCGG
>WFWZ01000099.1 GCA_015490875.1 Planctomycetaceae bacterium
GACATCAGCACGATGTTGGGCTTGAGCAGTTCCCCATGCTCGGCCACTTCGACCTGAAGCGTCTGCGGGATCGCCTGTCCCTCGGCCAGCAGGCTTTCATCGAACTCAAGCGTCTTGGTCAGGACGAACTTGATCCATTCGTGATGCGTGGTGCGTGGATCGGACACCGTGCCCCGCCGAGCCTTCTGTCCTTCCCGCCACTCATCACACGCCACCCGCCACTCTTCATAGGCCAGTCGCAGCAGCCGGGCATGTTCCGCATCGTGCGCATCCAGCCCCTGCGGAAACGCCTCCATCAGCACCGGCAAACTCAGGAACGGCCCCGAGACCGGCACGAGGGAAAGCCATTCTGCATGATGACGTGCGATGGACATATCTACTGCGCTCTTCCTTTATCTTTTCAATCAGACCACTCCAGCCCAATTGCGAAATTCCTGTTCGAAGTACTTCACAAATCTCTGCTCTATCGCCGCCCTCATAGGCGACAGCCGCAGAAAATGGCCCGGGCGACGTTGTGGTTTAAGGTATTTCGCCAGACACGGAGACGGACCGTTCGAACAAAAGGCTGTCATTCTCATTTGACCGCAATCAGCCAAAAGCCCCACGAATGTTCTCCCAAGGATTGTCCCCAGCGTCGAATCGTAAAACTTGCATTCAAAAGCACCGTATAATTTGGACGATCTTGCAAACTCATTCTGGTTCCAACGCACTCGATTAGCTGCCCTGTGGTCATAGACAGACACATCCACCTCATGGATCGCTCCAGAAGTGCCCTGATATTGCACGTCAACATGAAGTTCGAACTCATTCCCTCCCAACGAGCATCGTGCGAATGCGTAGTCTTGTGATTGGGATCCCATCCTCCCCGGACCACCTCGAAAAACGACTGTCGAGGGAGCTTCCCCAGATTGGATTCCAACTATCGTTGCAGTTCCTCCAGCCTGTCTTACAGCTTGGACCAGCAGCGAAAACACATAGGCTTCGAAGGCACGCTCCCTTGTATTGCTGTTGAGTTGAAGTGTTGGACCGGCAGAAGGCAGGCTCAGTGCGGACTCAACTGCATTGCGGAGATCGGAAAGTGTTGCCATCACGCCACCTCCGGTATTGGAAGCTGAAGCTCGTCCATAATCTGAAGGAGCGTGACAAGGATGTCGTTCTGCCGTCCGTCGCTTGGAGGTATCGAACCAGACACAATTTGCGGTTCGTCAGAGTCGATGCTCCATGCGATTTGGTCGCACCCCAGTATCTCCCTGCATCGGGCCAGCATGAGCGGAACGTCAAATGCGCTCACGATGTACTCAAGCGCTATCGACAATTTCTCTTCGTCGTTCATGGGCCGAAATACATGCGCCGCACTAGGCTGCTCTTCGACAACGACACCTCGGGCAATTGTGCTCTCGATGTCGTGAATCAAATCCGTGGCCTGTAACTCGCTCAGTCGGCCCATCACGATGTTGAGAATCTCTTCTGGCGTTGCATGGTCGTGGTTCGGCATCATGCACCTCCCGCCAGTTTTTCAGGCACCAAAAACGTCACCGCCACGGGGAACATCCTTGCCTGCGGATCGGCGAACCTTGCCTTGATCGCCTCGGTCTCACGTTCGATTTCCTCGGGAATCTCTTGCGCTCGTGCTCGCATGGCGTTCTTGTTCCGCTCGAACTGTTCTCGTTCCGGGTCATCGAACAGTTCCAATTGCCGGAATTCGGGCTCATCCAACTCGGCTTCGATGGCCTTCTTCAGTTCCGTCAGAATGGCCGTGATGTCTTTGGCTTCTTTCTCGGCACGAGCTTGCAGCGTGCGGTGGATACCGGCTTTGCGCTCTTTCAGCCGGGCTTCCAGTGCGGCTGCCAATCGTCCGGTCAGTTGCGGATAGAGCGCCAGCAGGATCTCTTTGACTTTTTCTGAGGGTTCGGTGTTGGTCAACGTAGAGAGGGCTTTTTCAAGCTGTCCCTGATTCAGCCGCCCGCCCCACTTGCCCTGTTGAATGGTCCCGCCAGCGGCGATGATCTCTTCGTGCAGCCGGTAACTGTCGCCGCCGATCACGACAATACGGGCATGGGCCACGACGACGGGCGTATCCACAAGTTCATTGGGAATCACTCGTGCCGTCACTCGCTGGAGTTTCGACCGACCCTTTTCTGCCCAGACCTCGGCACGCAGCAATCGCAGGCACATCTGCGGTAGCCGATGATTCAGGTGGACCAGTACCACGTCGTCCCGGCCTCTGGCGACGGCCTCATCGAACGTGATCGGACGGATCTCTTTTGTGTGTGGATGCTCCAAACCTTCGGCACAGGCGGCCCAACTTCCCCGCAGCGGCGGCAACTGGAAGCAGGGCTTGCCGTCTTCGGTCTTGGCCGGAATCAATGCAGGCTGACCGGCAAGCTGCAAAGCGACTTCAACGACATGTTGGATGTTTTCCGGAGACAGTCGCAGTTCCCGGCGAGTCTCCCGGTACTGCTCCATGAGCGCTTGGACCTGCTTGTGCAGATCACGCTCGAACCGGAGCATCTTGCGGATTGGCTGCGCTTCCCGCTCGGCATCATCGGTGTGGAGCGCCGTGCGACGGCCCAGCATCGCCTCTTCGACCTGCTCGGCAATCACCGGCCCGACTTTGCCGAGGTCTTCACGAATGGTTTCGATTTTCTGCGCCACCCGCATCAGGAATTCAAGGTCGGCTTCCATGTCCGAGGCGTGGCCGGTGAAGTTTCGACTGGCCCGGTCCTTGTAGCCTTCACCGACGAAGTGATAGACGAGCACCTTGTCGGCTTTCTGGCCGTGGCGGTCGATACGTCCGTTCCGCTGCTCCATGCGGTTCGGGTTCCACGGGATCTCGTAGTGGATCAGCCGGGAGCAGAAATTTTGGAAGTCGAGACCTTCCGAAGCGGCGTCGGTGGCCAGCAAAATGCGGACGGGACTCTTTTCAGGATCGGTCTGAAACGCCGCTTTGACCGCTTCCCGATGTTCGTTGTCCATGCCGCCGTACATGGTCATCAGCCGGTCGCCTTCTGAGAATCCTTCGGTGGCCAGCACTTCTTGCAGCCAGTTTTGCGTGGCCCGGTACTCGGTAAAAATGATGACCCGCTCCTTGGACCATTTGCCGCCCGGCTTGATGTGTTCGTTGAGCCAAGCGATCAGTTGCCTGGCTTTCGAGTCCTGCTGAGCACGAGCACGCTCGGCCCACTTCTTCATCCGTTTGAGAAGCGTCTGCTCCTGCTCGGTCGGTTCAGCAAACAGCCGAGTCGCCGAGTCCAGTGCATCGGCAGTGGCTTCGTCGTACTCGAAGTCGTCGGCGTACTCTTCTTCCATTCGGTCGAAGTCACGTTGAAGGACGCTGAACGACGGTTTGGCGACGGCCCTTTGTCTGGCGGTTTGAAGCGATTTCTCGTGCTGCTCCAACGTGGCAAGAAACGCAGCCGGACTTGAGAAGAGACGCTTCTTCAACGTCTTCAGGACGAACTCGGTGGCGAACTTCTCGGTGCTGTCGGAAGCTCGCTCAGAGCGAAGCTTTGTGTACTCTCGAAGAACGGCATGAATCTCCCGCTCTTCGTCCGAGTAGGGAACTTCGATAGGCTCCAAGACCCGTGGCGGAAACCGAGGCGTGCCGTCCCATTTCTTTGCAAAAGTTGGATCAGTCTTCAGTCGCCTGACCATCACCGCTTCAAGCTGTTTGCGGTCCGGGTCCGTGCCACGGGAAAACCGCTGGTTGTCAAGCAATTCCAGCAGGGCACTAAAACTCTCCCGATAGCCGTTGTGCGGCGTGGCCGTGAGAAACAGCTTATGCTCGAAGTGTGGGGCCAGTTCCCGCAGTGCTTGCGTTCGTAATGAATCCGTGGCGTATTTGCCACGACCCGAGGGGGCGCAGTTGTGCGCCTCGTCCACGATCAAAAGGTCGTACTTGCGTGGGTAGATC
>WFWZ01000100.1 GCA_015490875.1 Planctomycetaceae bacterium
ATCTTGTTCCACTGCCCGATCGGCTTTTCCGAGTCATCGGTGAGGTTCAAATGTCGACGTCCCTTTTGACGCTGGGCTTGGTTCTCGATGCGGATCGTCGTCCCAATAACCCAGAAATCCCCGGCGTCGCCTTTGCCTAGTTGCACCTCGAGCGACTTGGGCCAGATGCCCAGCATTCGCGGCTTGCTGGCGTGAATCAGGACGCCACTGTTGCCACCGGGCGTTCCTGCCGGCCATCGCCACTCGAGTTCAAGCCGATAGTCGGAATAGTCCTTTTTCGTCCGCAGGTAACCGACCGGCCGTCCCTTGCAAATCAAGATCCCATTCTCGACGTGCCAGACATCTTCCATCTTGGCTTTGGGGTCTTGCAGGTCGTAGGTCCAACCGTCGAGGTTCTTTCCGTTAAAGAGTCGGATCGTCGAAGGTTCCTTGGCAACGAGGGGAGGAGCGCCGATGCCGGCAAGCAGCGTGAGCGACGTCAGGCACAGAGCGTGCCGGTGGAACAACAGATGGCATGTCTTCATCGTAGTCGCCTCCATAGGATAGTTCTGATCGAACGTGGCTATCAGGACAGCGTACTGGCCAGCGACGGCGAGGTCAAATAGGAGTCCTTCGGCCCCGTTCCGAGCGGTGACCTTGACTTCTCGTGATGGAATTGTACTCCTTCACGTGTTACGCTGACTCGCTTGGGCGGACGACTTGGGTTATGCCGACGTCGAGTTCATGGGGTCGAAAGAGAGCCGCACTCCCAATGTGGACCGGCTGCCTCAAGGGGAAGCGATTCTCGATGCCTTCTACGTGCAACCTGTCTGCTTGCCGGCGGAGCCGGGTCGGGAAGGAGGACCATGGTACGATGAACCGAATGCCGAGATCCACTTTCAGGTCGTTCATGGATGCCCCGCGACGCCCCGTAGTTCTCCTGGTGGTTTACACCACAGTGTGGTTCACGGTTGCCGCCCTATCTGACTGCTGCCCACGTGCCCCTGCCGCTGATTCGAACGTCATCTCGGCGGATCTATTGATTGTCGGCGGGACGGAAAGTGGCTGCGCTGCAGCCGTCCAGGCAGCTCGTATGGGGATCCGCCGGATCGTCCTCGTCAACGACACCGACTGGTTGGGCGGGCAGTTCTCCAGCGAAGCGCTGGGAGCAATCGACGAAAACCGCGGTCCCGAGGGATACGGTCATGGCGTTCCGTTTCCTCGATCGGGGCTGTTTCGTGAAGTGGTTGACATCATCGAACGCACGAACCGACGCAAATACGGAAACCCTCGGCCGGGAAACACGCGAGTGATCACGACTTGCCGACCTCGCGATGCGGCTCAAGCGTTCGCTGAGCTGGTTCGGCCGTACGTGAAGAACGGTCGCCTACGAATCCTCCAGCCCTATTATCCCGACCATGTACAGCTTGATGCCCGTAGCCGCAAAGTCGTATCCGTATCGTTCCAGCCGTGTGGAGAAGGAACCGCACAGCGCATCACCGTTGCAGCGAGAATCACGATCGATGCCAGTGACTGGGGAGACGTGATCCAGTTGGCCGGCGCCGGTTTTGATTGTGGCCCTGATCTGCGATCCAAGTATGGGGAGCCACTCGCCCCCGAATCGCATCGAGATTACCCGCCCACCGACATGAACCCGATTACGTACTGTCTGGTCCTGGAAGAAAGCGATGATGTTTCACCGATTCCCCGGCCGGCTACGTACCGGCGGCAGTGCTATGACGATCATCCTTATCCGAAGTCGCTCGAGTTTCTCTACACCAGCAGAAGGCTCATCGACGGACGGTCGTCGAAAACGAGTGTCCGCAAGGATGTTGTCTTGATCTGTTTTCCGCTGATCGACTACCCGCTTGACGTCCTACCCCAAAGAGTCGTCGATGCGTTGGAAGCCGACGAAGTGGGCGCATCGAAAAAGAACATCGTCCAGATGACTCGGCGACAACGCCAAATCATCTTCGATGACGCCAAACAGCATTCGTTAGGTTTCCTCTATTACCTGCAAACGGTGGCCAGTGCGGCGGGCAAAGATGCTCGATACGATTTCCGGCGTCTGAGGTTGTCACAGGAATTCGGTACTCCGGACTCGCTGCCGCCCAAACCCTATATACGGGAATCGCTTCGGTTAAGAGCTCTCTACATGATGAAGCAACAGGACACGACGGGCGCCCGAGGTGACGCTCGGCATTACGCGTCGGCCATGTACGAAGACGGCGTGGCGTGTTGGCAATTCGAGTACGACTTCCATCCTACGGGCCGCCGTTTCGTCGATCCGAAGGACCCCAACGGCGCGTGGCGGGGCTACCTGAAACCGCTCCGAAAATGGGGGCCGCCCTACAGCGGCCGAAGTTTGTTTCCTGCGAGAAGCCTGGTGCCCGTACGTGTGGACGGGCTACTGGGAGCTCAGAAGAATCTCGGCTATAGCGCAGTCGTCAGTTCCGCCGTGCGACTTCACGATCAGAGCATGGCGATTGGCCAGGCTGCCGGTGCCATCGCCGCCGTGTCTATCAAGGAGCAGATTCAGCCACGCCGGGTTGCGCTCAACCGCAAGTATCTGTCTCTCGTTTGGAAGGCACTCTGCAATGCCGAACTCCACAGGATACCTGCGATTCTCTGGCCCTTTGCGGATGTTCCACCGGATCATCCGGCGTTTGTTCCGATCCAGCAGTTGGCGATCCGTCGAACTTTCCCGCTGCGACCGGACGAGGTCAAGTTCCAGGCCGATCGACCCGCAACGGCAGACTGGATCGCGTTGGTAGAGCGGCGCACGCGTGAAGTGATCGATCTTCCTCCTTCGATCGTCGCGCCGACCGGTTCCATGTCGCGAGCCGAATTTGCGAAGAAGTGGTGGGATCTGGTGCGTCGCTATCCCGATCTGCCGTTTCCAACTTCCGGCAGCACGACCGACTTCGATGGCGATGGCATCGCTAACGATCGTGACCCGCTCCCATGGACCAAGGGGGAGACAAGTTGGCCGGAAGACCAAGGGGACATGCTGCCGTGAGGCAAGCTTGGTTCGACGGCGAATAAGCATCAGCACCGAGTCGCCATCGAACCGGTATTGCGACGGTAAACGGCCCGAGCCAGTCATTCCTTTTTGGCTATCTGGTCGCCTGGCCGGACGGCGTCTCGCAAGAGGTCCTCCAATGTCCGCCGAAGCGTGGCAAGTTTTTCCGGATGGACATCGGCCAGGTTTTTTTGCTCCCCAATATCCTCTGACAAGTGATAGAGTTCGAATACAGGCTTGTTGCGGCGCCGAGCATCTGGATTCGCCGACTTCTTCTTGGGACGGCGTTTTGCGGACGACCGCTTCGCCTTTCGTCCCGACGCCGGCTTCATGACGAGTTTCCATTCGCCCACCCGAACGGCGGCTCGAGTCGGCGACGCACACAACAAGATCGGACGCTCAGGCAGCTTCGCCCCCTTCTCAATCGCTTCCCAGATGTAATTGCCGTCTACGCCGCGCCGCTGTTTCAGCGATCCCTCGCCTAGCTGCACCAGCGTTGGGTACCAATCCACTACGTGAATCGGTTCGGTCACTCGACTTCCAGCGGGGACTCTGCCGGGCCAATTCACACATGCGCAGACTCGCACGCCTCCTTCGTAGATCGTTCCTTTGCCGGCGCGCAGCGGTCCGTTATCGGTAATCTGTCCCGGCCGCGGCCCTCCATTGTCGCTGCAGAAGATAATCAACGTCTGATTGCGAATCCCTTCCTGATCGATCGTCGCCACGATGTTGCCGATCGCCTCATCCATGGCCGCTACCATGCCGGCGTACTTGCGCCGATTTCCTTTCAGCGAGCCATAGGGCCGAAGGTATTCGTCGGGAACCTGGTACGGGGCGTGTACGGCTTGGAACGGCACATACAAGAATAGGGGCTTGTCCTTGGGGCGTTCTCGGATCATCCGACACGCTTCGCGTCCTAGCAAATGCGTCGAATAGCCCTCGTCGTCACACGGGCGGTCATTGCGATACCAATCGCGTTCGCCATTGCGGATCTTGGTGAAATAGTCGAGCGCTCCGAAGAAGTGCCCGTATTGCTCGTCGAAACCCCGCCGAGTCGGCTGGTACTCGCGGCGGTACTCTCCCAAATGCCACTTGCCGCAGATGGCGGTATGGTAGCCGGCATCGCGCAGTGCATCTGCCAACGTGCGTTCACGCAGCGGCAATCCCCATTTGGCGTGAGGGCGCACAACGGTGTACACGCCCGTGTGCGTTGGGTAGCGACCGGTCAGCAGGGCAGCTCGAGTCGGCGAGCAGACAGGTTGCACATAGAACGCATCGAGAATGGCTCCTCCTCGAGCCAGTCGGTCCAAGTTGGGAGTACGAATCTCCTTGGATCCCATGAAACCGACGTCGGCATAACCCAAGTCATCCGCCATGATGTAGACGATGTTGGGCCGACCCGTCGGCTCGGCACTGGCTCGGTGCGCCGTCACTGCCTGGATGACAAGCCATCCAGCGGTGTAAAGAATCACTGCCTGAACGATCGCAATGATGCGACGTTGTGTGGATCGGGTCGTATGGCTGCGGCTTTTCATGACAATTCCCATTCGGAGAAAGGCAGAGGCAATGGTTCCCATGATTATCTCTGCGCCTTCGCGTCTTTGCGAGAGGCCCTTTGTTGGACCAGATCGATTACAATCGAACAGGGAGGCAGCTTTTGCATCCACGCAGGTCGTTTCTTAATTCGCGCAGCACGTGGAAGGATCGGCAGCAATGGAGGACGATCGCGAACCTCCGAAGTCCGAAGAAAGGCCCGAGCTACCCCAGCCGGTGCCGGAAACGATGCCTGTCGGCCAGGCCTCGGGGGAAGAGCGGACGGACAGGGACGAGACGGCCGAGATTCCCGACACGGCCGGCTGGCCCCCGGCTGGCCTGGCTCCAACGAGCGCGGTAACCGAGTTCCCGAAAATCGACGGTTATCAGATCGAGGAGAAGATTGCGCACGGCGGCATGGGCGTCGTCTATCGAGCACGCCAACTGCGTCTCAACCGCACGGTCGCCCTGAAAGTGATCAAAGCCGGGAGTCTGGCGGACGACGAGCAAATTGCGCGGTTCTACACTGAGGCAGAGGCGGCCGGTAGGCTTGACCATCCCGCCATCGTCCCCATCTACGAAGTCGGGGAATCGAACGGACAACATTTCTACTCGATGGCGTTCGTCGAAGGATGCAGCCTTGCAGACTTGCTTCGAGATCGCTTGTTGGAAAGCCGTGAGGCGGCCGCGATGTTGCTCGTCTTGGCCGAGGCGATCGAATACGCTCACTCCAAGAACGTCATCCACCGAGATCTCAAGCCCGCCAACGTGTTGCTCGCGCACTCTACCGGCGGAAGTACCAGCAGCCATGGGCGTGTCGCACTGTCGGGAAGTCTCCGATCGCGGACTGACGCATCTTCCCAAACCGATGTGCCGTCGTGGTATCCGAAGATCACTGACTTCGGCCTCGCGAAGCAGATCGAATCCGACAGCGAACTGACGTCGACAGGTCAGGTCTTGGGAACGCCGGGCTATATGCCTCCGGAACAAGTCGAGGCGACGCAGACCGTGGGACCGCCGGCCGACATTTATGCGCTCGGAAGCGTCCTCTACGCGATGCTCACGGGGCGCCCGCCCTTTCAAGCCGCCTCGGTCATGGAAACGTTGCGGCAAGTCGTCGAACGCGACCCGGTTCCGCCGACCCGTTTTAACCCGGCCATCGACCGAGACCTCGAGACGATCTGTCTGAAGTGTCTGGAAAAGCGGCCGGTCAACCGGTACGCGTCGGCCGGCGCGCTGGCGGACGACCTGCGAGCTTACCTGTCGGGGGAACCGATTTCCGCTCGACCCGTGTCGGCATGGGAACGCGCATGGCGATGGTGTCGGCGCAAGCCCGCCGCGGCACTCGCCATCGCAACTCTGGCCGGCCTCCTTCTGTCGCTCGTCGCCGTCGGGATGATCACGGCTCGCCTTCGCTACGTCGAGAAGGCACGGGAAGCCCAGGAAGCTCGGTTGCAGGCAGCCAAACGAGAGCGCCAGTTGCGCGAAGCCGAATTGGCCAGTGCTCGAAAACTGGCCGATGAACGTGCCAAGCTGGCCGAGGCGCAGCGTTATTTCAGCTTGGTGGCTGATGCTCGAGCAGGATTGGTCGAACCCAAACAGGGATGGGCTTACGAAGGCATCCACAAGTTGCGGGAAGCAGCGAATGTCCGCGTGTCCGAGGTCGTGGATCGTCCAGCGCTTCGCGCTCTTTCCGCTCAACTCCTCCGCGGCGTCGACGCTCGCTTGATACGCGAAATCAAGATGCCTCTGGGATATCGTTCCCGGTTCATCTGCTTCCACCCGGCCGGACACCAGATGGCCATCGCAACAGAAAAGAACCGGTTCTTGTTGCGAATACTCTTGTGTAACCCGGTAACCGGAGAAGTCACCCGAAAGCTAGGCGTTCGTGCCTCGGCCCGGTGGCAGCTCAAGACATCCAACATGGACGGCATCTATGGACTTGCGTACGTCCTATATGGCAAGGGACTGGCGGCGATGAGCCGCAGTGGGTGGGTGTACGTGTGGGATCTCACATCCGATCCGCCGCGCCGCCGTGATTACCGTTTTGGTCCAGACGGATCGGAAACAGTTGTCTTTCATCCGACTAAGCCCGAACTGTATTACGCCCAGGGAAATCAACTTTGGCGGTGGCGCTGGGAAACCGACGAAGGACGTCAAGAAATCGGAACGGGAACCTTCTCGGGGCGCATCGTTTGGTTGGCCATCGATGCAAGAGGAAAGCGTCTTGCGGCCAGTGACCGACAGATGGCGGCTGCGTTCGACGCGGAAACAGGCGAGTTGATCGGGCGGCGGTACGAAGGTTTTGTTGGCCCCGTGGCTCTCAGTCCCGACGGGAGACTTCTCGCGGTCGCCGGAGGACCGACGGGTGGCACCATTTTCGATCTCGACACGCAGCACCAGGCGGTCTCGCTGCAACCTCCCGGACGTAACATGCTCCATACGGAGCCGTGCCTCAGCCTGGCGTGGTCGGGTGACGGCCGGTGGCTTGTTTCGGCGAGTCACGATCGGAGGATCCATATTTGGGACGTGGCCACGGGAGAGTTGGCTCTTGATCTGCCCATGCCGGGGCGGGATGAGCCGTTTGCCGTGACTGACTCAGCGGGACACTATCTCAGTGCTACAGGAAACGACGGCGTGTGGCACTACGAGCTCCTCCCGGATCAGGCTCGCTCGATCGTCGGACCGTTCGCCGGTCAGGTGATGGATTTCGATACCGGTGCATCGGGCAAGCTGGCCGTCCTTGTTGTACGCTCTGATCCCCAGCAGTCGCGTATTCTCTCGATCAACACTGCAACTGGCGGCGTAGACGCCGAATTTCGCACGGACGCGCACGCGTTGCGAGCGGCGGTATCCAATCGAGCGTGCACCGTGGCGTGGCTTGACAAACGTGCCGGGCTCCGGTGGTGCATGCTTCCGGACGACTATCCCAATCTCCCCGAAAAGCAGCGCCAAGCTCTTTTCTCTGATCCCAAGACCTGGCAGCAGTGGGAGCTGACCGATCCGCGCGCCGTCGATATTTCCGACGACGGAAAAAAGGCTCTGGTCGCCTGGCGCAGCACCCGATTGTTGCTCGGCGATCTCGAAAAGGGACAGCCTCTTGCCGAGTGGAACAACGATTTGCGGGCGTCAATAGCGGGGACCGCTTCGTTCTTGGCCGTCGACCAGCGCGGGCTCCTGACGGTGGTATCGTCGACCGACTCGACTGCACGTCTGATGGAAGGCACCACGTTGCGTTGGGAGTCGCCGACGCCGCATGTCGTCACCGCCGTCGCCATCGCTCCGGATCGAAAGACGATTCTATGGGGACTCGATCAGGGAGAAATCGTTGTCGCGTCGCTGGAGGGAAAACCGATCCACCGCTGGCGAGCCCACGGCGAGGCCGTCCGGTCGCTCGATTTCTCCGAAGATGGGACGCTCCTGGCCGTCGGGTCGGCCGATCGCACCGTATCGATTTGGCGCCAACATGAGAGACAGTATCGACTCGTCGTCAGGCTGCCTCGCGAATCCACAATCGTTCAGCGCGTTCGATGGCTTGGCAGCCGGCTATGGGTCTTGCCGGCGAATCAGCCATATGTGGTGACGTGGAACTGGAAACGGCTCATGCGGCTCTGGCAAGACTGGTCGATCGCCGAATAGGCCTTTCCCGTCCGTGGAGGTGATGGGAGACTGCGTTCCCGCAGAAACCGTGAAGAGTCGGTATCCCTTCGATCAGCCGCGAAGCGGCGACAGAGAATAGCTATGGGCGTCAGCCCATAGAATCCTACGCGAGACTTGCAACAAACAAAGGGCCTCGCGCAAAGACGCCAAGACGCAAAGGAGGAAATTCAGGAAGAGACAGAAGATGAGGACGGACGACGAACACGCTTTCCGTCCTCGTTCCAAAAGAACCTCTGCGCTCTTTGCGACTCTGCGAGAAACCCCTCCGCGCGCTCTGCGGCTCTGCGAGAGAAACGCCTTCAGGCTAGAAAGCCCGACCTAGGTGTGGCTGAATGAGCTACGTTAGCGTGTTGCGGGGGCGGCTCGGCCACTTCTCCGGCATGCCTCAGGGCCCTTCCATCCTTCGCAACCCTTGCAATTTGAACCATTTCCGGCCATCGTGAAACTAACCCGTAGGTGGCACCCCGCGAGACGACCACTCGAGAGAGGGGGCATTGGGGCTGTGGCCCACCCGAGGAGGGGGCGAGCAAGCGTTTTTCTGACAGGCTTATATAGACGGAAGGTGGGAACGAATGGACGATTCGGCTGCCGTACGCAGGCTGGGGGAAGCTCGAGAGCGGATCCTCGAACAGATGGCTCAGGTGATTGTCGGTCAGGAGTCAGTGATCGAGGAACTCTTGATCTCGCTCTTCAGCCGAGGCCACTGTCTGCTCGAAGGTGTCCCCGGCCTGGCCAAGACGCTCATGATCAGCACGCTGGCCCGGACGCTCAATCTCAGCTTCAGCCGCATCCAGTTCACGCCTGACTTGATGCCGGCCGACATTACCGGGACGGAGATCATCGAGGAGAACCGCACGACGGGGGCTCGCGAGCGCCGCTTCATGGAGGGCCCGCTCTTTTCCCACGTCGTGCTGGCGGATGAGATCAACCGGACGCCTCCGAAGACCCAGGCGGCCCTGCTTGAGGCGATGCAGGAGCGTCAGGTGACGGTTGGCCGCGTCCGCCATCCGCTCTCGGATCCCTTCTTCGTCTTGGCGACTCAGAACCCGATCGAGCAGGAGGGGACTTATCCACTGCCGGAAGCTCAGCAAGACCGTTTCATGTTCAAGGTCTTCGTGAAGTATCCGAACTTCAACGAGGAATTCGAGGTCGCCCGGCGAACGACGGCCATTCAAGCTGACGACATTCATCCGGTGCTCAGTGGCGAAGAGATTCTCGAGTTGCAACGGACGGTTCGCGAAGTGCCGGTCACCGACCATGTGATCCGCTATGCCCTGTCCCTGGTGCGGCAGACGCGAGTGGGCGAGCCGGGGGTACCGGACTTCGTCGAGGAGATGATCGGGTGGGGAGCCGGGCCGCGAGCGGTGCAGTTTTTGATTCTCGGTGGCAAGGCGCGCGCCCTCCTGCAAGGTCGCTCGCACGTTTCCACCGACGACATTCAGGCGCTCGCTAAACCGGTGCTGCGACACCGGCTCGTCGTGAACTTTGCCGCTGAAAGCGAAGGGATCACGGCGGACGACGTGGTCGAGAAGTTGCTGGAAGTGACACCCACGAAGGAAGACGAGTTGACGAGCGATGCCCGATTCCAAACGATTTTTGCATCCTGAAGCGATCAAACGGATATCGCGGGTGGAGTTGCGGGCGAGGCACATCGTCGAGGGGTTTCTTTCGGGGATGCACCGAAGTCCCTACTTCGGCCAATCGGTCGAGTTCTTGCAGCACCGCGAGTACGTTCCCGGGGACGACCTGCGGCATGTCGACTGGAAGGTCTGGGCTCGCCAAGACCGGTTGTACATCAAGCAGTTCGAAGAGGACACGAATTTGCGGTGTACGTTCTTGGTCGATGTTTCCAAGAGCATGGAATACGGCAACGGGCCGCTCAACAAGTATGAATACGCGTGCACAATCGCGGGCAGTCTCGCGTACCTCGTCCTCCGCCAGCAGGACGCGGTCGCCTGCTGGGCGTTCGACGAACGTGTGCGCGCTCGCGTGCCGCACCAAAGCAAACGCAATCACTTGCTGACAATCGTCGAAGCTCTGCACGTGGCGGCACCCGCCGACAAGACCGATCTTTCTGGAGTTCTAAGAGAGGCGGCCGAAACGCTGCCGCGCCGTGGTATGGTCGTCCTCATTTCGGACTTCCTTTCAGACTTGGACGGTACGATCCGGGGACTGAAGATGCTGCGTCAGCGCGGCCATGACGTGATGGTCTTCCACGTGCTCGACGACGATGAACTCGACTTTCCGTTCTCCGGCCCGATGCGGTTCGAAGGACTCGAGTTGCCTCAGCATCTCAACTGCAATCCTCGAGCCCTTCGGGAAGGGTACCTCGAAGCGCTTGGAGCGTTCCTCGAGGAACTCAAGCGGCAGTGTGCTCGCAACGTGGTCGACTACGCGCTGCTCCGCACCAGCCAGCCGCTCGACGCGGCACTCGCCACCTACCTGAGTAACCGATTGGGGATGCACCACCGCAACTGACGCGCACAACGAAAACTTCCGACGAGGCGGTCTCGTCACGAGGCTCGAGGCCACCGGTCACCCCGGTGAACGCCGAAGGCCGGGACTGCTTCGAGGAACATTGACGTTTCGGATCATGGGCTTATGCAGTTTTTGTATCAAGGACTAGCTTGGGGATTCCTCCTGGCGCTCGTGCCCGTGTTGATCCACTTGATCAACATGATGCGCCACCGGCGCGTCCGCTGGGCCGCCATGGAGTTCCTCCTGCAAAGCTATAAGAAACACCGCAAGTGGGTGTGGCTCAAGCAACTCCTCCTCCTGCTGGCTCGAATGGCGGCGATCGCCCTGTTGGTGGCCATGCTGGCTCAGTGGATCACGCGAGGCCAGTGGCTCGATTTCCTCGGCGGCAAAGTCACTCACCACTATGTCCTGCTGGACGACAGCGCGTCGATGGCCGAGCGTTACGGTCCGGTGTCGGCGTTCGAAGTGGCCGGACAATTCCTTCAGCGTTTGGCAGCGTCGGCCGCGGAACAACCGGTCCCGCAGCGCCTGACGCTCTTGCGATTCTCTCAGGCTCTGGCAGGCGAAGATGCCGGCCAACGAGTGGCCGACCTCTATGCCGAGCCGATCGACAGCGAGTTTCCTCAGCAGATGGAAGAGCTTCGGCACACGCTGGATGTCTCTTCGGCGGCGGTCGGTCCCGGTCCGGTCCTCGGGCTGCTCACGCGCCTGTTGGAAGAGTCCCCTGATGAAGACCGGATCGTCTATGTCGTCTCGGACTTTCGCCGCTGGCAGTGGAAACAGACGCCTCGAGTCCAAGCGGCCTTGAAGAAGCTCGAGGACTCCGGCATCCAAGTCCAGCTCGTACAGTGCGTCCAGCGCCAGCGTCCCAATTTGGCCGTGGTCGACGTTTCCCCGTCCAGCGAAACACGGGCGGCGGAAGTTCCGTTGTTTTTCGACATTCGCGTGCGCAACACGGGAACGACCGCGGCCAGCAACGTACCGGTCAAAGTACGTTCGATTTTCTACGATGCTCAGTCGATCACGGGGGAGGAGCCGCAGCCGCACATCGAGGACATGCCGCTCGTGTTGATCGACCGGATCGAACCTGGGGAGACGGTGACGCGGCGTGTGCAAGTTTACTTTCCGGCTCCAGGCGTGCACGCGGTCGAAGTGGAACTGCCCGACGATGGCCTGCCGACCGATAACCGCCGATGGTGCGTCGTGCACTTTCCGGACGTGGAACCGGTCTTGGTTGTCGACGGCGATCCGGACGGCATGAATGCTCAGTTCCTTTCCGCACTTTTCCAGCCAGGCACGCATGCTCGAACGGGCATCCGCGCCGATGTCAAGCCGGTGTCGTACTTGAGAGACGCCGCCCCAGAAGAACTAAGCCGGTACTATACGATCTTCCTTTGTGATCTTCCACGGCTCGATCCGGTCGCTGTCGAGCGCCTCGAGCAATACGTTCGCGAAGGAGGCGGACTGGTCTTCTTCGCCGGGCCCCAATGGGCGATCGCCAACCACAATGCGCAGCTTTACCGAAATGGCGAAGGACTCTTCCCTCTGCTACTGGAACGAGAAGACGTCTTGCCGCCGGATGAGCTGACGCCAGCTCCGGACGTCCAAATGGTCGTGGACGACCATCCGGTCTTCCGCGAGTTGACTCAAGGAGCCAATCCATTGATCCACTCGATGCATGTCGAGCGTTACTTGCGGGCGGCCGCCACATGGCCGACGGCTCCCAATCGAGACCGCGTACGAATCATCGCCAAACTGCGCAACGGACAGCCTCTGGTCGCCGAACAGGCGTTTGGGAAGGGACGCGTCGTCGCCTTCTTGACGACCTTTGCTCCCTATTGGAACGACCTGGCACTCAATGCCACGGTGGTGGTGGCCTTGCGATTGGAAGCCTATCTCGGAGCGGCCAAGCGACCGGTCGACCGACACGTCGTGGGAACTCCCCTCGAGGTGATGGTCGACGCGAATTTGTTCGATCCCGAGTTCCGATGGTTTTTGCCGACCGGTGAGAAAGATCATGTCCTTCCGTTGACTCGGCTGGCCCACTCGGAGGCGACTCCCGGTAAGCTCCTGGGGCGGCTCGAACCGACCGACGTCCTGCGTCCCGGCATTTACGAAGTGTGGCTCAAGACGAAACGAGGGCAGCGGGAGGCTCGGCGTTTCGGAGTCAACGTCGATCCAGTGGAATCGCAATTGGCCGTCGTGGGCGAACAGGAACTCGAGGCGGCCCTTCGGCCTTTGCCCGTCCGACTGGTGCGCGCCGACGCGTTCGCGGACGCCACCGTTGCCACGGCCGGCTTCAATCGCAGTCTTTTCTTGATGTTGTTGCTGGTAGGACTTTTGCTAGGCGAACAGTGGTTGGCCTATTCCGCAAGCTACCATTTGCCGAAGGGAGGTGCCCGATGATCTCTCTCGGCCAGACCGCTTCGCCTCCCACGGTCGAAATCTACTACCAGTTTTCGCGCTTGCAGGCGATGACAGAATGGTGGCACTGGGTCGCCTTCGTCTCCGTGATCGGCG
>WFWZ01000101.1 GCA_015490875.1 Planctomycetaceae bacterium
CGCTAGCAACTCGTCGACGCGCGCGTCCATGTCCTTGGCCAGGCGGCCGGCGGCTCGCTGAGCCGCGATCACTTCGGCTTGCCCCTTCGTCTTTCCGACGCGCCTCCAGGCGATCTTTTCCACCAGACAATTGGGCGCCGACAACGCATAGACATTGGTGCTCGTCGCCGCCTCCGCATCAGTCCAACTCGTCTCGATTCCCGTCGGGCGGATCAGCACATCCTTGCGAGCTCGTAAACTCGTCCAACCGGTCGACCAAATCTTGACACTCCGGTTGTACCCCACGTTTTCCGTCGTGGCCTCTCCATCCAACGACAAACGGACGCGGATCTGCTTCCGGGCCGGCACCAGCGACGAGGAGACTTGAGCCTTGATCTGCCCACTGCCGTAAATCGTGGTTCCCATGATGTTGTCTGCAAGCTCGATCGGTTCCGCTACCGGCTCGTCGATGCCTTCGGCCACCATCTTGGCAGATACTCGCGCGACGAGGTTGGGATGGAAATAGTGTCGGCGGACGGCAACCACCAACCGACGCTGACGTCCCATGCGGTCCAAGAATCCGAGCGCCCGCCCGACGCGTTCGGCTGCGCCCACATCGGTCGGGTCTTTATCCAGGTCGGCCAGCGCTTTCTCCAGACTCTCGAGTTGACGCAGGTACTCTTGCCGCAGGTTCGGATGAGCGGCCAACGCGAGAAGGTTAACATACTTGGTCAACGCATCCCGAAGGCGCGTGAAGACTTCCAGGTGCAATCCATCTTCGTGGCGGTAGAACATGGCGGCCGACGCACCCAACTGCCGGAGGGAAGGTTTCTCCTTGTCCAGCTCCGCCAACGCTCCCTCAAGCCGGAGATACTCCCACCAAAGTCGAGCATCCTCCTGACTACCGTGTTCGGTGAGAAAGGACCAAAGCGTATCAGCGGCAACTCGAACCTCCTTCCGAGCCGCAGCTAGTTCCTCAGGCCGGATCGGTTCAAATTGCTTCTTCGCGGCCTGGAGCCTCGATGCCACCTGCGGGGAAACGGCCTTTGCGTCCAAGGTGGCTCCCAGCGCCATGAGGCCAATCACGAGGGGTCCCCAGAATCGCAAACCATTCCATTGGCTCCCCAAAACCATTGTGGCGGTGGCTCGAAGATGCTCACGCACTTTCCCAGCCCCATTCCATTTCATCCCTGTCCAGCTCCCTGTGATCAACATGCTCGGTGTCTCCCACCTCAAAAAAACTCCACCAGACCGACGATTCCCCTATTCTGTCTGTCTGCAGCTAGTCCCCTTGCCGGTCGACTCAATCAAGCTCTATCTTCGCTGGTTTCCCGAATCGCCGCAACCCAAATATTTTGACAGGACGCCCTCCGTGCCCCCCACGATCCGAGGGCACCGATGGTGTAGCCCGGTTACGGCGCGGTGGGCTTCGGAAGAGAAAGGAGAGTCCCGTGATGCCGGCAGGATTGGGGTGGACGATCGCGTATGTGATAGCCGTAGCGACGAGCGGGCGAGTTGCCGACACCGTCATCCACGAGGATTATGTTCGGGCCTACGAGGCGGCGGACGCCCGGGGACGAATGTTGATGATTGCCTGTGTTGGGGACCTCGAAGGCAAGGCGGCTCGAAAATGGAAAAAGTGGCTGGCGGATGACCAGATTCGAAACCTGCTTGGAGATCGGTATGAGTTGGCGCTCCTGACGACCGACTCGCCGGTCCCTTCCCCCGACGGTGAAGGAAGTGTGCCATTGCTCGAACATCCGGGGTTCGCCCATTTGCATGGCGAGCCCGGCCTCATCATGATCGATCTGACCGGCCGGAACGAATCGAGCTATGAAAAGGTCGTCTTCCTTTACCCCTTCGAAGGGCGATATCACGTGACGCGCGAGAACTTGATCGAGATGCTCAAACTCCCACTCGGGACGCTCACGCAACGCATGTTGATCTTCGCCGTGCGCGTCCACGAGGACGATCCGCGCAGCGCCGACAGCGAAGCCTTATCCTTGCTGGTCAATGCCGCTCAGTTGCATGCTCAGTATCAAGCCGATATCCAGCTGCAGGGCCATCATCACTGGGAACGACGATTTCAAGAACTGTTGGCCGAGTTACCTGACGACGTCATGCCGTACGAGGTGTGCGCCGAGAGCTGGCCCGGCGAGACCCTCATCGAAGCGGCTCACGAATGCGTCCACAGCTGGCGGCAGTCTTCGGGTCACTGGCAACGCGTTGCATCGAAGACGCGATTCTACGGTTACGACATGAAACGAGGCTCCAATGGGATCTGGTATGGCACGGGAATCCTGGCCATCGGTCGGGAGGTCGACTTTTAGGGCGCTCCTTTGGCTGCTTCCAGGCATGGCTCTCACCTGCCAGGCCTCCGAGGCCTGGTGGCAGTCGACCGTGCTGCAACAGGGCTCCCCAGGCCTTACCGGCGCGTTGGGGCAACCGTTTGGCGTCGCCGTCGGGCCGGACGGCGCTCTCTATGTCACGGAAGTGACCCATCACCGCATCCTAAGGCTCGATCTTAATACCGGACAAACTCGTGTCATCGCCGGAACCGGCCAGGCTGGCTATAGCGGTGACGGCGGTCCCGCCACGAAAGCAGCCTTGAATGAACCTTACGAAGTGCGCTTCGACGCCGAGGGGAATCTCTACGTCGTCGAAATGCGCAATCACATCGTGCGGCGCATTCGGCGACGCGATGGGGTGATTGAAACCGTGGCCGGGACGGGTAAGCCCGGCTTCGGGGGCGATGGCGGCCCGGCTCGCCACGCCCAATTGCGGCGACCCCACAGCATCGAAATCGCCGGTTCCAAACTATGGATTGCCGATATCGGAAATCATCGGATCCGCGAAGTCGACCTCGAGTCGGGCAAAATCACTACGATCGCGGGCAATGGCGAGGCAGCGCTGCCGCACGACGGACAAGCCGCGCGAGGTCACCCCGTTGCCGGGCCCCGAGCCCTGGCGTGGGACGGCCGCGTCCTGTGGGTAGCCCTGCGCGAGGGACACAGCATTTGGCAACTCGATGTTGAGCATGACTGCTGGAAGCATGTTGCTGGGATAGGCCAACGAGGCTACGCAGGGGACGGGGGACTTGCGGCAGCCGCTCAGTTCGCCGGCCCCAAGGGACTTGCGCTGGGGCCCGATGGAAGCGTGTGGATTGCCGACACCGAAAACGGCGCGATCCGACGCATCGAAGCCAAGACGCGCCGCATCGAAACCGTCACGGCCACTCGACCCACGCAGCCTTCCCCCTGGGCGCGACCCCACGGGATCACCGTCGACCAGGCCGGACGGGTCTTTGTGGCGGATACGGAAAATGCTCGAGTCGCCATGCTCGTGCAACCCTTGCGCGTGGGAATCATCGGACTGGACACGAGCCATGTGATCGCCTTCACCAAAATCCTCAATGGCCCCCGGCCTGCTCCCGTACTCCAGGGAACTCGAGTCGTCGCCGCCTATCCCCCGGGGAGTCCCGACATCGAGTCAAGTGTCCGGCGACGGGCAGGCTATGTGAAGACTTTGCGCGAGGAATGGCAGGTCGAAATGGTTGACAGTATCGACGCGCTGCTCAAGCGCGTCGATGTGGTGCTTCTGGAGTCGAACGACGGGCGCCCGCACCTCAAGCAAGCGCTCCCTGTTCTCCGCAAACGCGTTCCCCTCTTCATCGATAAACCGATTGCCGGATCCCTGGCCGATGCCGTGGCCATCTTCCAAGCCGCTCGCCACTGGCGGACCCCCGTCTTTTCGTCCTCGTCACTCCGATTTGCTCGCTCCACGCAGGATGTACGCCATGGCCGGATCGGCCGAGTCCTCACGGCGATGACGTACAGCCCTTGCTCTCTCGAGAAAACTCACCCGGACCTGTATTGGTATGGGATTCACGGTGTCGAGTCCCTCTTTACCGTGATGGGACGGGGTTGCCAAAAGGTGCGGCGCGTTCAGACACCTTCTCTGGAGCTTGTGACAGGAGTGTGGCAGGGGGGACGCATCGGTACATTTCATGGCCTGCGGCCACCGGCGAAGGGAGGCTATGGAGGAACAGCCGTCGGTGAAAAGGGCATCTTACCCGTGGGATCGTATGACGGTTACCAGCCTCTGCTCGTCGAGATCGTCGAGTTCTTCCGGACGGGAAAGCCGCCCGTGTCACCTGAGGAAACCCTGGAGATCTACGCGTTCATGACGGCGGCCGACGTGAGCAAAGCAGAAAACGGACGCTTCGTGACGCTTGAAGAGGTCCTTAAGCCGGCAAAACAAAAAGCCGCTCGAACCCTGCGTGCCCACGGCATCCCGGCGTCCAAATAGAGCGCCGGGCTACTGCCATTCTCCAAAGACGACTTCCAACTCGATCTGCTGGAAACCGCGGAGGCCGGAAATCGAGGGAGGCGGATTGCCGGGACGGGGAAAACCGCCGCGAGGAGCCAGAGGACCGCCGCCGGCCACTCGGTCCTTGTCGATCTTTCGGATCGTCGCCAAGAGGTGTTCCAGTGACGTCGGCGTTACTCCCTCTACCGAGAAAAGCAGGTCTCCTTTCCGCAAGCCCGCCTGATCGGCCACGCTCCCTTTTTTCACCTCGGTGACGAGCAGCCCCAACGAATGTGGCTTCGTCTCGACTCCCACGTCCTTGGCATCATACGTGCCTCGGCCCAGATAAAAGGTCACCTCAGTGGCTCCTCGCAAAAGCGTCAGCTTCTCGCGGTCCCCCGGGGCATTCCCGGCAATCGCCTTGCGCAAGTCCTCGAAGCTCCGAATCGCCCGGCCTCCGAAACGAATCAAGATGTCGCCCGATCGAATGCCGGCTCGCTGAGCCGCACTCCCCTCAGTCACCTCTGTGACCTGACACAACCATTCGGCTCGGCACTGAACCCCGAGAAAGGCTCCACGCTTGTAATCGAGAACGGCGGTCGGTGGCAGCATGGCTTCCAGCTTTTGGGCTCCATCCAACGTCACCTGCGTCCCGTAGAGCCGGATGTACTGCAGGCGGTTCTTCATCGCGGCCATGGCGGCGAGAGCTCCATCATCGATGGGCGAATAGAATACATCGAGTCGCTGGAGGGACCGGAGTTGCCGCAACGGCTCCAGTGCCCCGTTCGTCACGTGCGATGCCCGCTTGATCACCAGATGCGATAAGTTGGGCATGCGAGCCACCGACATAAACCAGTTGTCTCGGACAGCACCACCACTGAGTTGCAAAGCTCGAACGACGCGAAGTTGAGCCAACAAAACCAAGTCGGCATCGGTTCCCTTCCACGCCCCGCTGTCAATCACGAGGGCCCGGTCTTGGACGAAGACGGGGCTGGTGAGGCGCTCGAAGCGAGCTCCCAGAGCGATCAGGCGAGCCAACGCCCGTTGCTCGCCGATGTCCGCCAAACGCTGCAACACCTCTCGAGCCCGGTTGGCAGACGAAGTCGGCCCCGCCGCCAGTCGCTCCAGAGCCGCTTGGGCGCTGGCATTAATCTTGCCCGGGTCGGCCAGGGCGATTTCCTTCAGAATGTAGATCACGCGCGTGCGCAACTCGAGCGATCCTCGCTCGAATCCCGCCTCCAATGCAGGGATCACTTCCACGCCTCGAGCAATCAGCGCTTCGGTTGCTTCGGTACGCGTTTCGTAGCGAGTCGCATCGAGGTTTTCCACGAGTCGCTCGGTGGGAACGTTCTTCATGTCCCCGGCGACCGACACGGGGGAACTCAGGAACAGCCCGAGCACCAACAGGGCGGCCAGTCGCCAAGTCAAGCAATGGAACATCGTGGAGGACCGGTGGAAGGAGCGGTCGAAGAGCCCGTTGGGGAGGTTCCGGTCACCCGGCCTTCCGCTTGCGAGCTCGGTACAAATACGGATTCAACTCAGGGTCATTATACATCTTCAAGTGGCGGTATGTCTTGTGCCGCTTCCGACCGGCAAAGATGTCTTCCAGAAGTTCCCCGAGGGCTCGAGATAGATCATCGAGCTGCTCAAGACAAATGGCCAGCTTCCCTTGCACCTTTTCCAGATGCTCGGCCGTGGCATCCGGCCGGGCAGCCTCCTCCTCGAGGTGATAAATCCGGAGGGCCAAGATCGACATGCGGTCGATGACGCTGCCCGGCGTCTCGGTGTTCTGCCGTGCATTGGGAGAAGCGGAAATACCTTGCCGCTGGAGTTCATCCGTGATCCAATCGTCCATCCGTTCCATCCAATCATTGCGTTTCTGGTTGTAGCCATCGATGGCTCGCTTGACCGCGGCGATGCGAGCATCACCGACGTCCGGGCTGCGCGCGATGTCCTCCTCATGCCAAAGCAAGTAATTGTACGTGAACTGGCGGCAAACGATCGCTTCGAAACCGCCGTCGTACGGCACATCCACCTCCCCCTTCTGGTGCCACCGGACAACCATCTCCCTGTGGAGTCGCACGATGGCCTCGACGTCGATCGGCATGTCGTTTCGCGTCCTTTCATCGAACAGGGGCCGAAAAAGAGGGAGCAACCATGCGGCATCTCCCGTTGTCTCCGTGGCACGGGATTGTACGTCAAGCCAGGAGATGAGAGCAAGAGACAATAGATGGGGGGAAACGAGAGATGGGGGGAAACGAGCGACCAGGCGAAACGAGGAGGCAATCTCAGTCGAGAAGGACCGTCAGTCGCCAAGCATCCTGTCAGGCCGGTAGGGCAGGTTGCTCAGCCACACGGGCCGGAAAATGCCGCCGGCACCGTACCAGTCGTAGACACGCACCACGATCTCGAGTTCCTGACCTGGACGTACGCGCCCGATCGGATGGCTGGCTCGCTCATCAAACGCTGTCCGCCGCGCCTCGATGTCGCCTCCCCCGCCCACTCGCTCGCCATCGACATACACTTCGTAATAGTCATCTACCCCGTGAAACACGAGGTAGGCCGACTCCCCAGCCCAGTCGTCGGGAATGGTGACCGTTGTACCATACCAGGCCCACCCGTCGAGCGTCGGATGGCCCTGGCTCTCCCATGCCGATCCGATGCGAATCGTCTCTGACTCGCTCGGCCAATGCTCGAGACGACTCCAGCCTTTTTCCATCCCCATGTTCTCAGCATCCACCACGAAGCGCCAGGGCTCTGTTGACAAATCGATTCGCCGAGATCGTAGTTCCTCGGTGACCTGATCCACACGATCTTGCGAGAAACGCCGAGCAGCAGTCGGGCCGGCCGCCAATCGGCGGATCAGCTCGGCCAACAGCCAACGACCGGCGGCGTTGTTTTTTCCGCCATGGCGAAGTGCCGAAACGGCCAGGTGCCCTCGTCCGACACCCACGTCAAAGAGGATCCCATGAGTCTGGATATGGTCGAGATCATGATTGTGCCAGAGCATCAGAAGCGGCCGCACTTCACGCCAGTAGCTCATGTTGGGGATGACGGGAGCCGCCAGATCGAAGGTTTGCAGATCGACCAGCATTGCGCGCGGGATTGATCGAAGCCATGGATGCCGAGCCACCCAAGGGCCGCCGCGGAGAAACCAGACGTCGCGCCGAGGCAGACTCTTGCTCGAACCGTCCGGCAGCCACAACACGCGCTGGCCCTCTTGTAACGCTTCCCACAGCCGTGGCCGCATCTGACACGTTACTGTCACTTTCTTGGCCGCGTCCTTCACTTCCTTGGTTGTCTGGGTAATGGCGCCTCGCAGCTCACCGGGAACCGAATCGTCCCACACGATCTCGACGCCGTCTTCGACCTGAGCGGGCGGGACGACCCAAAGCCGCCACGCGTTGGCAACCTCCTCTTGGCCACCTTCCGAAGTCCAATGCGCCCGCAATTCGACCGGCGTGGGACGATCGACCTCAGGCCACGATCCAGCGACCGCCACCGACTGCCAGGCTCCCGGCTCCATACGATCCGTGCGAGATCCGCTCGTCTCGAGCCGCGCAGGGCGTCCGCCGGCGGTCACCGAGATCGTCAGGCGCCCCGGAGGGAGCGGGCGATCCGCGTCGTTTCCCAGTCGCACTCGCCAGTCAAAGGAGGTTCCCGATACCACGCTCCGGCAGTCGTCCGGTGATTCCAGGCCGATCCAAACGTCCCGGTGCCACTGCCACGCTTGTGGCTGCCACTTCGGCTTGCCCGCGTAGTCGAGCAGCCCCATGCTGCAAAGCGGAATATCCCGGATGACCGAAACGACGTATCCGCCGTGAGGCACTTCGCGGCGGTAGGTCTCGATCTGGTATTTGCGCATGGCAAGCGCATAGCGCTCCGAGTCCTCTTCGAGTTGCCGTTCGTCAATTTCGCCAGCCGTCTCCGCAGCAGCTTTGAGCCATCGAGCGTTGTCCTCGAGGAAGCGAGGCAGCCAAAACGGTCGGGGATGCTTCGCTAACTCCGCACTCCAACGGCTGGGAGAGACCCACGTGTCTGCCGCCATGCACTCACCCAGCACCAACGGCCGGACACCGTGTTCGCGAATGTACGCCTTGAGCCGCTGGAGAGTTGCGACCCACGTGTGGTTGTTTCCGTACGGGTGGTCGTCATAGAAGTCGTGGACGCGATTCCACTGGATCCAACTGCTGTCATCCTCGACCACCGCACCGGGAACCATCTCGTGGCACAGACGATACAACGTCGTGATGACTCCCAGATCGGCTTGCGGTCCCGTTTCGCATGTCAGACTCCGCAACACGACACTCGGATGATTCCGGTCATAGGCGAAGAACTCGGCGAATTCGCGACGCAGCGTCGGGAGCTGGTCGGGGGTCCAGCGAGAATGCCACGTCGGATATTCGACCCACGCCAACATCCCCATCTCGTCGCACAACTCCAGGTACCGCTTGGGTGGAACCCACAAGCAGAACTTCATCGTGTTGAAGCCGAGCGACCGAGCGAACTCGATTTCCCGTCGGAAATGTTCTTCCTTGAGCGACGGAGCGTGGCTGGGCGGAGCGTATCCCCAGTTCAAGAGTCCTCGGATGCGGAGAGGGACACCATTGAGTCGCAAGGTATCGCCGGCGATGTCGACGCGTCGAAATGCCCCGGCGATGACCAGCCGGTCCGTAACCGTCCGGCTGTGACGGCGAAGGCTGACCCGGCATTCGATTTCATAAAGGCGTGGATGTCGAGGTGACCAAAGCTGAGGCGATCGAACGGGAACATTGGCACGAAGCCAAGACACCGGTGCCCGCGCGCCGTCCGCGAACGGTTTTCCGGCCTCTGCCCGGACGCGCCGCCGCCACCACATCGACCACGAAGTGGCACCTCGGAGTCGGTAGCGGACGGCAAGGTCGACGGCCTCGCCTTCGGCTACGCCGTGGACAGGCAAGGCGATGTTCCACATGGAGTCATCCGGGTCGCCGACTGCCAAGACGTAGCGATCGTCGATCGAAATCTCCGGAAGGATGCGCAGCGAAACCGGTTTCCAGATGCCTCCGAAGTGAGGCGCGAAGACGGGGAGGAATCCTTGCGAATTGTGGCCCACTTTTTCGTCCACATCGACTTCGATCACCAGCTCGCGGCCACTGTAACAGCGAGCCAACTCGGTGATGTCGAACCGAAACGGCGTCCAGCCTCCAAGGTGATGCCCCATCTTGCGGCCGTTGACTCGCACCTCGGCGAAGGTCGCCACACCTTCGAAGCAAAGCCATAGTCTTTGGTCTTCGGAGATCGCCGGCTTTGTCGTCCGCAGTCGATAGGTGCCCTTGCCGTCGAAGTCGATTCCCTCGGTCGTCTCGAACGGAGCGGGCACGGGGATCGGCTTCCAGGAAGCGGAAGTCTCCGCGCGACGGAATTCCCACGTGCCATTGAGGGGAATGTCTTTTCGAGTGGGAGTATCTGCCGCCGCGGCCGTTGTTCCGATCGCGAGAGCGAAGAAGAACCGCGCGAAGAGGCCGAGCCACGTGGTGGGAGTGTGGCCGCGTCGGGCTCTTGCCAAAACCTGCCGGCTCGGCCATGCTGGCGTCGGGAACGCACAAGCGTGGCGACGATGCCGTCCGACTGGGGTAGGGAGTGCGGTGTCGTCTGTTGTCTTTGGCACGTTGGAGCGAGGTATCATCGATGATCACCGTCGGCATGAATTATCGCGTCATTCCGGGGAAGGAACAGGAGTTCGAGGAGAAATTTCAGGCTGTCTTGGGGGCGCTCGAGGGAGCTGCCGGGCACTCCGAGTCGCATCTGTATCAGGATGTCTCCGACCGAACCTCCTATTTGATTGTAAGCGAATGGTCGGACGAGAAGGCGTTCACGGACTTCATTCACAGTGACGCTTTCCGGGAAGTGACGAACTGGGGCCGGGAACAGATTCTAGCCGATCGCCCCCGCCACCGCGTCTACAAGAATTGAAGCTTGGTGGAACGCGCGCGTCGAACGACTGGTACGCCAGGACAGCTCAAGGAGCGGGGGACATTGCCACGCCGACCGGTAATTCCGTCGGCTTGATTCGAAACTGCAAAGTGGGCGACTGTGTGTGGGAACTCGGGCCCGATAACGCTGCTGCCGGCTTACCAGACCTGCCTGAATTGGCCAGCTTCTCTTCTGCTCATGAACGCCAAACGATACATTCCTCTGAGAAGATGTATCGAAAAAAGAACTCGCGAGAACCAACAGGCTCAAGCCCCGCTACTCCTGGCTTACCCGACTCTTCGCCCGAAAACACGGAGACTCCTCCCATGAACCGCCGATCGTGGCTCAAGCAATTCGCCGGCGGCGCCGCCGCTCTCCTCGGCCTTCTCTTGCCACGTTGGGTTCGAGCTGCCGAACCCCAGGTCGATCTCAAGGCGATGCGGAAGCAACTCGAGCAGGGCCTTCGCGTGACGACCGATGCCCAACGAGCCTACATCGACCGCGTCGTCACGCTCGTAGGACAAAAGAAACTGAGCGCCACGCTCGTCTACGCCCTCTTCAAATGGGCTCGCAAACGCTACCCTCGCTTCCCCTTCATCTACTTCCGCCGCGCTCTGGATTTGATGGCCAAGAAACAGGGCATTACTATCTAGCGCCGTCCGATCTACTGCGTGAGTCAGCGGCCTGGTGCCTCACGTTCCTCGAGTCGCCCAGTAGCCGCCTCGCGCATGGTCATACACGACCTCACTGCCTCGCACGTCGTCCCTTACGACGCCGTGACAATAGACGGTCTTTCCTCCCACCCACGTTCTCACCGGCCATCCTCGGAGGGTCCGACCATGCCAGGGACTCCATCCGCACTTGGTCAGTTGTTCCTCGTTCCTGACCGTCTTCTCCTGATCCATGTCGATGAGCACGAGGTCCGCATCGTAACCGACGGCAATCCGTCCCTTGCCGACAATGTCCCAGACAAGCGCCGGAGCATCGGCCATCCAATCCGCCAGATCGAGCAGTGAACATCGACCTTGGTGGACTTGATCGAGCATCAACGGCAAGAGGTTCTCGACGGCCGGTAATCCCGACGGGGAGTCGGGATACGGTCGCTGTTTCTCCTCGAGCGTATGCGGTGCATGATCCGTGGCGACCACGTGAATCGTTCGTTCTCTTAACGCTTTCCACAAAGCCTGGCCATCCTCGGCCGTCTTGAGCGACGGATTCATCTGGACAAGCGTCCCCAAGGATTCATAGTCAGCCACGGTAAACAAAAGGTGGTGAGGACACGCCTCTGCAGTGACCAGTTTTCGGTGGTCCTTCAAAAGCTCGACTTCCTCCGCCGTCGACACGTGCAGCACATGAAGTCGGTGGCCGTGCCGATGGGCCAGATCCATGGCACGGCGAGTCGCCACCCAGGCCGCTCGATGATCGCGAATGCGAGAATGGTCGGCAACGCTTGTGATCTCGCCCAGCCTTTTCCGGTTGGTGCGAATCGTCGCTTCATCCTCGCAGTGCATGGCAATCGGCAACGTCGTTTCAGCGAAGATCGCTTCCAACGCCTCCTGTTCATCCACCAGAAGGTCGCCGGTACTCGACCCCATGAAGATCTTGATTCCACACGTCCGCTTTGCCGCTTTCAACTCGGCCAGATTGTCGCATGTCGCTCCAATATAGAATCCATAGTTGACGCGACTGTGCCGCCGTGCCAACGCGAGCTTCTCCAAGAGGCGCTCTTGAGAAATCGTAGCGGGCCGTGTGTTCGGCATCTCCAGAAATGTCGTCACTCCTCCCTTCGCACACGCTCGCGTCGCATGCTCCAGATCCTCCTTATGCGTCAACCCGGGCTCTCGAAAGTGCACCTGGTCATCAATCACGCCTGGAAAAAGGACCTTGCCTCCCGCCTCCACCGTCTCATCCACGGCAATCTGCACCGCCGGGTCCAGATCGGCGATGCGATCGTCTTCGATTAGTACGTCTAGGCGAACGATCTCACCTGGCAATACCACATCGGCGTTCCGAATCAACGTCTTCACTGCGAGACTCTCCCACCGTCTCCGGTTTCTCAACGAGCAGCCATTGCGCAACTACTATCCCACGCTATCGGAAAGCACGAAAGCGGGGCCAGCGGTTTCGCCGTTTCCCGCGAGTCCTCCCTCCTTGCCTCACTTCTCTTGACCCCAGTGCCATGGGCCGAGTACCACGGCTCCAGCACTGGGGGCCTCTCGCCGGTCCCTAGCCGCTTGCGTCTCACCCGACGACTCACTTCCAAGGAAGGAAGGGATCGCCCGCCATGCTCCGCAAGTCGACTTCGAGCTGGAACGCTGGCACGACTCGCTCGCTGGACCTCGAATCCCTCGAGCCACGACTGTGCCTGAGTGCTTCGCTTCCGGCGCCGGTAGCTCCACCTGCCGAGATCTGGCAAGCCGCGTCGGGCGAGCTGCCACTCACGCAAACCTTTCAACTCGCGTCTCGACCTCACTCCGGCCGCACGATCTATTTGGACTTCAACGGCAACGTCACTCGAGATACTGCGTGGAACCGTACCGCCGGTCAAGCGCGACTTGAATCTCGTGCCTGGAGTCTAGATGACGATCGCACGACGTGGACGCGGGCCGAACGTCAAGCCATCCAACGAATCTGGGCTGCTGTCGCCGAAGACTTTGCTCCATTCGACGTCAATATCACGACGCAGCGCCCACCGTTGGACGACTTGAGGCGAACCGGTCCTGACGATGACCGCTGGGGCGTGCGCGTCGTTGTGGGAACGGACCCCGGCATCGCCCCCGGTTCTCTGGGGATCGCTTATGTCGGTTCGTTCAACTGGTCGAGCGACACTCCTGCCTTCGTATTCGCTACGGACCCGAGCGACGTGGCTTTGGCGATCAGCCATGAAGTCGGACACACACTCGGACTACGTCACGACGGCATCACGGGCTCGCCCTACTACCAAGGCGTCTCCGGGTGGGGCCCCATCATGGGCAACCCGCTCAACCAAGACGTGACCCAATGGTCCCGCGGGGATTACCCCGGCAGCAACAATACCGAGGACGATTTGGCAATCATCGCGGCTGCCGGCCTTTCACTCCTTCCCGACGATGTCGGCGATACATTCACGCATGCGTCGCCTTTGAGCACCTCGGCTCCCGGTCACTTCACGGGCGAAGGACGTATCGGTACACCGGGCGACCGGGACGTCTTTCGTTTCGATGCGGCAGCCGGGAATCTTCGCATCGACGTCGATACGCTTCCCTTCGGAGCCAACCTCAACGTGCGCCTCACACTGCTGGACGA
Organism: Planctomycetaceae bacterium; assembly: GCA_015490875.1. GTDB lineage: Bacteria > Planctomycetota > Planctomycetia > Pirellulales > Pirellulaceae > S141-3. The sequence continues at coordinate 13,528 of WFWZ01000101.1, forward strand.
GCGTGGCACGGTCATCGCCTCGGCTTCTCCGCACGGCCGCCTCGGCGCCTCGATCCAAACGCGACTGACGCGATCTGGAACGTACGCTCTCGTTGTGACAGGAGCACCTCTCGCCGAGGCGGGCCAACGCACTGACTACGGCAGCCTCGGCTTCTACCAAGTCCATGTCACTGCCTCGCCAACTCCTCCACCCTCCACCCCAACTCCAACCATCGCCCCCGTTCAAGCCGGCGCCTCGTCGCAGTCTGCTTCCACAACGCGGATCATTCCCTCAACAGAAACGGCTACGGTCGCAGCACGTCCCCTTCGGCCGATCTCTCCGGGGCGTCCCAATACGGTTGCCAGTTCGGTGAATGTGCGAGGCCTCGAAGGGAAACTTACTCAACTCCGCGTGCGCGTCGACATCGACCACTCCTGGGTAGGAGACCTGGAAATCTGGCTCGTCGCACCCACCGGCCAGCGCATTCTCCTGTCTCGCCGTCGAGGCGGCAACACCGATGACGCTCGTCTCGAGTTCCGCGCGGACGCTTCCAACTCCATCGCCGCTGCGCGCAAGCTGCGCGGCTCATGGCGTCCCGAGGATGATTTCGGCCGCCTCCGTGGTATCGATCCTAATGGACGATGGAAGCTGATCGTGCGCGACCGAGCCTACCGCGATGGGGGAAGACTCAATGCGTGGTCGCTCCAAATCACAACGGAAAAGACGATACCCGCCCCGTCCTCACTTGCGGTTTCTCCAACGAGATCCGCTCTGGCGGGTCGACCGGCGAGCTCCACGTCCCACGCTGGGGAAGCGCACAGCAGCCGTCCCATTGCGACTCGCAGGCATTCCCGACCGCCGCAGGCGTCCCACGCTCGTCCAGCTCGCGTGACTCGTACCGGCATGCGTCCGTCGAGAGGAATGCTCGTCGAAATCGCCAGCCGTCCTTCCTCCTTGCACCTGGAAGCACTCGATGCGGTCCTGGCCGAGTGGAGTACCGACGATCAAGGAAGCGAATCATGACTCGACTCGTTCCAACGATCGGCAATGTGGTCCAACAGCCGCGGTACATAGTTGCTCAAGCGGCGAGGCAGGCCTTTTTTCCGAGCCGGCAAGGCGGCAATCGATTTCCGGAACGGTCGCGCACGTTCGCCCAACGCGTCCACAGCATTGAGTGCCGCTAGCGCCTCGAAGAGCCGGTGCTTTTCGAGATTGCCGTATTCGAGCAAGACATCCATCGCGCGCTGCAGATCCTCGGCATTTCCGTACTGCCCCACCAACTCGGCGGCGGCAATTTGTACGCTCGGATTGGGATCGTCGAGCAACCGGCGAAGCTCCGAGAAATGACGTTGCGTCGCCTCCCGACCGCGAACTGCAAAGCCGATGACTCCCCAATATCGGACTGCCGGATCACTCGCGGAAAGAAGCCGCACCAAACGCTGCTCATCCCCGGTTCCTCGCATCGACGCCAGCTCGGCAGCCTCCAGAATCTGCCTCAGTGGGTACCGAGCATCCTCGTGAGCCATGTCATACGGAGAGTCGTTCCCACGCCGACGATGCAATTCGGCTTCTGGAAGGAATCCCGTGTCCCGCACCTCCAAGATCCAGTCGCGCAGCGCCCGTCGCAACTCGGCCTTCTTATCCGCATACTGAGCGTCCGATGCCAGGTTGTGGACTTCGTCCGGATCCGCGTTCAGATCGTACAGTTCTTCGGACGGCTTGGGCTCCCAGAAAAAAGTTTGGGGAGGCCGAAGTTTGCCTGCATGGTAGAGGTCGTGCCACTGCTGCGTCGTCGGTGTCTGGAACATATAGTCCAGGTACTGGCCGTAAATCTTGTGTGGCATGTAGTTGCGAATGTAGACGAAGCGCCCATCCGTGACGGAACGAACCATGTCGTACCGCTCATCCATTCGGCCTCGGTAACCGAAAAGATACTTCTTTGGAGGAGCCGCATAGGGGCCGAGGAACGCTCGGCCTTGCATGTGTTCCGGTGGCCGGATACCAGCCAAACTGAGCACGGTTGGAAAGAGGTCGACGAAGGCCACAAGCCGCTCGCTGACACCTCCGGCGCGATAGTCGTTCGGTCTTAAGTGCGCAAACTTCTTCGGAATATACACGATCAGCGGAACCTGCAATCCACTGTTGTACGGCCATCGTTTGCTGCGCGGCATCCCCGAGCCATGGTCGCCGTAATAGAAGATGATGGTGTCTTCCATGTGTCCCGCTGCTGCCAGCTCATCGAGTCGCTTCCCGAGCTGGGCGTCCATTTCCGTGATCTTGTCGTAGTACTGCGCCCAGTCATGTCGGACGATCGGCGTGTCCGGGTGATAGGCGGGAACGCGCACTTTGGACGGATCATGAACCAACTGGTGTCCTTTCTTTCGGATCTGGCTCTCGTGACTCACCGTCGAATTGAACACGGCGAAGAAAGGTGCTCCTTCGGGAGCATTTTTCCAGTGAGCTTTGCCGGAACTCTCATCCCACACCTGTCCCGGCTTTTCAAGGTTGTAATCTTCTTTCCTATTGTTGGTGCAGTAGTACCCGGCCTTACGAAGATACTGCGGCGCCATGAGAACGCCTCGAGGCATCGGGACGAAACTCCGCATGTGTTCGGCGCCCAGAGAAGTCGCATACATACCGGCGATGATGGTGGTGCGAGCCGGAGCACAGACGGGGGCGTTCGACCAGCACCGGGCAAAGATGAGACCACGACTCGCGAGTGCGTCGAGTCGGGGTGTGACGGCGTAGCTGTCGCCATAGCACCCCAAGTGAGGCCCATTGTCTTCACTCGTCAGCCACACGATGTTGGGACGCTGCCGCACACGGTCGCTCGAATCACACCAGGCCTTTTCCACCCCCAGCCATGCGGCCGCTAACAGCGCCAAACCTTTCCACGCTATCTGCCATGGATTTCGTCGGATCATCATGTTGCCTCATCGCATCCCGCCAACTCCGTCGCGCACCTGCGAACGCGACCATGCTACTTCTGTGACGCTGGTCTAGATTGTAACTCGAGTGAACAGCCCGCCGCCAGTAGCCGCACATTCAGAGATAGCGGGCCAACGGTCCGCCTCGCGCCGCCAGCGCGTCGATTTTCTGAACCGTTTTGGGATCAGGTTCGAGCGGATCTGGGTAGTGAGGCTTCCATCGAGCATCGAGGACAAGCGGCCCGCGACATCCCCAATGCTTGTCACGGATGAACGACGCGATGCCGTGCGTATCGAGTGCCGGATCGCTGCGCGTAAAGGTCACCCACAGGAAGTTCTCCAGACTCGCCGCGGTGAAGTCGCTGTCATCGACGAGCACCCACAAGGGGAAACGACACCACTCGTCATCGGGCGATACGCCATCGCAGACTTCGTCGACTTGTGCCGACGAGGCCGCGCGATTCGTGACCTGATCCGCTTCCCACACAAGAATGCCCGGCATGACGGTGCGAGGGCGACGCCAGGGAACGGACGAAAGAGTGTCCGAAGGGATGTCTTCGGGAAGGGAGCGTCGAACGGGCCCCGCCGCTGCCCAGACGACCTTCGAACCTTCATGAAGCGACGTTCCCGAATAGTCGAGCGTGTCGATCGTTGTGCAGGTTTGGAAATGAAGATCGCGGGTCCAATCGACGCGTTTCAGGAGATGCTGAAGGAACGCTGCAATATCGTGCACGTCGAGGTCGGGATCGTCGTCGCCGTTGACGATGAGAAGATACTTGGCGAGCGACATCTGACCCTGCCCCAAAATGGCGTTGGCTTGCGTCAGCAACTCTTGAGGACGTTCAGTCGGTTGATACGGCGTATAGCGCTCGCTCCCGATCGCCAGCAACAAAGGATGAACCCCTGCCGCGTCGACCGCGTGAACGGCGCGTACGCCAGGAACCACGGCCGGAATCATCGGCGCTGTCAGGGCATGAATCAGTTCGCCGAACACGGTATCTTCTTGAGGCGGCCGGCCGACGACCGTGAAAGGCCAAATCGCGTCTTCCCGGCGCGTTACTCGTTCCACTCGCAGCACGGGAAATGGATGGGCCCGGCAATAGTATCCGAGATGATCTCCGAATGGTCCTTCGGGCAAGAGCAGATCGGGAACGATCGTTCCTTCGATACAGACGTCGGCCTCGGCATAAATGGGAAGCGCACCGGGGCGGTCATAATAGAGAGGAATACGATGTCCTCCCAATGCCCCAGCGAACATGAGTTCGCTCACGTCTTCAGGAAGTGGCATGACGGCTGCCAGCATCATTGCGGGGGCTCCTCCCACGAAGATGCGCACCGGAAGAGACTCGCCACGGCGCAGCGCGGCCGCATGATGGACGCCGATTCCGCGATGGATCTGATAGTGCAATCCCACCTGCTCGTTCGGTACGTAACGACCTCCCGAGATCTGGATACGGTACATGCCGAGGTTGGCGTGAGCCGGTCCCGGCTGATCGGGATGCTCCGTGTAAACCAGTGGCAATGTGATAAAGGCCCCGCCATCTTGCGGCCAGGTGACGATGTGCGGCAATTCGGCAATGGTCGTCGTGAGCGCCCGCACGGGGGCATGGCGGACGCGTCGAGGTCGCATCGTCCGTAACGTCGGAAGAAGACTGGCATGTCTCCATGGTCGCTGGAGTGCCTGGGGAGGGTTCGCTTTGAGTTCGATCAACCGCTGCACCTGCTGCCATCGGTCTCGGAAAAGAAACTCGGCACGCTCGCGAGTCCCGAACAGATTGGAAACAAGCGGCAGAGAACTACCGTGAACGTTGGTGAACAGGAGCGCGGGACCTCCCGAACGAAAAACGCGCCGATGGACTTCGGCGACTTCAAGGTGGCTGTCTAGTGGCGCATCGACGCGCAGCAGTTGCCCCGTTTGTTCCAGATCGGCGACGCAGGTCTGCAGGTTACGGTATCCCATGGCAACTCGAGTCATACACGAGGCATCCCCGGTTGGGGAAGGGGACGGCCATGTGTCCGCCGGAACGCCAAACGGCATCAAACGCCGGGGCTGGACGCCCGATGCACCTCTGGCCTACGCTTGGGAGACAAGAATCGGGGCGTTTGGTTTGCCCAAGCTGGAGGGTCCGATATGCAGGTTGCCGCGCATCAAGAGTCGGTTCGGTCGATCGACGCTGACGCTGTTGTGATTGCCCTTCCCTCGGACGACACGTGGCCGCAGCCGACCGTGGAATTGAATGAGGCGAGCGGTGGCGTGATCGGACGGCTCGTGGAATCGGGCGAATTCAAGCCCAAAGTGGGCGAGACGATGTTGCTTTACGGTCTCGCCGGTGTGTCAGCTCGCGTCACCTGCGTCGTCGGGGTCGGCTCGCTCGAGGATCGAGATGCCGGTGTGGCTTTTCGTGCGGCAGCCGCTGCCGCCAAACGACTGGCCGGCCATCAGCGCCACCGCGTCGCCTACTGCTGGGGACCGGGGTGGAATGGAGATTTGTGTGAGAACGGCATTGCGGGAGCCTTCGTCGGCTGCCATGGCCAAGACATCCATCGCCGCGAACGTCGCCTTCATCCCTTCGAGACGCTGTTGTGGGAAAACGGCGACCGCTTGGAAGAGGGAAGGGCTTTGGGTGAATCGTTGAATTTCTGCCGAGACCTCGTCAATGGAGCGCCCAGCGACATCAACCCCGAGGGCTTTGTCGAAGCGGTTGTCCCCCTGGCGTCGGAAGCCGGTATCGTGACGGAAATCTGGGACGAGCAGCGACTGGCCGAGGAACGCTGTGGAGCGCTCCTGGCCGTCGCACGTGGCTCGGACGCTCCTCCTCGGTTGATGAAACTTCAATACCGAGGCGACGCATCGGCACAGCGTCCCGCCATGACCCTGGTCGGCAAGGGCGTGACGTTCGACAGTGGAGGATACTCGATCAAGCCGAGCGACGGCATGAAGACCATGAAGTGTGATATGGCGGGCGCCGCGACGGTCGTCGGGACGCTTCTGGCCATCGCGCGATGGAAGTTGCCGCTTCGTGTCGACGGTGTGGTCGGTCTTGTTGAGAACCTGGTGTCGGGTCGGGCGTATAAGCTGGGCGATGTCTTGCACGCTCGCAACGGCACGACGATCGAGGTGCTCAACACCGACGCCGAAGGTCGCCTGGTCCTTGCCGATGCTCTCGATGTGGCGGCCGCCGATCGCCCGGAACGGCTTGTCGATCTGGCGACGCTGACGGGGGCTTGCATGGTGGCGTTGGGCACGGATACGGCAGGTCTTTTTGCCAACGACGACACGTGGTGTGATCAGATTATGCGCGCGGCAGGGCGCGCCGGCGAGCCGGTATGGAAGATGCCGATGTTCGACTTCTACGGCGAGCAGTTGCGCAGTCAAGTAGCGGACCTGAAGAACATTGGTGAAGGCCGCTGGGGGGGAGCCATCGTCGCCGCGAAGTTCCTCGAGAATTTCGTTGCCGATATTCCCTGGGTTCACATCGACATCGCCGGCCCATCGTTCCTCGACCGAGCCAAGTCCTGGATCGATGCGGGGGGCACCGCGTGTCTGGTACGCACGCTGGTTGAGACGGCACGCGATCTTGCGCTGACGGCTTAGAAACTCAACTTCACACTTCCAGGAACCGCTTTCATGCCTTGGATCGCCGAAACGGGTACACTAACGCGCTCCGACTTGTTGCAGCTCGTGGAACGGACGCTCGAGGCGGTTGGCGACCGATGGGGGCACACGCCTCGTCGTGTTCTCTTGCTTCCTCCCGACATTACGCGAATGCACTCGGGGAGCGGATGGATCACGGAAGCATTCTATCGGCAACTCACTCAGCGCGGTGCGGAAGTCCACGTCATTCCGACGCTCGGCCAACATGAACCACATACGCCTGAGCAGAACCGCCAGATGTTCGGCGCCATTCCCGAGGAACGCATTCATGCTCATGACTGGCGCACAAGTGTCACTCACGTCGGAACAATCGACGCGGACACCGTGCGTGAGGTGACCGAGGGGCGGGCCGACTGGGAACTGCCGATCTGGCTCCATCGCACTCTCTTCGAGGAGGACTGGGATTGGATCCTCAATATCGGCCACGTGGTGCCTCACGAAGTTCTCGGATTCGCCAACCACAACAAGAACTACTTCATTGGGATTGGAGGTCACGCCACGATCTGTGCTTCGCATCTGGCGGCCGCCATGTGCGGGATCGAGAACAATCTGGGCACGTTGATCACACCGGTTCGCCACTTGTTCAACCTGGCGGAAGAGCGGTTCCTCGGAGCGTTGCCCGACGCCTACATTCAGGTGGTGATGAAACGAGACGCCTCGGGCCGCCTTGTGCATTGCGGATATTTCGCAGGCGACGATCTGGAAACCTATCTCGCGGCCGCGCGCCTTTCGGCTCGAGAAAACATTACCGTCCTGGACGAGCCGTTGCAGAAGGTCGTCTGTCTGATGCAGGGGGATGAGTTTTTCAGCACGTGGGTCGCCAACAAAGCCGTCTATCGGACGCGCATGGCGATCGCCGACGGCGGCGAGCTTCTGATTCTGGCTCCCGGACTGAAACGTTTTGGCGAACAGCCCGAAGTCGAGACGATCATTCGCAAGTATGGCTACCGCGGAACCGATTCGGTACTCGCTGCCTATCGCAACGATCCACTCGTACGTGAATTCGCTCACGCCGCGGCCCATCTCATTCATGGTTCCTCCGAAGGGCGTTTCACGATTCGTTATGCGCCGGGCCACCTGACCCGCGAGGAAATCGAGTCGGTAGGCTATGCTTACGCCAACCTCGACGCCATGCTCGCGCGCTACCCGGTGGATACGCTTTCCGAGGGTTTTCATGAGCGGGACGGAGAGTCGTTCTACTTCATTCCCACTCCGTCGATTGGACTGTGGACCACGCGAGCGCGACTTGATGAGCGGCGAACGGCGGCAGTTTCCGCAGTGGAGGACTCAACACAATGAAAACGGTGTTTCCTCTCAACGCCGTGGTCGTGTGTCTGGTCGCCATGGTCGGTCTTGCAGGCGGCCTGGCCGACGTCACTCACGGGGCAGAGTTTCGCGTGGCCGCCTTTCGGGCTGAGGCGACGATTCCATTGGGACATCGATGCATGGGAGTCCTCCCCACCAAGTCGACTCGCATCGTCGACCCTTTGGAACTCCGCGGACTCGTGTTGCTCGGACCCGGGCAGCCCCTGGTCATCGCGGTTTTCGACTGGTGCGAAATCCGCAACGACTCCTACGATCTTTGGCGGCAAGTCATCGCCGACGCCGCCGGAACGTCACGGGAGCGAGTTCTTCTTTCCTGCAACCACCAGCATGATGCTCCGGTCATCGACGCGGGCGCGGAGCGATTACTCCGCGAGGTGGGACTGGCGGGAGAGTTGTTCGACGAGGCGTTTCAGCAGCGCATGGTCGAGCGTGTGACGCGCGCGGTCCGCGACGCTCTCGGCCACGCACGCCCCGTCACACATCTCGGCATCGGTGAGGCTCGCGTCGAGAAGATCGCCTCGAGTCGTCGCGTCGTGGATGCTCGGGGACGAGTCAGCTATGCCCGTGGTAGTGGAAGCGGAACGATCCCGGCAATGCGAGATGCTCCGGAGGGGGCGATCGACCCGATGCTCAAGATGATCAGTTTCTGGGACGGCGACCGGCCGGTCGTTGCGTTGTCCTGCTATGCGACTCATCCGATGAGCTACTACGGACAGGGGGAAGTGAGTTGGGACTTTGTCGGGATCGCACGGCATCGGATGCAGCAAAAGCACCCGGACGTGTTTCAGATTTATGTCACCGGGTGCAGCGGCGATGTGACCGCGGGGAAGTACAATCGGAGAACTCCCGAGGACCGAGAAGCCTTGGCGAACCGGCTGCTTGCCGGCATGGAAGCCGCGTGGAAGACCACCCGCCGGGCGCCTCTGAAAGGAGCGGTCTTTCGATTGGCCCACTTGGAACTTGAGTTTCATCCCAGTCCGTCCCTGACGGAACAGGCGTTGCGATCGCGATTGGAGGACACCAAGGCATCGGTCGAAGCGAGAATCCTGGCTGCCATGGGGCTGGCCAGTCGTCGCCGCGTCGCGGCCGGTCGTCCGATCGACGTCCCGGCGATCGACTTGGGGGAGGCGAAGATCGTGTTGCTTCCTGGCGAGGCATTTGTCGCCTATCAGAAGATGGCGCAATCGATGCGTCGGGACGCGACGGTGATGACGATCGGCTACGGCGAGTGCTGGCCCGGTTACATTCCGACCGACGCCGACTTTCGAGACGGCTTTCGGGACAAGTGGCTCTGGGTGGCTCCCGGTTCGGAAGCCCGCCTCCGCCGTGCACTGCAAGAGGTGCTACGGCCTTGATTACCGGTGGTGGCGCGCGGAGATGCCGGGGACAGAGGGTTGCGCGCCAAGACGCTAAGACGCAAAGATGAGCTGACAGACAATGACTCGAATGGGCGTGACCACCCAACGGCGTCGTGTTGGGACTTTCTGCACCTGGGGCCGGGGTCGGGTGGTCGGGTCCATCGTCGCAAAATGCTCTTGACGCCGCCGAGGTAGATTTCCTATCTTCCCAGCCTCCAACGGCCGCTCGGAGTGCGCGAGCTGCCCGGCGGGAGGAGCCGGGTACTTGGCCGGAAAGGAAGGATTGTTTTCCAGGGACAAGGTGGAGTCACCCCATGACGCGCAAGGATGCCTCGAAACAGCCCAAGGCAGGGACTCGGCGACGTTGGCTCTCGATCGGTGCGGTCGTTCTGGCCGCGAGCACGGTCGTTGGCGCCGTGCACTGGTTTACGGATGTCGACCAGGTTGACGCTCAACCGCCGCGGCGCGGAGCCGCAACGGCGCATTCCGCTAGCGCAGCGCGTCCTGCCGCCCAAGGCCGCGCGACACGGTCTCAAGGCGCTGGCCAGAACGAGAATCGCGAGCACGTCATCCCAGATGTCGTCGCAGTCGTGAACGGCGAGAAGATCACGAAAGAAGAACTGGCCAAGGCCTGTCTGTGGCGATATGGCGAAGAAGTCCTTGAGGCGATGATCAACAAGCAGTTGATCCTGCAGGAATGTCGTCGCAAGGGGATCACCGTGACCGACTCCGAAGTCGAGGACGAGATCGCTCGCGTGGCTCACAAATTCGGAATGTCGCCCGACCGCTGGCTGACCATGTTGAAGAAGGAACGCGATATTCCGCCGGAAAAATATCGGCGCGAAATCATCTGGCCGACTTTGGCGCTGCAGAAACTTGCGGCCACGGAAATCGAAGTGTCTCCGCAGGAGATCCGGCAGGCGTTCGAGTCGGAATTCGGCCCTAAAGTGCGTGTCCGGCTGATTGCTGTCTCGTCCCGGAAGAAAGCCGAGGAAGTTCTTCAGAAGGCGAAAGCGGATCCGAAGCAGTTCGGACGCTTGGCGAAGGAGTATTCCGAGGACTCCAGTGCTCCTCTGATGGGCGTCGTTCCTCCCATTCGCCGGCACATGGGGGTGCCGCAACTCGAGGCTGCGGCTTTCCGTTTGGAAGAAGGAGAAGTATCGGACATCATCCAGGTCGATGACCGCTACATCATTCTCCAATGCGAGCGGCACATTCCGCCGACGTATATTGATGAACGTTACCGCAAGGACGCCGAACAACGCCTGGCGGATCAGATTCGCGACAACAAGTTGCGAACGGTAGCGTCCCAACTTTTCCGGAAGCTTCAGGATCAGGCCAAAGTCGTCAATGTCTACAACGATCCCAAGTTGCGACAGCAGATGCCGGGGGTGGCGGCGACGATCAATGGTCAGCCGATACCGATTTCCGTGTTGGCCGAAGAGTGTATGGTACGACACGGAAATGAGGTCCTATCGGGAGAGATCCACCGGCGGTTGTTGCAGCAGGCGCTTCGCAAAGCGGGGCGCAAGGTGGAGCAATCGGACATCGACGCCGAGATCGCCCGTGCGGCTGCCAGCTTCGGGTTCCTGACCAAAGACGGTCAACCTGACGTTGCGGCCTGGCTCAAGAAGGTCCAAGAAGAAGATGGAGCCTCGATCGACCTGTATGTCTACGATGTGGTATGGCCGACGGTAGCGCTGAAGAAACTCGTTCCCAGCAAGATCGAGGTCACGGAGAAGGACCTGCAGCGTGCGTTCGAAGCCAACTATGGGCCTCGCGTCGAAGCACTTGCCATCGTACTTGGAAGCCAACGTACCGCGCAACGCGTCTGGGAGCTGGCTCGAAGCAACCCCACCGATCAGTGGTTCGGCGAGCTGGCGAGGCAGTATTCGATCGACCCCGTTTCGCGCTCGAACATGGGCCAGATCCCGCCGATCCGAAAATATGGTGGGCGTCCGATGATCGAGAAGGAAGCATTTTCACTGAAGCCGGGCGAAATGTCGGGCATCATTGCGACAGGGGACGAGTTCGTAATCCTGCGTTGCCTCGGTCGCACCAAGCCGGTCATTGAGAAGATGGACGAGACGGTGCGACGGGAGCTCGAGTCGAGCCTCCGAGAGCAGAAGCTGCGCCGGGCCATGGCGGCTCGCTTCAATCAACTCAAAGAGCAGGCCCGCATCGAGAACTATTTGGCGGGCAGCCTTCAGATCCCAAGTCCGCGTCGAGCCGCCACCGGTGCGGCGCGCCGGCGTTGAGGGACCACGGGAGCACCGCACCGGTGCTGGGCGGAGGTCGGGTTAAAGGGGAACCGTCGACTGTAGGGCCACCGCATCCCTGCGTGCGAGGGGACTGAGCAACGAGCAGTTTGCTCGCAGACTTTGCATGACCTAGGGTTGCACTGACGAGCGGTCTGACGCTTGAGCCAGAGCAACTCCGAGGTGTACTGCAGCAGAGTTCCCATGACCGGCACCCCGTCGCCGACGACGATTGCCTCCCGTACGACGGGTGGCCTTTCCTTGGCACAGCCGCCGGCCGACCTGCGGTCCCGAGCGCGCGAACTGTTTGAGGATCGCGTGTGGGGTTGGGTGCTGGAGGAAGGGCGCGAGCCATGCTTGGCCGGACCCTTGCCGGCGCCTCGGTGGCACGAACTCGTCATCTCCCGCCTCGCGGCTCTCGGGCCGCGGCCCCACGTTATCGAAGAGACGGACAACTTCGTCCTCCTGGCAGCTCGCTTCGCCAGTGAACCTCCGACCAACGACACGGCTCTCGTCGTCGAAATCGAAAAAGGAGAGTTGGGAGAGTTTCCAGGCGTATGGACTCCCGAAGCCGCGCTGCGAACATTGAGGCTCCTGCAAATCCAGTGGGAAACCCACACTCGGCACGACTCCGTCCAGCGAGAACTGGAAGCCGTGTCGGCTGAATGTACTCGCACTTATGAAGAGATCTCTCTCTTGCATACCCTAGCGCGCAACCTGCGCGTCTCGAATGAGCCTCAGCATCTTGCGAAGCTGGCCGTCGATTGGATCCGCGATTGCCTTGCGGTCGAGTCAGTCGCCATCGAATTGTTCAACCTCGATGACGATGCCGCGTTGAGTCGCCGCGAGGTCCGCTGGTCGATGATCAGCGGCGAAGCAGCACTCGAAGAAGATGAGCTTCGAGGTTTCTTTGAGAGTCTTACGTTGGACGGTTCGACTCGGCCACTGGTGGTCAACGAGAACAACCAGTTCGAGTCTCAACAGCGTCTCCCGCCTGGAATCGGCCAGCTCGTTGCCGTCCCCATCGTGGAGAACGATGTCGTCTTCGGACACCTGGCGTTGATGGGCCACGTCGACGGAGGCGAATTTGGTACGATCGAGGCTTCGCTGGCAGCGTCTGTGGCTTCGATCCTGGGAGTTCACGCGGGCAACTGTCGTCTCTACGGCAAGCAAGCCAATTTGCTCGAGAACGTGGTGAAGGCGATGGTTTCCGCCATCGATGCCAAGGACCCGTATACCTGCGGTCATAGTGACCGCGTCGCCAGAATCTCGGTCCGTCTCGCTCGCCAACTCGAGCTGCCCGAGGATTTTTGTGCCACCATCTATCTCAGCGGACTGTTGCACGATGTCGGCAAGATCGGCGTAGACGATTCGGTGCTTCGAAAGGAGGGGCGTTTGACGGACGAGGAATTCGAGCACATCAAGCGTCACCCGCGGCTTGGCGCCAAGATCCTCGCCGATATCGAACAGTTCTCGGAAATCATCCCGGGCGTTCTCCATCACCACGAACAGTGGAACGGGCGAGGCTATCCGGATGGACTGGCGGGCGAAGAGATTCCATTGATTGCGCGTATCATCGCCGTCGCCGATTCTTTCGACGCGATGACCAGCGACCGGCCCTACCGCAAGGGCATGCCGCTCGAACGCGTCGAGGAGATCTTCCGAGGCGGGCGTTACACGCAGTGGGACGGCCAGATCGTCGACGCCTATTTCGAAGCTCGCGAGGAGATCCTGGAAATCATCCGGCAAGAGCGAGCCGGGTTGCCTCCCAGCGTCGCTCAGTGGAGTACGCAGCGATCCAAATCGCTTCACGAGTCAGACGACGTGAGGGCGTTGGGCGAGCTGCCAGGGTGATTCGATGGTGGCAAGGCAGCCCAGCCAAAACTCGGCCGACCCCGCGTCCTCGCCCACGCCACGAACCCACGTTGCCTGACCGCTCGCGAGCGCCTCTTGCAACCGCGCGAGTCGCTCTTGCGCTTCCCTCAGTAGCATCGTCTCTTCTTCGGCGACTACATCCCGTGCCTGCAGAGCCACCGACTCGGAAGTGCGCCGGCGCCGCATGACGACCAACCGGCCTCGGTCTGCTTTCCACAACGCCCCTCGGACAAATCCTCTCCGGAGCTCGCCATGGCTGTTGAAATGGAAAACAGGATCGGGCCCGAAGAAAACAGACAAGGCGCCCGGCGATCGGATTCCAAGCACGACCGGTGCCTCCTCACCGGGTACGTGCCATTCGGCTCGAGGCACCAGACGTGTCGCCTCGCGAATCAAGTCTTCCCGGTCTTGTTCATGCCTTGCCATCGTGGAATGTCAGAACGCTTTCCGAGAAAAAGAGACACAATAGCGTCACAGAGAAGCGACGACCTCGCACGCTTGCTGCGCCACTTCGACCGTTCGATCAATCAGTGATTCATCATGAGCGGCCGAAACGAACATCGCTTCGTACTGACTGCACGGAAGATAGACGCCTCGCTCGATCATTTCCCAGAAGAATCTTGCGAATCGCCGTGTATCGGCCGACTCGGCGTCTTCCCAGTTCCCGACTGGGCCGTCGTGGAAAAAGAGAGTCAACATACTACCGACGCGTTGCACAACATGCGGAAGTCCTGCGGCAGAAGCAGCCTCGTCGAGTCCTCGAGCAAGTCGATCGGAAAGTTCCTCGAGTCGCGGATAGGGATCGGTCTTTTGCAGCAGCGAGAGTGTCGTCAGGCCGGCTGCTGTCGCCAATGGATTGCCGCTGAGTGTCCCCGCCTGAAAGACGTTGCCTGCCGGCAGTACATGGTCCATCCACTCGGCTCGGCCACCATACGCGCCGATCGGGAGACCCCCTCCGACGATCTTTCCTAGCGTCGTCAGGTCAGGTAAAACCTGGAAGCGTTCCTGAGCTCCACCGAGAGCCACGCGGAAACCGGTCATCACTTCGTCGAAGATGAGGAGGGCTCCCGACTGCTGCGTGATGCGCCGTAGCGCCGGCAAAAAACCCGGCTCGGGCGGCACGCATCCCATGTTACCGACCACCGGTTCGACGATGACCGCCGCAATTTGATCGCCAAAGGTTTCGAAGGCGGCCGCGACGGCCGCCTCGTCGTTGTAGGGCAAGACGATGGTGTCTCGAGCCGTCCCCTCGGTGACGCCGGGCGAATTGGGAACGGCAAGTGTGGCGGCCGAACTCCCCGCAGCCACCAACAGGCTATCGACGTGCCCGTGATAGTTTCCAGCGAACTTGACGATCTTGTCCCGCCCCGTGATGCCTCGTGCGAGTCGAATGGCACTCATCGTCGCCTCGGTTCCCGAGTTGACCAGGCGCACTTTTTCGACGGATGGCACGATTTCGGCAATCAAGCGAGCCAGCTTGGTTTCGGCTTCGGTCGGAGCTCCGAAGCTGGTGCCCCGGCGCATCGCCGCGTCGATGGCGGCCAGTACTTCCGGATGAGCATGTCCCAGGATCATGGGGCCCCACGAGCCGACGTAGTCGATATAGCGATTGCCGTCGACATCGGTCAGCCATGCTCCTTCCGCTCGCTCAATGAACAAGGGCGTCCCACCGACGGCCCCGAAAGCCCGCGCGGGACTGTTGACCCCACCTGGGATCCAGCGGCGGGCTTCTTCAAAGAGAACCTGGCTTTTAGAGAACGACGGGCTCATTACGTTTTCCTCACGTGTTGGCGGGGCAGCGATCCGTCCGGATCGGCGCAGCGTGGCCTTCGGCGGGGAAGTAGACCGGGAGGGAGGGATGTCGGGCACGAAACGGCCCACCATCCGCATCGGGTCATTGTAACCACATTCGAAAGCCGGGATAGACTGCTGCTTGGGGGCGCGTGTCCCGTGACCGACTCGGCCAATTGTCTTCCTGGATGGAATCCCCTGGATCCGACGGATTTTGCTATACTAGGAGCTCGGCCCGACCGGCCCCTATGCCTTTCGGTCGAGGCGGAAACCACCCTCCCCTTTACGATCCCTCCAATATTGCGTCATGACCGCCTCCCCCCTCCCAGATAGGCGAAGTCGTTGCCGGCCATGGCTCCGGCGAACGGCCCTCTTTCCTACCGCGTTTCACTTTGTGTTTGCCTTGGGGCTCCTGCCGGCCTGGTCCTTGGTCTTGTCATCTCCTGCTAGGGCCAACGATACGGATGGCGCGAAAGTGGAGGGAAAGAGCGGCCGTGAAGCGATCCGAAGCTCAGTCCCCAGTTTCGAACTGGATGTGCTGCCCGTCCTGACGGCTCGAGGTTGCAACGCCGGGCCGTGTCACGGGAAGGCCCGAGGCCAGAACGGATTCAAACTCTCGCTCTTCGGATATGACTCGGACTTCGACCATGCGGCGATTGTGGGAGGAGCACGTGGGCGGCGCGTCTTCTTCGCGGCTCCGGCAAGCAGCCTCTTGCTGCGTAAAGCTACCGGCGAAGTGCCTCATGGAGGTGGTGTCCGTCTGCATCCCGACGAGGACGATTATCGGATGCTGTTGGAATGGATTGCCGCGGGAGCCCCCCGCCGCGTCGCCGGCGAGCCTCAACTGACGGGCATTGACCTGAAACCCCGCCGCGTCGTCGCCCAGCCCGGTATGGCCGTGCAATTGACGGTCACCGCTCACTATTCCGATGGATCGCGTCGAGATGTGACTCGGTGGACCACGTTCTCTTCGAATGAACCCACATTGGTGCGAGTGGTGGAGGGGAGTGAGCCGGGAAGGTTGCAGGTCGGTAAGCTGCCGGGCGAGGCAACCATCATGGCTCGGTACCTGACCGAACTGGCAACGACCGACGTCGCCATCCCGCTGACTGCTCGAGAGGATCGCGAGACGGCGGCTAGCTTGCCCGTTGCCAACTTCATCGATCAGCACATCGGGCGCAAGCTACAGATGCTGCGCATCATCCCCTCGGCGTCATGTGACGAGTCGACTTATCTGCGCCGCGTCTACCTCGACCTGATCGGCAGACTTCCCACACCGGACGAAGCAAGGGATTACCTCGAAGACAGCTCGCCGGACAAGCGGGCGAGGCTGGTCGACCGATTGCTCGAGCGCCCCGAATACGCCGACCACTGGGCAAACCATTGGGTCGATCTGCTCCGGCCCAATCCGTATCGCGTCGGCATCAAAGCGGTCTACACGTTCGACGAGTGGATTCGCCGGCAGTTCCGGGAGAACCGGCCGTACGATGCCATGGTGCGCGAGCTCCTGACGGCTCAGGGGAGTACGTGGCACCACGGTGCCGTGACGCTCTTTCGCGATCGGCGTTCTCCGGAGGAGCGCACGGCGATTGTGAGCCAGCTTTTCCTGGGAATCCGATTGGAATGCGCCAAGTGCCATCACCATCCGTTTGAACGTTGGAGTCAACGAGATTACTACTCGTTCGCCGCTTTCTTCAGCCAGGTTAAGAACAAGGGAACCGGCCTTTCGCCTCCCATTTCCGGAAGCGAAGAATTTGTCTATGACGAAGACAAGACGGTGACTCAGGTGCGTCATCCGGTGACAGGAGAGATCCTTGAGCCTCGCCCGTTGTTCGGACAGGTGCCTCCCGAAGCGAGCGGCCTGCCGCTGCGCCAGCAGTTGGCGGCTTGGATCACGTCTCCGGAGAATCCGTTCTTTGCGCAGGTGGCGGTCAATCGGGTTTGGGCGGAGTTGATGGGTGTGGGCCTGGTCGAGCCGGTCGACGACTTGCGCACGACCAATCCGCCGAGCAATCCGGAGCTGCTCGAGGCACTGGCGGCTGATTTCGTGGCACACGGTTACGACTTCAAGCACCTGCTACGAAGGATCACAGCATCACAGGCCTATCAGCTTTCGTCGTCCGTCCGCGCTGGAAATGGGATCGACCACCGCAACTACAGTCGGCATTACCGGAGGCGTCTGCGAGCGGAAGTTCTTCTGCAGGCCATCGATGACGTGACGGAAACGGAGGATCGATTCTCGGCGATGCCGTTGGGAAGTCGCCCGCACGAACTGTGGACGCACCGCATTCCCTCGGTCTTTCTCGACACCTTCGGACGCCCGGACCCGAATCAGGATCCTCCCTGCGAGCGTCTGCCCGACACGACGGTGACACAGGCTCTCCACTTGATGAACGCCGACCATCTGCAAGGAAAAATCGCCGATCCCAAAGGACGCATCGCCAGGATGATCGCCGACCGCGATCACTATCCGACGCCAGAGTCGATTATCGAGGAACTTTACCTGGCGTGCTATGCGCGCTTCCCCGAAGAGAAGGAAGTAGCGGCACTCGTTGGCCGCTTTCCCGCCGAACGGTCTCAGTGGACTCCGGTGGCCCAAGACCTGCTTTGGGCGCTGTTGAACACTCCAGAATTCCTATTCAAGGATTGAACGCTCATGACCAGGACTAGGCAGCACAGAACTCGGTTGAGCCGGCGCAACACGTTGCAACTCGGGCTCGGAGGCTGGTTGGGAGGCTCGCTGGTCAGCGCCTTGCGATGCGTGGCCGAGGGAAAGAACCGCCGGCGGCGCGCGGCCGACGCGTGCATTTTGATCTGGATGGACGGAGGTCCGTCCCACTACGAGACGTTCGACCCGAAGCCCGAGGCACCGCCGGAGATTCGCGGCGACTTCGGGACGGTGGCGACGCGCACGCCGGGAGTTTACTTTTCCGAGTACCTCCCCAAGCTGGCGGCATGCAGCGACAAGTTCACCGTGATCCGGTCGGTGCGCCATAACCAGGGGAATCATGGTGCGGGGAATCACTACATGATGACCGGAGCGCCGCCTCGGATTCCCGTCGGCTGCGGGGCGTTCGTCAGTTTCCATCCGAGCATGGGATCGACCGTCGCGAAGATGTTGGGAGCCCCACGAGGACTGCCACCTTACTTTTCGATGCCGCAGATGTCCCGTTCGGGCGGTCCCAATTTCCTGGGCGCTCGGTATGCCCCGTTCATTGTGAACAACGATCCCAACCGTCCCGATTTCCGGGTTCGTGACGTCACAATTCCACGGGGGGTGGCGGAGGATCGCTACAGCCGGCGGCGCGAGCTTCGACGGTTGGTGGATACGTTGCCGCGACTGAACGACGAGGCGGCAGCGGATCCGGTCGATACGATGGACGAGTTCTATGAACAGGCCTACGAATTAGTCTCTTCGCCGCAAGCACAGAAGGCGTTCGATATCGGCCAAGAACCTGACTCGGTGCGCGAGCGTTACGGGCGCACGTCATTCGGACAGCGAGCCCTCTTGGCGCGGAGGCTGGTGGAAGCGGGCGTCCCGTTCGTCACGTTGTACGAGGGTGGATGGGACCACCACAGTACGATCTTCAGCGCGTTGAAGAAACGTCTGCCCGTCTTTGAAACAGCGGTCGCCGCTCTGATTGCCGACTTGCACGAGCGAGGGTTGCTCGAGCGGACGATGGTCATTGCCTTGGGCGAGTTCGGTCGGACGCCGAAGGTGAACAGCCGAGGGGGCCGCGATCACTGGTCGAACGCCATGTCGATCCTCTTTGCCGGGGGCGGCACACCGGGAGGGCAAGTCGTCGGGGCAACCGATCGGCAAGGGTACTCGGCGGTCGAGCGAGTACTGTCACCGGAAAACTTCGTGGCGACCGTCTATCACAAATTGGGCATCGATCCGGGCCAGATTCTCTATACGCCCGAAGGCCGACCGACGATGCTTGTGAGCGATCCCACTCCCATCGCCGAACTCGGATAGGCCTCCCATGATCGCGAGTGCTCTCAGAAGTGTCCACGTTCAGACACTCATTGTCGCACTATTGGCAGCCTTTCTCCTTGAGGACGCTGTCATCGCGAGGGCGGAGGAACTGAAGATCGCAACCGTGTTTCCGGCCGGGGTAGAGGCTGGGAAAACGTCCGAGCTGCACATCGAGTCGCCCAGTCGCTGGCCGGTCGAGGTCGAATCGACGGTCGAGAAGCTCGAGTGGAAGGTGACCGACAAGAAAGGAGTCCTCGAAGTCCGAGTGCCTGCCGACGTTCCCCCGCAGCTCGCGTGGTTCCGCTTGTATGATGCGCAGGGCGTCTCTGCATGGCAGCCTTTACTCATCAGCGCTAAGCCGCGGGAGGTCGAGAAAGAACCCAACGATCGGCCATCGCAGGCACATGCCTGTTCGCTTCCTGCGATCGTCGACGGCCGACTTGGCAAGAGGGGTGATGTTGATGTTTTTCGAGTGCATTTGAACAAGGGAGACACGTTGGTGGCTCGAGTCGCCGCGCATCACCTGCTCGGGTCTCCTATCGATAGCGTGCTGCAACTATGTGATGCGCGCGGTTTCGTCCTCTGGCAAAACCACGACGATCGGGGACTCGATCCGACGATTGTTTTCAAGGCAACGGCCGACGGGGACTACTTCTTGCGTCTTTTTGCTTTTCCAAGCCAGCCCAACTCGAGTATCGCGTTCACAGGAAGCAGCGCGTGCCGATACACACTGACGGTGTCGACCGGCGGCGTGATCGACGGGTGGACAGCGCCGACGGAGGCGATGTCTGGAGACGGGCCATTCACGCTCCAGGCGACGGGGTGGAGCCTCAAGACGCCGGTCCGTCTTTCGCTCGATCGCTCACCGAACGTCCGCGGGGCGGTTGCGGCCTGGCGCTGGATAGGACATCGGCGTTTGCTCGGGGAGGCCCCGCTCCCCTTGCTGTCTCAGGGAGACGTGATGGCTTCCGAGCACCAGGTGGCCAGTGGGCAAGCATTGCTGCGATTGCCCGAGGGAACGGGAAGGTGCTGGGTTTCCGGGGCGTTCGAGGAAGCGGGTGAAGTCGACACGTATCGCTTCGAGAGTGAAGCTGGGGAGACGTGGGAGTGGGAGATCTGGTCGGATCGATTGGGCTATCGAGCCGACCCGTGGCTAGAGATCGTCGACGCGGCCGGCGAACGTGTGGCTCAATTCGACGACCTGGCTCGAGACGCCATCGATGTGCGATTGCGGTGGAAGGCACCGGCGAAAGGAGCTTACCGCGTGCAGGTGCGAGATCGCTTCTCGGGGCATGGACTCCGCTGGCGGTACTGGCTGTCCGCGCGGCGCGTTGTTGCCAACTTGACTGTCGAGATCGACAAGCTGAGTTGGGAGGCCAAGTCGGGCCAGACGGTTCGGTTAGAGACGGAATGGAAATGGGAGAGTGGAACTCCGGTTCCTTTCCGTTTTCGAGTCGCGGGTCTTCCCGAGCGGTTCTCTGTTGGGCCGGTCGAGCCGATCAAGGAAAAAGGAGGGAAGACCGTATTGGAAATACGAGTTCCCGAGGACACGGCCGGGGGCTTTCCGTTTGCGATCGACGCGATCGACGAGCGGGACCGCGTCATCGCGCGGGCTCGCTGGACTGGTGCTCCGCTGTTCTCTCCAGCCGACCGGCTGTGGCTGACTGTGACAAAGCCGTGACACTCTGATCGTCCGTCGCCGCATCACTTCAAGACGGCAGCGATCGCGTCGCAGACACGGTCGAGATTCGATGCGTTGAGTCCGGCAATGTTGATGCGTCCACTGCGGACGATGTAGACGGCGTGCTCTGTTTTGAGTCGGTCGACTTGCAGGGGCGTGAGTCCCGAGAACGAAAACATCCCCTTTTGGGCTTCGATGAAGTGGAAATCGCGATCGGGGAGTCGGCTCGTGAGTCCAGCCACCAGTTGTGAGCGCAGGTCGCGGATCCGGTCGCGCATCGCCGCGAGTTCGCCGAGCCACTGTTGGCGGAGGGAATCATCGGCGAGGATCGTGGCGACGATGGCAGCACCGTGCTTGGGCGGATTCGAATAGTTCGAGCGGACGGCTGCCTTGAGTTGGCTTTCCACGGCGGACGCCTGGTCGGCACTGGCTGTGACGGCGGTCACGGCGCCGGTGCGCTCGGCATAGAGGCCGAAGTTCTTGGAGTAGGAGTGGGCGACGAGGACTTCGAGTCCCGCGTTGACGCAACGTCGAACGGCCTGGGCGTCGGCATCGAGTCCCTCTCCGAATCCTTGGTACGCCAAGTCGATCAGCGGCAACCAACGGCGCTCGCGAGCCACTTCAATGATTTCGGTCCACTCCTCGGCAGTTGGGTCGACGCCGGTGGGGTTGTGACAACATCCGTGGAGGCAGACGACGTCGCCGGGGGGGATTTGGCGGAGTGATTCGAGCATGGCGGCGCCATCGAGTCGCGTTCCGGAATCGTCGAGGTAGGCGTAATGGTCGGTGTCGAGGCCGGCGGAACGGAAGACATTGTGGTGATTGGCCCACGTCGGCCGGCTGCACCAGATGCGTCGGGAAACGCCGTTGCGCACGAGGAAGTCGGCCGCCACTCGCAAGCCAGCCGTGCCGCCGGGAGTTTGGATCGTTACGGCGCGGCCTTCGGTGATCGCCGCAGCGTCTTCGCCAAGCAACAGGGCTCGCACGCGTCGGTTGAAGTCGGGATCTCCGCCCATCGAGAGGTACGACTTCGTCGTTTCGGTTTCGATGAGCCGTCGTTCGGCTTCTTTCACGGCGTCCAGAATCGGCGTCGTTCCCGATTCGTCCTTGTAGACGCCGACCGTGAGATTGACCTTTTCGGCCCGAGGGTCCTTTTGGAAACTTTCGTTTAGGCCCAAAATGGCATCGGGAGGTGCCGGCTGGATCGATTCGAACATCCCAAGAAAGCTCCGCGAAGCGATGGAAACTCGAGTACGCGAAGCCCGATTGTAGGCTTGGGAAAGCGGCTTGGAAACAGGGTACGGCAACCGTGGCCATTGGACTCTTGGAAACGACTGGGTGGACACCGGCCATGGTGGCTTTGGACGTCATGGAGAAGTCCGCTTCGATCGAGGTCCTTCAGGCGGAGTTGAACGATTTCCTTGGGGTCGTCATCAAGATCGAAGGGGAACTCGAGTCGGTGGCGACGGCCGTGGAAGCGGGGCGGCGTGTTGCGAGGCAGATGGGAGGCCGCCCGACGGTCGACGTGTTGGCGAGTCCCGAGAGTCAGGCGAGGGAGGCGATCGAGAGTCCGGCCGAGTATAATCCGCTCATCCAGCAAGCAGTGGTAACTCTTCCGGCCGAGGAGGTTGGGACAGACATGGGTCAGGCAGAAGAAGCTCTGGGATTCATCGAGACGCAGGGATTCACGGCGGTGTTCGATGCGGTCGACACTGCTTGCAAGGCGGCACAAGTCGAGGTTGTCGGCAAGGAGAAGCTGGGAGGAGGTTATGTGACGGTCGTGATTCGAGGCGATGTGGCGGCCGTTACGGCGGCCGTCGATGCGGGGAAAGTCCGGGCGGCCCAACTCGGGACCCTCATCGCCGCTCACGTCATCCCTCGCCCCAGTCGTTCGGTTCTTTCCCTCCTGCCGCAGTAAGATCGGTATCGGCCGGCCGGTGAGATGTGCCCTCCCCTCCCCCTCGGACGGAGGAAACCGTTTGCCATTTCGTTTTGAGCCGATTAGGATAAGTGTTTCGGATGGTAGGTCTACTCGACAGGGGAGTCGTGCGCATGTACCGCGGTGCTCATGCGACCATACTAGCTTGGATCGGCTTGCTGCTGGGGGCAACCTCCTTGGCGGCACAGGACACGGCGATCGCTCAACAGTACGCGGATGGCGTCCATGCCTTGTTCGCCGGTGACTACGAGGCGGCGGTGACGGCGTTGACGCGAGTGATCGAGAAGTCGGATCAGGATCCGCGAGCCTATTTTTTCCGAGGTGCCGCCTATTGGGCGCTGGGAGAGAAGGAGAAGGCGGAGGCTGACTTTCGTGCCGGGGCCGAACGGGAGGTCTTCGGCCCACCCCTCCCCTATTCGCTCAATGATGTGCTGGAACGGATCCAAGGCAAAGTGCGGATGCGGATCGAAGCGGCGCGCGAAGAGGCTCGAGAGCGTTACCGCAAAGAGGAGGCGGCTCGCAAGGCGGCTCGATACGAAGCGCTTCGGCGCGCCAAGCAGCTCGTCTTGTACCCACCCCGGCCCCTGCCGGCAGCGGAAAAGATCTTGAAGGAGATCAAGCTGGCTTCTCTCCCGTCGGACCCGTTCGCCACAGGGACGCTTTTTGCTTCGGGGAAGCCGGCTCCCGAGGGATCCAAGAAATTGTTGACAGCCATCCCGGTGAGTCATCCGGCGGCCGGTGGCAATGCGGAAGCGCCAGCAGCCGGCCAACCCGCGGCTCCCGCGGCCGGTGATCCATTCGGCAGCGATCCGGCTCCCAAACCGGCTCCCAGCAAGCCGGAAAAGGACGATCCCTTCGGCAGCGATCCGTTTGGGAACTGATGTAGCGCGTCGACCAGAACCTACTACCGGTGCAGTTCTCTTTTCCGAGTGTGTTGCTTGCGGCCGGAAGTCTTGTGGCAGCCTCTTGAGAGTCGCGTGGCAAGGAGGAGGAAAGGATGCCGAGTCAGCAGAGTCGAGCTCGCGTCGTGGCGGTCACCGGGGGCGGCAGTGGAATCGGTTGGGCCGTTGCCGAGGCGTTTGCGTTGCGCGG
Source organism: Planctomycetaceae bacterium (assembly GCA_015490875.1). Lineage (GTDB taxonomy): Bacteria > Planctomycetota > Planctomycetia > Pirellulales > Pirellulaceae > S141-3. Next base: position 37,389 of record WFWZ01000101.1, read on the forward strand.
GGACCGTGTGGCGATCGGCGGCCGTCGCGAGGAGCGATTGCGAGCAGCCATTGAGGGCAGCCCGTCTGCTTCTCAGTTCTTCCCGCACCGCTTGGACGTGGCCGATCGTGCGTCGGTGGATGCGTTCTTCACAGCGGTGGAAGGGGAGCTAGGTGAGGTCGACATCTTGGTTAATGCGGCGGGCATCAATGTCCCGAACCGGATGATGGCGGACACGACGGCGGAGGACTGGGACCAGATCCTTGCGATCAATGCGTCGGGAGCCTTCTATTGCATGCAGCGAGTACTGCCATCGATGCGTCAGCGAGGGAGCGGCCTGATCGTGAATATCTCGTCAGTGTCGGGAAAGCGAGCGACTCCGTTGGGCGGTGTGGCGTATGACGCTTCGAAATTCGCGATGACGGGCCTTGGGATCTGCGTGGCCAATGAGGAAGCCGAGCATGGCATCCGCGTGACGAATGTCTATCCTGGAGAAGTCGACACGCCGATTTTGGAGCAACGTCCTCAAGCCGTCGATGCCGAACATCGAGCGAGAATCCTCCAGCCGGAAGATTTGGCGCCGCTCGTGCTGACCATTGCCGACTTGCCGCCTCGAGCCCACGTGCCCGAGATCGTTATCAAGCCTCTCTCTCAGCCCTACGCCTAGTCGGCAAACGGTCTCGCTTTCAGTGGTAGACCGAGAATCCCCAACGCACGTGGCGACGTGGGCGGTGGTAGTGATGGTAGTAGGGCGGAGGCCAATACATGGGCACGGGAACGTGTTCATGAACGACGACTGGGGGAGGCCCGGGATTGGGTGGAGGGACGGCTGCGACCGGTGGAATCTGGGCTTGCTGCATCGCATTGAGGATCCGGTCGCTGACACCTTGTTCGTGAAGCGCGACGATGTCGCTAGCGGAGAGGGGTGATTGGAGCCCGTGCGTTTGGATTTGCTGGATGATGACGTCCTCACCAACCCCGGAACGGACCATCGTGACGACGTCGGCGCTGGAAACCGGGCGGGGAGCGTATTGGGCGGCCGCTTGCTGAGCCGCGATGGCTTCGCGCTGGGCGACGTCCTGATCAATGCTGTCCCCCATGGCGGCTCCGACGACCGAGCCGATCGCGCCGCCCACGAGAGCCGCACCAGGGGCGTGCCCCGAGTCATGAGCCAAGGCGGCACCGGTCAGGCCACCGACGATGCCTCCTGTGGCAGCGCCTCGTTCGGCGTAGCTGGAGGACCGGCATCCGGTGATGGCAAACGAGATAACGACCAGCAACGCACCGGCAATCCACGGTTGTCGTGTCTTTGCGACTTTCATGGCATCGTCCTGTGGTTAACGCTCGCTTTCCCTCTCAACCAGTGTTCGCCCCATTTGGCAAGGGACAGCAGATTCCAAATCCGGGCTTCCCGATACCGAACTCCCGGGCGAACACACCGGCGCCATCGAGGTGACCAATAGCCTTCTTGAACCCACGGACTCGCCTCGATTTCTTCCAATGCTTCGGACCAGTCCAACTGGTTGAGAATAGGGAGGCTGAATCCTTGTTTGCGGTGTTCGAGGACGGCGCGCGGTACTCGGGGTTGCAGGTACCGCCGAAGCAGGTCTTTCCCTTGGAATGCGCCTTCTCGGAGCATGGGACGGGTGAGGCCCCACTCGACGATGCGCCGGTCGAGCAGGGGCGTGCGCACTTCCATGGAGAAGGCCATGCTCAGGCGGTCGACTTTGGGGAGAACGGCGTCACTACAAAATGTCATCAAGTCGATGCGCTGCAGTGCGCGCCGCGTCGGTAGAGACGGTACAAAATGTCGTTGGAGCGGGAGCAGCATCTGCTCGTCGCCGAACGATACTCCCATGGGGCGCAAAATCGCCTCGGCTTCCTCGGGAAGGAAACGAGGGTAGACTCGCGATGCATGCCCATGGAGCAGCCCCGAGCGGCGAAACAATGAGGAAGCGATGCGGCCGGCGGAAATGGAAGTGGCCGCACCGCCAGCGCTGCGAATGGCTCGTCGAGCCCAGCGATGGAAACCGATTCGCTCAGGAGAAAGATCGTGATACCAACGATAACCGGCGAAGACCTCGTCACCTCCGTCACCGGCCATGATCACCTTAAAGTGACGCGATGCCACCTGGCAGAGCAAGTACATCGACAGCCATGCACTGTATCCTGCCGGTTCGTCGCACTGGTGCATCGACGAATCCAGAAGGCTGTGCACATCGGTGATCTCGAGCGGAATGCAGATGTGTTCGAGACCGAGGTGGCCGGCTACCTGCCGTGCGACGTCTCCTTCACAGCGGTCGGGCTGAGAGGGAAAGGTGACCGTGAGCGCGGTCGTGGGGTAGCCGAATTCCCGCATGGCCACGGCGACGGTGGTCGAGTCGATCCCGCCTGACAAGAAAAGACCGATGGGAACATCCGCCAAGAGATGCTCACGCATGACCTGGGAAAGGAGTTGCTCCCACTCCTCCTGCTCGTCGTACGCTGCGTTGGTCTCGGGAACGACTTCTGTCGGAGGAGCCCAGTAGCGGCGGAGACGGACAGTGTCTCCTGCCTGCCAGGTGAGTAGATGGCCAGGCTCGAGCTTGCGACAGCCTTGCCAAATCGACCATGGACTTGGGACGTAGCCGAGCGTCATGACGTAGGCGAGGGCCTCCGGGTCAGGGGACGGCCATGCCGGGAGCAGAGCGGCCAGGCTACCTGCTTCCGATGCCAAGGCCAGTTGCCCTTGCGGCGAGACGTGATAGTACAGGGGCTTCATCCCGACTCGGTCGCGAGCTGCCAGGAGGCGCTGCTTGCGAGCATCCCAGAGGGCGAACGCAAACATGCCCTCGAGTTGATCCACACAGTCGTCGCCCCACGCCTCGTAGGCGTGGACCAGGATCTCCGAATCGCTATCGGAGGCAAAAGTATGGCCTAACCCTTCGAGTCGGGATCGGAGGTTGGCGTAGTTGTAAATCTCACCGTTGCAAACTACCTGAATTCCGCCGTCCTCGTTGGCCAGTGGTTGGTTTCCCTTGGCGGAGAGGTCGACGATGGCCAATCGACAATGGCCGAGCCATACCGGAGCGGCCCCATCCTGCCAGTCGCCACACGCATCGGGGCCCCGATGGCGAAGCCGCTCGAGCGCCCGCCGGCGATTCGGAGGCGGCAGGACGTTTCCAGTCGTAACCGCAATCCCACACATGGGGTTTCCTCTGAGCAGAGGCTTGGTTCCGGCCCTTCTTCGGAGACCAGCAAGGGGATCCTGTCGTGGGCGACGAGCATATAAAATGGCCCCTACTTCGCCAACACCAATTCCCACAGATGGCAAGCCAACGTGGAGTGCCGGCCGTGTGGGCGTTCCGTGTGAACGGGCAAGTACCTCTCAACTAGTTCTTTCGGTGCCAGGAGTCGCAAATGACCACCATGTCGTGTGAAGACCACGTTTCGAGGAATCGTCAGGGATCTTTGTGTCGGCAGAGAAGGTCCACGCACGCTCTGCCGGATCGCCGGAAGTTCCTGCAGGCGTCGGCCACGTCGCTAGGCTTGAGTTCCGTCAGCGGGGCGATCACTTCACTGTGGGCAGGCCAGGAAGGAAGAGGTATTTCGGAAGCGCGTTTCGAACTACCTCGAGGGCGCGTTCCGGCCAGCTTCATCATCGACGATTCGACCTGCCTGGTGAACATGGGACACTTTTGCATGCCGCAGTTCGCGACTGCCTGGCCGAATCGCCCCAATTACAAGAAGCCTTGGAAGCAGTGGCCTCGGGAGATCCCCGACGCATTTGTTCGCGAGTTCGGCGAGTGGTGTGCCGAGCATGGTGTGAAGGGAAAATACAGCATCGTTCCCTATCCGGCATGCGTAGGGTGGCTCGACCGGGTCCTTCCGGGCTGGTCACGGCGTGAGCTTCTGGCGAGCCTCAAGCTGGTTCGCGAACTGATGGTACCGAACTGGGACATTCACCCGGAGATGATCACGCATACGCGTGTCATCGACCTGAAGACTGGCCGCCCCATGGAAGAGATCCATTCGGGCACCATGGAGAACTCGTACCCGCAAGAAAAGAAATCGGTCGACGAGCTGGCGTCGTATCTAGCGTACGCTCTACGGATCTTGAAAAACTGCGACCTTCCTTGCGAGGGGATCACTACTCCGGGTGGTTTCGGCAACCGAGTCAAGCAGGAGTTATCGCTCGCGGTTGGAGAGGCTGTACGCGATGTCTACGGCACGGAGTTGCCTCATTATTTCAAATATGTGGCGGGCCCGAAGGAGTCGACCGTGCCGCGGCTGGAGAACACGAAGGACAACGGGCGGGACCTTTCTCGAGCCGTCATGAACGTATGGGCCGGTACCGGCGATTGGTTCGGCAATTGGGACGGCGACCGAGAGCCTCAGCCTGACCGCTATTGCAACCGGGACGCCACGGCCGGGCAGATGGTTGATCGCATTCAGAAGCGCGAACCGGCCATGATGCTCTGTCATTGGCCCGGACTCTATTCTCATGGAACGCGCAAAGGGTTCCGTGCTTTCCAAAGAGTCATTCTGTCGCTGGAAGGCCGTTTCGCCGATGAGCTCCTCTGGATGAAAGTGAGCGAGGTTGGCCGATACTATGCGGCGAAGGAGTTGGCAACAATTCGTTACGCGGCCCGCACGGTTCACGTGGACACTCCCTATGGGACGCCGGACTGCACGTTGGCCATTACCGGTCCACCCCCGTTCGATCCCGTGGTGGTAAAGGGCTCAAAGAAGCAACGGTTGCGACGAGTGGGCCGGCGAGCCGATTTGGTGGAAGGGAGTCACTTTGTCGACGGCGAAACGTGTTGGGTTTGCTTTCGGCTTGAGCAAGGCCAAACCGCGGTAGTCGTTTGATGGGTGTCAGAGAGCTCCGAGACGGGCGATTCGTCTGCGCCAGGGAAAGGCTCCAATGTCGTCACTCGACCGCAGGCTGGTGCGTGACGCGCTCGGGTGGGACGTCCGCAACTGGTCGACCGCACTGGCGTTCTGGGAAGAACACCTTGCGATCGATTTGGCGGGCCGCCGCGCTCTGGAGCTTGGATGTGGACGCAACGGCGGTCTGACGTTGTGGCTGGCCACTCGCGGCTGTCAGGTTGTCTGTAGCGGATGGCCTCGGATCGAGCGTCAGCCGGTCGAGCTCCATCGAGATTACGGCGTGGCGGACCGTGTAACGTATTTGGCGGTCGATGCGCGAGCGATTCCGTTTATCGAGGCCTTCGACATCGTCTGCTACAAGTCTGTGCTGGGTGGCATCGGGCGAGGTAAGGGGCGAGCCGAGGCCGACAAGGCGATTGACGCCATGTTTCGAGCTCTCAAGCCCGGAGGACATCTCCTTTTTGCCGAGAATCTGGCGGCAACGTGGTGGCATCGCTGGCTGCGCCATCGATTCGCTTCGGGACGTGACGGGTGGCAGTATTGGACCGTGGAGGAGCTCATTGGGCACCACGATCGGTTCGAGTTGCTTGCGAAGACGACCTTTGGCTTTTTCGGAGCGCTCGGTCGGCGCGAGTGGCAGCGAGAATGGCTGGCGAGAATGGATGCCTGTATCCTTCCGCTCATACCGGAAAAGTGGCGTTACGCGTTGGTCGCGATCTGCCGCAAGCCGATGGAAGAGCACCGGCGGCCGGACTCACGGTCGCCGGCGCCATCAAGAGAAACATCGTAGCGGGTCGCGACTAGTGTCCGGCCGATGCGGCAGGCTGCTGCGCCGCCGTTTGGGCTCCCACATTGGGCTCTTCCTCTCCTTCTTCGATCAGCTCGACATCCGTCCAACTCGCCGTGACGATTCGTTCTCCGGCCTTTCTTCCGAACTGCCAGAAGAGTGCCGGTCGCACAAAGAACTCAAGGATCGTGCTACTGATCAGTCCGCCAATGATGACGGTGGCAACCGGATAGAGGATTTCTTTTCCGGGTTCGCCGGCGGAGAGGGCGAGGGGGACGAGCCCGATTCCCGACGTGAGCGCCGTCATGAGGACGGGTGCGAGCCGTTCCTGTCCGGCTCGGATGATCATTTCTTTCGAGAAGGTTTCGCCTTCGTACTGCACGAGATGCAAGTAGTGGTTTAGGAGGAGGATGCCGTTCCGCGAGGCGATTCCGGCAAGTGAAATAAAGCCAACCATGGCGGCGATCGTGAGCGTCTGCCCGGTCCAAAGCAACATGGCGACCGATCCGATGAACGCCATCGGAAGCGCTGACATCACCTGCAGGGCGAAATTGGCGGAGCGGAAGAGAGTGTAAAGCACGAGGAAGACGCCGAGCAGTGAAACGAGGAAGGCGACGCGAATGACGAGACTGGCCTTTTGCTGGCTTTTGAATTGACCGCCGTATTCGATGAAGTAGCCTTCCGGCAATTTGATTTTGTTCAGCTTCGCTTGTATGTCTTCAACGACATCGACGAGTCCTCGGCCTGCCACATTGCACTGCACCACAATGCGCCGCTTTACATTCTCGCGGTTGATTTGGTTTGGTCCGCTATCTTCGTAAATCTTAGCGAGCGAATCAAGCGACGTGGTGCCGCCTGCCGGCAAATCAATGCTCAATCTCTTCAGAGCGTCAAGATTCTCGCGGTAGTCTTCTTTCATGCGCACGAGCAGATCGAATGTGCGCTGGCCCAACAAGACTTCCGACACAACTTCGCCATTCATCGCTGTTTGGATATAGTCGTTCACATAAGCCGGTGTAACGCCAAACATTTTGAGCTTTTCGCGGTCGAGTTCGATCCGGAGCTGCGGTATCTCCTTTTGCTGTTCCACGATGGCATCGCGAACGCCTTCGACGGTCTTCATCTCGACGAGCATCTGCTGAGCGATGTCACGCAGTTTCCCAAGGTCGTCACCGTAGATCTTGACGGCAACTTGGGCCTTGACGCCTGAGAGCATGTGCGAAATCAAGTGCGACAGAGGTTGATCGGGGGTGTATTGAGCTCCTGGGATGTCGGCCAGTTTTTTGCGAATTTCCTCGAGTACGACTTCGCGTTTTCGATTCGCTTTCGGGTCAAAGCTGACGATGATCTCCGTGACGTTCACACCTTCCGCATGCTCGTCGAGTTCCGCTCGGCCGGTGCGTCGGGCGAATGCCTGCACGCCTCGGATGGACTGCAGCTTCTCTGTCGCCGTTTCGGCTACCTCATTCGACTTTCGCAGCGACGTGCCCGGAGGCAGGAACATATTGACTTGAGCGACTCCTTCGTTGAATCGCGGGAGGAAGTCGCTCTCCAATTGCATCAGCAAAAAGGCCGCGATCGCGACGGCGATGCACGCAGCAACCAGCATGGCGCGTGAGAAGCGAATACTGAAGGCAATCGCTCCTCCGGCGAGCCACTTGAGAAAGCGCAGTAGCGGTCCGTCCTTTTCGTGGCTCATGAACTTGGCTCGCGAAAGAAGCCAATAGGAAAGGACGGGAGTCAACGTCAGCGAGACAACGAGCGAAGAAAGGATTGACACGATGTAGGCGATGCCCAGTGGTGCGAAGAGGCGGCCTTCCATTCCGGAGA
>WFWZ01000102.1 GCA_015490875.1 Planctomycetaceae bacterium
TCTTGTGCTTGGGTTGCGGTCGTTTCTGAGATCGTTTACGCTTGGCCATCCGTGGCTCTCCTGTTGCGGTGTTTCCTTATGTGACAAAGAAAACAGAAGCATCGGGAGAGCCGCGATTTCAATCAATCCCAGTTTCTCCACTTGGCGACTCAGAGATCGCCTAAAGTGCAGTTACGGAACAAAGACGGGAGGCGAGCGGAAGCAGGTTCCGGTCACCTTGTCGACGGAAGAGTTCGTGCGCCGCTGGTCTCTTCACATCCTGCCGAAGGGATTCACGAAGACTCGATTGTTCGGGGGTGGAGCAACACACGCCGGGGCGTCTACGTGGAGCGTTGTTGCCACTTGCTGGAGGCGGCTGATGCGCCGCTATCGGACGACGCATGTGAGTTCAGTCCCTTCGATCCACTCGAGCCACAAGCTGATGACGAGTCCTCTCCCACGTGTCCATCGTGCGGACAACCGATGATTCCGCAAGGAGAGATCTCCAAGCCGAGCTGGCAGGATGTCATGGCTTCTGTGGACCGTCCGTGGTGGTATGATCCGTTTCACCGGAACACCGAAAAGGTTGCACAGGGGCACTCGCCTCCGCTACAATCTGGGGTAGCGGGCACTCGCCCACTGTGACGCGACAAAGTTCAACACGCGATCTATCCGTCTGCGCTTACTTCGACGGATAGATCGCAATTCGTTTTTGTTTATGCGGAGGAAGCCATGCGTGCTTTGAACCCTCTCTGCGTCTTCATTGTGCTCGCGTCCCTGGGCTGCAATGATTCCGGATCAGGGAACCAATCGCCCTCAAATTCGGCGGCTGATCCCGGCCAGAAAGCACCGGCGGGTGAGATGGGCAAGAAGACCGAGGCGTACTGGAACAAGTGCATCGATGTCAACAAGCAGTTTGTCACTGAAAAAGGCGACGTTTGGTTCAAGGAGTTCCGTCCGAAGGCAGTCGGAACGACTTGCCGCGAGGCGGCGAAGCGGCTGCGGGAGATTGACAACGCGGGCGTGGACCCCGAGGTTATCGATCACGTGAATCGAGTCATTCGCGGGTTCGAGCAGATGGGCGCTATTGCCGAGACGAAGGGCAAGGAGTCGCTGTGGCGGGACACGGCAGCCGCAATTGGGTTCGTAATCAAGGTCGCGCGGCGGAGGAATCCGGGGCTTGTAGCAGATGGTGGGAGTCTCGCTATGGGCATCGGTGCGTCCGAAAAGGGTGGAAAGGCAACCCAGGAAGGACAAGCGGAGACAATCGACATCGCGAACAAGCTGATGGAGTCTGAAGAGCAGGCCATCCGCCATGTGCGGAAATCCTACGGTATCGAACTCAAGCCGTGGTAGGGGCGCGTAAGGCGAGGTAAAACGTGCAACTGTTCCAGAATGGTTCTTTCCTCTACGGTGTCACGTAGTTCGAGTACGAGCCTAGCGAAACACCGATTCGCTACATTCGTCAGATCGGTGGCCCGCCCGTCGCGGTGCGAGGCCGCTGGGCGCCCAGCTTGTACAGAAACCGTTGCATGGGGCCACTCGCCTCCGCTACAATCCTTGGGGTAGCGGGCACTCGCCCACTCCGACGCGACAAAGTTCAACGTACGATTTATCCGTGTGCGCTTACTCCGACGGATAGATCGCAATTCGTTCGTTATGCGGACAACCCATACGATGCCACACACAGAAGAACAGAAATCAATCCACAACTGCACGGTCTGCGGCCAGCCGCGACATCAACTCGCCTATTGCTGTAGGACTTGCAAGAAACTCCTCGATCGCAGCGACGCACGAGGCCGTCAGCCAAATCGCGATGCTCGTCTCAACGCGCTTCGTGATGCATGGGATGGCGAATACTTCCGGTGTTTTTACACTGGCTGGCGATTATGTATTGATGATCACCGCAGTCCGTTCTACCTCACGTGGGAACACCGCACGCCTCGCGATGAAGATGACATTGTGGTGGCTGCTGCGATCATCAACGATATGAAATCCGATCTTACCGAAGACGAATTCCGCAGACTAATCATCGGTCTTGCGGATTACTTTCGAGGTCGGAGTGAAACGGTTCTCGAAATTAATCCGTTGTACTACACACGGTGACCCGAAAAGTCGCATAATAATCGCATGCACCGGAGCGGCCGTCGTGCGCTGAATCTGAAATCCACACTGGCGCCCCCCCCGCTGATCTCGGACGTTGAACTTAATCGCGGCTGTTGGCACGGTGTAACGTGTTGAGCGTCACCATCTTCGTTTTCAGCCGACTGGCTGCGCAGTGGCAGGACACGGATGATGCCATGAATGCGTCACTCACCTTGGACGACTGATGAGTCGGGCAGACTGTCGGCGGAGCCGTAGCCCCAGTTGTCCCGTGCTTCATGCCGTGACTCACGAGGGGTCGTAGGGGTTGTTCCGATAAAATCGATTTGCGCTTGTGAGCATGCGCA
>WFWZ01000103.1 GCA_015490875.1 Planctomycetaceae bacterium
GGTGCGACTGCGCGATGACCTCGTGGGGCCCCTCCAGGCCGAAGGGATCAAACTGACTTATCTCGCGTTCTGGGTTCAGGCCGCCGTCCGAGCCCTCCGAAAGGTTCCCATCGTCAACGCCACGTTCAGTGAAGAGGACCGCACGATCACGCTTCACGATCGTTACGACATCGGCATCGCCACGGCCACCGAAAAAGGGCTCGTCGTTCCCGTCGTGCGCAATGCCGACCGCCTGAGTCTTGCCGAGACGGCGCGCACCATCGACCAGCTTGTCCAGGCCGTCCGCACCATGCGAGCCAAACCGGACCAACTCCGAGGCTCCACGTTCACGATTACTTCGGTCGGCAACTTCGGGGGACTCGCGTCGACCCCCATCATCAACCATCCGGAAGTCGCCATCATGGGTGTCGGTAAGATCCGCCGCGTTCCCCGCTACGATGAACAAGGTGAGCTGCGGCCGGTCGACGAAGTCTATCTCTCGTTCTCCTTCGACCACCGGATCGTGGACGGAGCCGTCGGAGCACTCTTTGCCAACGAAGTCATCGAATTGCTGCGGCACCCCGGCCGGCTTCTCGTATGACGCGGCTCGGTGCCGCACCGGTTCAACCCCTTGAGAGGAACTGCAGCGCATGTCCGAATCGGAAGAGGCTCCCTTGAGGATCGTCCTGGCCAAAGTCGGATTGGACGGTCACGATCGTGGCATCAAGGTGGTGGCTCGAGGACTGCGCGATGCCGGTTTCCATGTCATCTACTCGGGACTGTGGCAAAAGGTCGACGACGTCGTGCGCACCGTTGCCGACGAAGACGCCGACTATCTCGGCATCAGTATCCTGAGCGGTGCCCACATGACCCTCGCGCCTCGCATCATGCAACACCTGCGCGACCGGGAGCTCGGACACGTCGGTGTCATCATGGGAGGGATCATTCCAGCGGAAGATATCGAGCCGCTACGCGAGCTCGGTATCGAGCGCGTCTTCGGCCCAGGGACTCCGATCGAGTCGATCGTCGAGTACCTGAAGCAGTCCGGCTCGCGCACCGGGCCCCTACCTCCCTGGGAGAGTTTGGAACGGGGTGAGCGCCGCTGGTTGGCTCGGTGGGTCTCGGCGGTCGTGCGCGGGCAGGCGTTGCCGGAGATCGAACGCCGACTCGCCTCGTCGCCTCGTGCGCCTCACGTCGTGGCAATCACCGGCAGCGGCGGCGTCGGCAAGAGCAGCCTCGTGGGGAAACTCGTCGACGCGATCCGCAAGGAGTCGGTCCGCGTCGGAGTCCTCGCCTGCGACCCTCAAAGCTCGGTCACCGGCGGAGCTCTGCTGGGCGACCGCGTCCGTATGCCGAGTCCCGCCGAAGATGAAGGTCGCTACATTCGCAGCCTCGCCGCGCCCAGCGGCCAACAGGCGCTCGCTCCGCGACTCGGGCCCCTCTGCCGGCTCCTGGGCCACTTCGGCTATCCACTTGTATTGATCGAGACGGTCGGCGCGGGGCAAGGAGATACGGCCGTCCGGGAACTTGCCGACACGTTGGTTCTCCTCGTGCAGCCTCAAACCGGCGACGAGATGCAATGGGAAAAGGCCGGTCTGCTCGAAGTGGCCGACGTCGTCGTCGTCCATAAAGGGGACCTGCCGGGCGCCGATCAACTCGTGGCGCAATTGAGCGACCTGCTCCATTTGTCCGCGGGCCGACACGTCGACATCCTGAAAGCCAGTGCTGCTCGAGACGAGGGCATCGAGACTCTGTGGCAGACTATCCAGAAGCGCATGAACGACGCGGCATCCTGACACATGTGTGACACCCCGGGCCGCCGGGCCGATGTTCGCCTCGTCGCCTCAAAGGGCCTACTCGTCGTCCGACTTCACATCGCGGATCATCGTGAGAAACTGGGTCATCGTCTGAGGCCGGTTGTTGCGATCGGGCTCGATGCACTTCATGATGGCTTTGGCCAATTTGCGATGGAGCGTCGGTCGGTACTTGAGAATATCCGTGGGCGGCTGCGTGTCGTGAGCCAAAGCGGCCTTTCCGGTCGCATCGGCAATCGGCCAGGGAAGTTCGTACGTACAGACCTGATAGGCGGAGACGCCGAAGGAGAAGATGTCGAGCCGCTGGTCGGTGGCACGGCGGCGGACCACTTCCGGAGACATGTACAGAGGCGTTCCCGTGCGGTTGCCTGGTTGCATGAAGGGGGGTGTGGCGGGAACCGTGAGTCCGAAATCGATGAGTTTCAGGGATTGGGTCTTGGGAAGGTAGATGAAGTTCCGAGGGCAGACGTCCCGGTGAATGAAGCCCTTTTCGTGAACGTATGCTAACGCTTCGGCCATCTGGCGCACGAGCTCGGCGCGATGCCCTTCGATCATTGGGTCGTGCCGCTTGAGCAAAAACTGCAGACCGGGACCGTCGAGGTACTCCATCACGAGAAACGGAACATCCTCGGTGGAGATCCCATACTCGCGCGTCTCGACGATGCGCGGATGCTTCATTTGCATCGCGATCTCGCCTTCGGGGGGCTTGTTGAGTCCCTTGAATCGAGCTTCGAAGGCGGCGACCTTATCCTTGTCTGCGATCTTCAGGCCGACGATCTCGCCCGTCTTGCGGTCGCGAGCCATATAAAATTTGGACATCGTTCCGGAAATGGCACGCCGCAAGAGCTCGAACCGTTCGTTCAAATCGACTCGGTCGCTCTGGAAGATCGCCTGGAGTTTCGATAGGAATCCCATAGCTTCAATCTACTTCGATGTGGGGGATCGAGCAAGATTGGGACCGCACGCGGAATCGGCTGTCGATGGGGAACCGGAAGAATCGGGGAGGCGTGCGAGCGGACACGCTAACCGGCGTAACAAGACAGAACGAGCCTACTTGCCGCAGTAGTCGATCGCGCGTGCGATTTCCGACTTGAGTCGGTGGCGAGGGACGATGCGGTCGATGTAGCCGTGCTCGAGCAGGAATTCGCTGGTTTGAAACCCTTTAGGAAGTTCGATTCGGATCGTGGCCTTGATGGTGCGGGGGCCGGCAAAGCCGATCAGCGCCTTCGGTTCGGCAAAGACGAGATCTCCCAGCGAGGCGAAACTGGCGGCGACACCGCCCATCGTCGGATTGGTCAAGACCGAGATAAAAAGTCCGCCAGCTCGATCGAACCGAGCCAGCGCGGCCGAAACCTTGGCCATTTGCATCAGAGAAAGAATACCTTCGTGCATGCGAGCCCCACCACCGGACCCGCTGATGATGATCACCGGCATCTTTCGCTCGGTCGCTCGTTCGATCAGCCGTGTCAGGCGTTCTCCGACGACCGACCCCATACTTCCCATGATGAAGGCGGAGTCGGTTACACCGAAGGCGACGCGGCGAGCCCGAATCATGCCGGTTCCCGTGATGGCTGCGTCGCTCAATCCGGTTCGCTGCTGCTCGGCCACCAACCGGTCGGCGTAGCGCTTCTTATCTTCGAACCGGAGGGGATCGGTGGGGCGGAGGTGGCCGTCCCATTCCTCGAAGGTTCCGTCATCGAGGACGTGCTTGATGCGTTCTCGAGCCGACATGTAGAAATGGTGACCGCACTCGGGGCACACATTTTGTTGTTGCTGGACCGACTTGCGATAGACCATCGTCTTGCAGCCGGGACAGCGCATCCACAGCCCTTCGGGGACGCCACGTTTGCCGCCGCCGGTCCAGCTATTGCCCGTTGTTCTGTTGTGTGCCGTCGAGCTCATGCCGCGATTTGTCTTATCCGAGGCACGCCGACCCCAGCGGAGTTCGTTCCCGGGGTTTCAGGTCCCCTGGCGAAATCGAGCCGGCATAGGTCGAGCGGGAAAGGTTGCCGAATTCCGCCCGTTTACCATAGCGTCAACCTGCGTTACCGAGAAAGCCCAAAATGGGTCGCGTCGCGGCTGGTGCCCCCACGCGAAGGACGCGAAACTTGCCTTCATCGCATTCAGCTTTCCACAGATCGTGCAACTCTCGGCCCTCCAATTCGGCCGCCATCAGGCTGGCCAGGGGTTCGGTAACGATCACTCCGATCGTCCCTCGTTTGTGACGCCGCATCAGTTTTTGCAGCGACTGCCGGACGCGTTCGCGAGCCTCCTGGATCGGTTCTCCCTCGGGAGGACACACATCCTCCGCGTGTTCCTGTCCCAGCCGAAAGGCCTTCGGCTGGTTCCGTTTGATCTCCTCGATCAACTTGCCCTGCCACAAGCCATGATCGATGTTGCGCAGGCCCTCGAGCTTCCGTACGCGCAACCCCGACGGTTCCGCCAGGATTTCTGCCGTTTCCTGCGCCGACCGGCATGGTCCTGCGTACAGCGCGTCGAACTGGGTCCCCATCAACGCGTCGCGGATCTCCGATGCCTGACGCACGCCATTGTCACTCAGAGGAAAATCGAGTGTCCCCTTGATGCGCCCTTGTTCGTCGAAATCGGTCGAACCGGGTTGAATCAGCAAGATCGTCAACATGATCGTTTCGTTATCCCGGGCGATGAAGAAAACTCACTGAGTTCCCGTAGACAACCGCGCAGCCAAAGCGGGTTCGGCTGTGCGGCGCAGTTGTTGTACGGATGACTCGTAATTGTCACTTCGAAAAATGGCCGAACCGACGACCAGCCAATCGGCCCCGTGCGCGACGGCATCGGCGACCGTACCAGTGTGGATGCCTCCATCGATCTCCAAGACGTGATGTTCGGCAGCGGCCCACTGTCGCAGCGCCGCGAGCTTGCTCAACGCCGACCGATCAAAGGGCTGGCCTCCAAAACCGGCCGGCACGCTCATCACCAATACCAGGTCGCACTGGTCAAGATAGGGTTCGATTTGCGAAAGCGGCGTCGCCGGATTGCACGCCAGACCAGCCGCCATACCATGCCCGTGAATCGCCGCCAAGACTTCGGCGGGATCGTCGCGAGCTTCCACGTGAAAGGTCACCACATCGGCACCGGCCTCCGCAAAAGCACGCACATAGCGTCCAGGGTGAGCAATCATCAGATGCACATCCAGCGGCAAATCGGTCGCCTGCCGCGCCGCCGCTACGATCGGCATCCCATAGGTGAGGTTGGGAACAAATTCCCCATCCATCACGTCCCAATGAAAGCCGTCCACCCCGACCTCGACCAGTTGCTCGATTTCCCGAGCGAGGTGGCCAAAATCGCAAAGCAGCATCGACGGCAGAATCGCCGCGTTGGCTTCGGTCAGAGCGCGAACTCGGTCAGGAAACGGCATCGGCGAACGACTCCCGGCAGACCGGCACGGCGCGTCGAAACCAGAATACGGCCAGATAAGGCAGACGCACCCTCGACAGTGTGCCGTTGGTAACGGCTCAGATAGACTCGTGAGCGACTCTTCGATAGGCACCTCGACAGCGACCTGCGCGCCGTCCCGCTGTTTCACATCTCCCCAGTTCCCGGGAGCTACCCCTGGCCAGTCATCGGCTATGGTACAAGTTTACAATTCTAATGCCGCTCAGGACGCCGCGGAAGGGTTTCGCAAAAGATTCCCCGGCGAGTTCCCAGGTTGGCTGTATCACCACCAATGGGGGGTATTCTCTGCGCCGGCGCCGGAGGGTGCCTACAATGCGGGAAGGATGGGACCAGGTTCTCTTTTCCTCTAGTCCAGGAGCCGCTCGTTGAACGACCCTACGCCCGACTCCGAGTCTGCGTCCGAGGATACCCAAGGCTCGATGGGGGCTTTGTGGCTGCTCGCAGTCGCCCTCGCCGCCATGGCCTTGGTGATCGGTTTGCTCGTCTATCAGGTCAAGTCGATCCCACCCGTCCAGACGAGCGCCGATGGCGACGCCACGCCACCGCCGCCTCCACGGAAGGGGCGACCGTCGGCCGGACCGCCGTCCGCCCGACCGGAGCCGACGCCCTCCGACTCGGCCGGTCCCAGCAATCGGCAGCTCGACCAGATCGAGCGGGCCATGCGGCAGGGTGATTTGGCTTCGGCCCGCCAGAGGATCATGCAACTGTTGTCCGAATACCCGGCTGCCCCGCCGCTGCTCATTCTCGCCGGACGGATCGCCGTCACCGAAGGGAAACTCGAGGAGGGACTCCAGTGGTACGACCGGGTTCCCGACGACCAGCAGGCGTGGCGCGTCGCCGCCCTCGTCGAATCGGGCACCGTCGCCTTGCGCCAGGGAAACTTCGATCAGGCCGAACGTCGGCTCCGTCGGGCACTCGAGCTCAACCCCGACCACCCGGCCGCTCAAGAACAACTGGCGCGTCTCCTCGCACTCGAGGGCCGAAGGTGGGAAGGGAGTGCCCAACTTTTTGCACTCATCCGGTCGGGTCGAGCCCAGCCGCATCACCTGGTGCTCGCCGCCAACCTTTTCGACCCCGTCGACGAACGCGAGCTCCTGGAGAAAGCCCGCACGGCCTGGCCGAGCCAATGGCTTCCCGAACTCGGTCTGGCCAGACTCGACATGAAGGCGGGACAATGGGAGGCGGCTGGGAAGCGGCTGCGGCGACTGCTCGAGCATCGCGGCGATGTCCTGGCGGTCCGTGTGGCGTGGGGGGAGTGGCTGGCCGAACGGCGAAGGTGGGAGGAACTCCGCAAGTGGAACGCTCAATTGCCCTCCTCGGCCGACAGCCATCCGCTTGTCTGGTGGCTACGAGGCCGGTGGGCCGAAGCAACGGACCAGACGTCGCCCGCCATCCGTTGCTACTGGGAGAGTGTCCGGCGCTATGCGGGAGACCGGCGTCCTTGCCATCGCCTGGGGCAGCTCCTGCTGCAAGAAGGTGACACAAATGCGGCACACGCGTATCTCGAATATGCGCGTCGACTCGACCGGCTGTTCGAAACGGTCCGGACGATCTACGAAGACGGCCCCAAATTCAAGCATGTGTTGGCGGCGGCACAGATCACGGAGTCGTTGGGGCGATATCTCGAGTCGAGTGCCTGGTATTACCTGGCGGTTCAGCTCGCGTCGAACTCGCAAGAAGCCGTCGACGGTTTGGCGAGAACGCAGGACCTGGCTGCGCGAGCCGCCGGGCCGGTCGATCCGTCCGCCAACCCCGCCTCGCGCTTTCCCCAACATCAGCGACCGTTGCCCGATTGGTCACGCCCGGTAAGTGAACTCGCGGATACCTCTTCAAGCCCGCCTACCAGCAACGAGATCGCTTTCCGCGAAGTGGCAACGGATCTGGGAGTGACATTCCGATGGCACAACGGCGATGATCCTACCGAACCGGGGATCCATCTCTATCAGGA
>WFWZ01000104.1 GCA_015490875.1 Planctomycetaceae bacterium
CGTCATGGCTTCCGCGGACCGTCCGTGGTGGTATGATCCGTTTCACCGGAACACCGAAAAGGTTGCACAGAGGCACTCGCCTCCGCTACAATCTGGGGTAGCGGGCACTCGCCCACTCCGACGCGACCGCGACAAAGTTCAACGCACGATCCATCCGTCTGCGCTGCACTCCGACGGATGGATCGCAAATCGTTTCGTTTCGTTGTTCGTCGGACATTTGTTGCTTTCACGAAGCCGGTCATGTAGAATCTGAACACAGTTGACGTCGGCATTACGACCGACGCTGCTCGAACCAAGGTTTCCGCGGTAACGCGGTTTACTAGCCTGACGATACCGGGTAACTGCCGGTGAAGGTCGGGCTGACCGTGCGTCTTCAGATTTCGTTCTCTGACGACGTTTTTATTGATTGAATGTTAGTTGATATCGTTTTTCCAATCGCCGACGTCCGCGATTTTGTCGGTGGGGCACCCAGGCGGCTACAAATTCCGAACTGGCCCGATCCTTATCCCCCCGCGCGGAAGTTTGTGCGCGCATTCGGACCTATACGCCGTCGCCCACAGGGAGGTGCGAAGGGGATCGGCGAGGGCCATGTCTGCGATGCTAACGGAACCGTTCGGTTCCCTCGTTGCCCAGCGTTCCACACTGACTCAAACAGCCGCATTCATTTGGTTCCCAGATTTCGGCGTTTTTTCTTCGATGGCCGTGGCGTTGGCAAGTTGGAGGTGGGATTGGTCCCGAAACAAAAGACGGCATTTCACCTAAAGGGCACAAACGCCGTCTCGTTGTTGAAATCGCTAATCGGCTGTGAAGTTACGAGTGCCAGTACAGAGCAACTTGTGCCCGGAATACCCAAATCGCCGCGAATCACGCTCAAGTTCAATCAGCTACCGGACCACGTTGCGTCACTTTTCTTTCTTGCCACGACAAACCGCCGGCAAATTCCTACTAACAGGGAATTTGCTTGGTGCGTCTCCGCTGCTATTCCCATGCTCCTGATTCAGGAAGGTACAGAGGAACGTTTTGAGCCAGATTTTCGGTGGCGAAGTGTATCTCTGAACACGGAGACCTACAATAAAATCGAATTGTCCCATGCTTGGATTGAGTGGCAGGGGCAAACCGAGGCTAGATTATGGCGATTGCGTTACGAACCGGGTGCGGATCAAGATGCGGTCCGTTTGGTCCGCATGTTTCTCCTGCGATTGCATTGCGAGCAGGAAGTCTTGCGTACGGTATTGAATCTGATGGATGGAGGGCAAATCGTTCTCCAAAACGATGCGTCAGAAACCAAACTGTTGCAGAGTTTTCTGATAAAGCTCGCGCGACGACTCCTTCGGCCGATCGATCGTAAAGTTGGCCCCGACCAGCAAACGATCCTGACTCCCGATCTATTAGACGTCGTTTGCGAGACTTTGCATGCTGGCGCACCCGGGTTCCGAGAAAGCTTGCTCGACCGTTTGGATCGGGACGCCGACTTGCATCATAATAAGTTGGCACGAGTTCGGGCACTCTTGGATCAATTTGTGCTTGAGACCAGTGAACAGTCACACGTATACGTCAATATTGTGGAGGGAAATTACGTGAATCAGCCAATCACCATCACCAACAGCCAAGGCGTCATCGTCACAGTGGCCGAGTACATGCAAGACGTAACGAACTCGGTAAATCAGACTATCTCGCAGTCGACTGAATCCGACGAGGTGAAGACACTGATTGCACAGCTTACTAGGGAAATCGCAGACATTGCTGAGCAACTGCCGCCTGAAACAGCCAAGCAGATGGGGGACGATATAGAGACGTTGAGCAAGGAAACAGCAAGGGCGCATCCGCGTCGACAATGGTATGAAGTGTCTCTCGAGGGCCTTAAGGAGGCCGTCGATGCCGTCGGTGAACTCGCTAAACCGATTGCCGCCACGCTTGCCAAGCTCTGGCCGCTGTTGGTGCCCTAAACGCGCGTGGCTCAAGCGTCGATGCTGCCGGACCGACGAACCAGGCGTTGCACGCGAGCGGGCGGCAGCGCACGTCCTGAATTCGATGTCTCACTCGCCCGCCGCGTGAACTTGGACGTTAGCGGCACTATAGTAGCCAAGCGCCGACATGGACGTAGCAGAGAACGCAATGCAAATTGACGCCCCAACACAGGCAGGAGGACACGGCAAGAGCGATACGGTAGCCGTGTTTTCACCAGGGAGATATCAGGTCGATCCTGCAAAGGTGCGTTACAGCTCGGCGGGGCTCCATATTTTCGACCGAAACACCGGTCTGAACCTACTCATTGACGAAATTGCTGCGCCGAGCTCGCTCTACTCGCGCGCACCTCGTCATGTCTCGATCGCGCTCACGAACAGGTGCGACCTCGCTTGTGCCCACTGTTTCGTGCCGAAGTCCCGTGCCGAGCTCCCCTTCGATGTTGTGACGCAGTGGCTCAGCGAGCTAGACGCAAACGGCGCGCTAGGAGTGGGCTTCGGTGGTGGCGAGCCGACCCTGTACCCGAGATTTGCCGAGCTGTGCCAGCACGCTGCACGCGAGACCGGCCTTTCTGTGACATTCACGACTCATGGCCACCGTATTGACCAGGAGATGGCCGCACGTCTTCGCGGAAGCGTGCATTTTATCCGCGTGAGCATGGATGGCGTGAACGACACCTACGAATCCATCCGGCGACGGTCATTTGTGGCTCTGCTCAGCAGGCTGAAGGTCATCCGGGGAGTCGCGCAGTTCGGAGTCAACGTCGTCGTAAACGAGCGCACTATTGCAGAGCTAAACGAGGTCGCCGAGGTGGCTGCCGATTTCGGGGCCGTGGAGTTGCTCCTTCTCCCTCAGGCACAGACACGCACCGTCTCCGCAGTAACAGATGAAACTCTGCGAGAGCTCCAACGCTGGGTCGATGGGTACTGCGGTCCTTTGAAGCTCTGTATCAACGAGGCCCACGCCGAGGGCTTTCCTACCTGCGATCCTTTGGCCGCGGAGCGAGGCCTTCGCGCCTATGCGCACATCGACGCAACAGGAACCATCAAGCCAACTTCGTATCACAGTACTGGTATTGCCGTAGGTGAAGGTGGTGTGCTGGAGGCACTTGATCTGCTTGCCAAAGTCATAGGGGAGGACCGCCCATGAAAATATGGTGCCAATACGGCTCGGAGCACTCCGCGAACCTCGTCATGATCGGCCACTTCGAGGATACTACAGAAGCGACGACAGCGAAGGAGATCATCGACGCCCTGACTGATCAGGTTGCGAGGGACGAAGAGTCAGGTGCGCTTGTCGTCGGTAGCCCCTCCGGTCGCTACGGCAAAGAGATGCTTGACCTGCTAAGCAAACTGAATGTCGCCTCAATCGGGCCGGGTGAACTCGAGCAATTCGCCTATGATGTACGCGTGGATGTCCAAGGCAGCGATGTTGTCGTGAGTACGGACGAGATCGACATCTCTGCCTTCCTAAAAGTCTTGTTCGGCAGAGGTGCGCGCATCGAGGTCTACTCCGCGCATCGCCATCCAGGCCCCGACTATGGGAGAGGGGAATAACCGTGATGGAGCCGCCATGCCAGCACTGAACTGGGACACGTTCACCCTTTTGCCAGGGAGCGCCGAGAGGAACTTCGAACTGCTTTGCCGGGGTATCGTTCGCCACAATTACGGCAGCTACGGTGTCCTTCGTGCCCTCAAGAATCAGCCTGGCGTCGAGTTTCATCTGAAGCTCGAGCGGCGGAGCGATGCGCTCGGAGACCCTGGCCGGTGGTGGGGTTGGCAGTGCAAGTGGTACGACCTTCCTGCTAACGGTGCGCTTGGCGCAACGAGGCGGAAGCGGATCGAGGAGGGCATCCGCAAGACTGAGCAACACGTTCCCGGGATCACGGACTGGGTACTGTGGACCCGCCAGACGCTGACGAAGGCCGATCAGGATTGGTTCGAAGGGCTCTCGTCGACGATGAGATTGCATCTCTGGACAGCGGACGAGATTGATAACCTCCTTGTAGGCCAAGCAAGCGTCTTCCGCAGCACGTACTTTGGAGATTTGATACTGACGCCCGATTTCCTGCGGGAACGGCATGAGTATTCCGTCGCCCCGATACGGGCACGTTGGCAGCCGGAGGTTCATCACGTTGTCGACGCTGAACACAGTCTGCGGCGGATGCTGGGAGAGTCCGACTCATGGGACGAGCTCCGCGCGCTAGGCCTAGATCTGCGCTCGCAGGCCGATGCCGCGCAGGCGGCACCAGCCGTGCCGTCCATCATAGCATCCAGCGTTTCAGACGTGGTCGAGACCGCGAGGCTCTTCGCTGATGCACTCGAGCGCGTCGCAGAGGCGGTCCGAGACGGGGACATTGACCTCCTACGAGACGAGCTCAGTGCACAGCCGCGGGCACTGACTGCTGAGGTGGCGACTGCGCCACGACGATTGCGCTCTGGAAACCACCTCGTAGGGCTCTACGTCACGAACGCCGTTGCTGGATGTCGTGAGGCTCTGCACCTGCTTTCCAAGGTCGAGGAGGCGTTCTCGTCCCGTGTCGTTGCTCTTGTGGCCCCCGCGGGTTGCGGGAAGACGCACCTCGCGGCGCAGTTGACGGCGCCGACGGACAGCCGCCCCGCCGGGATGCTCCTGCACGGTCGTGACCTGCACGCTACGCATACGC
>WFWZ01000105.1 GCA_015490875.1 Planctomycetaceae bacterium
GCTCGAGTGTTTCCAGATCAAGATCCTCGACCCACGGCTCGTGGATAAAGCCTCGAATCAGGTCGGCCACCATCTGCGGGTCCGAGAAGAGCCACCGGCGTCCTGTGTCGTGATCGTTCATGAACGCCATTTTAGGGGACACATGAACGCCTGTCCAGATTTCCATACAATGGCGGCTTGGCGGCTCGCTCGGCGCAGGGACCTATCGAGAGCTACTCCGAGCAGGTCGATCGCGTCTTACGCGAAGATCTCCTCAATGACGCGTCCGCCGACGTCGGTAAGACGAAAATCGCGACCGTTGTAGCGGTAGGTCAGACGCTCGTGGTCGATCCCCAACAGCCGAAGCATGGTCGCGTGCAAATCGTTCACGTGCATCCGATCGACGGCCACCTTGTATCCCAACTCATCCGACTCCCCATAACTAATGCCCCCCTTCACACCGCCGCCGGCCAACCAGAACGTGAAGCAGTGAGGATTGTGGTCCCGCCCCGGCTTCTTCCCTGTCTGGGCGATGGGAAGTCGGCCGAATTCGCCTCCCCACACGACCAGCGTCTCCTCCAACAGTCCTCGCTGTTCGAGGTCGGTCAGCAGCGCGGCGACGGGCCGGTCGGTTTCGCCGGCGAACTGCCGGTGGTTTCCGGCAATGTCCTGGTGACCATCCCAACTCCTTTGGTTCTCCATCCCGCCGGAGTAGATCTGCACGAAACGGACGCCCCGCTCGACCATGCGCCTCGCAATCAGACACTGGCGCCCGAAGTGAGCGCACTTGGGATCATCCATGCCGTACAGGCGATGTGTCGACTCGGTCTCGGCCGCCAAATCGATCGCCTCGGGGGCCGACGACTGCATCCGATACGCCAACTCGAAACTTTCCGTCCTCGCCATCAGCTCCGCTTCGGCTGGATGCAACTCCTCGTACCGCCGGTGCAGTCGCTTTAAGTAGTCGAGTTGTGCTCGCTGAGCCGCATCACTCATGCCCGCAGGTGGTACGAGGTTCTCAATGGGAGGCCCTTTGGGCTTCAGATGCGTCCCCTGGTAGACTCCCGGTAAGAACGCAGCGCCCCAGTTGGCGGCATGCCCTTTCGGCAATCCTCGCCCCTTGGGATCCGACATCACCACAAATCCCGGCAAATCTCGACTTTCACTCCCGAGCCCATACGTGACCCAGGATCCGACGCACGGAAACCCCATCCTTGCGAATCCGGTGTTCATCATGAACAGTGCCGGCGAATGGTTGTTCGACTCCGTGTAACCGGAATGCAAGAAGGCCATCTTGTCGACGTGCTCGCCCAAATGCGGGAAGATTTCCGAGACCATCTTTCCGCATTCTCCTCGAGGCGCAAACTGGAACGGGGATGCCATGATGTTACCGACCTGGTTCTTGAAAAACCCTGTCGTATTCTTGAAGTTGGGATCGAACTGTTTGAGCGACTTGCCGTCCCACTTCTTCAGCGCCGGCTTATAGTCCCACGTGTCGACGTGGCTGGGCCCACCATTGATAAAAATCCAGATCACGCGCTTGGCTCGCGCGGGAACGTGGCCCGGTCGCGGCGCCATGGGATCGAGAAGGCGGTCCGAGACATCGACATCCCCTGCAGCCGACTCGCGGAGCAATCCCTCCTCGGCCATCAACGCCGCCAGCGCTACGGAAGCGAATCCACCGCCAGCCTGTCGCAACCACTGGCGCCGCGAAAGCCACGGCAGGGCATGGCGATTGTCATCGGTTCTATGCGAAACCATTTTCTTCACTTTCGATGGATCGGCCATCTTGTCACCGCCTCGGTCCCGTGATCTTCTTTGTTTGCTCGACAAGGCCCTATTCGATGAAGAGAGCCTCATGCGATATCATAAGCGTCTGGCACCAGTCGATCCTCGCCAGTCGGCGAGATTCCGCCTCGTTGCACCCTTCGGACTGATAACGCGCTGACTGCTGACGCAAGAATGTTAGTGCCTCCGTTTGCTCTTCACTGCTCGGTCGCCGCTGATATACTTGCCGGAACCCAGCATCGACGGCTTCTTCGTCGTCCGCCGGAAGCTTTCCAGCTACGGCCTCGGCACAACTCCGCACAAGCGGGTGATTCATCAGGAAAAGGGCTTGCGGTGCCGTCGTGGTCCGGCTACGCCGTCCAATACTCACCAAATGCTCGGGCCAATCGAACAACATCATCATCGGGACGAGCTTGCTACGTTTGATGAAGAGGTAGACGCTACGACGTGGCCGCATCACATCGAGACTTCCGGGGCCGTAGAGTGTCCGGTCAAGTTTGCCTGAGATGGTCAACAGCGAGTCGCGGATCGGCTCGGCTTCCAGTCGTCGAGTCGGGTAGCGCCACCACAGCCGGTTTTCGCGGTCGACGGCCGCTCGCTGCTCATCCCACGCCGAACTCTGCCGGTACACCGCGCTGAGCACGATCTGGCGGTGCAATCGCTTGAGCCGCCAACCGTGGTGGACCAGATCGACGGCGAGGTATTCCAGCAGTTCGGGGTGTGTCGGCCGCGCCCCCTGTTTACCGAAATCATTGGGAGTGCTCACCAACCCTTCGCCGAAATGGTAGTGCCACAGGCGGTTGACGATCACTCGAGCCAGCAGATTGCCGGCTCCGTGTTGGACATCCGTGATCCAACGTGCCACGCCCGCTCGATCGTGACGAGTCTTGGCGCCCTCTGGCGGCGGCTTGCGCCAAAACGACACATCCTTCCCGCCTCGCATCAACACCGGCAGGTATCCGGGCTCGGCCACTTCCTTTTTCTGAGCCACATCACCGCGCATGAGGATATACGTTTGCGGATAGAAATGCGGAAAACCGCGGCCGTCGGCATGGTGTTTCTCGGGCTGGAGCCCTTCGCTGGTGACCAGCATCTTCGTCGGTTTGCCATTGCCGTAAAAATCCATCGTAACTTCTGATCGAATGGCGACGGAGAAGTTGGCCGCGAGACGGTAGTAGTCGGGAATGAAGACGGGATCGTACTTGTGATCGTGGCAGCGGGCGCACCCGAGAGACAACCCCAACATGGCTGCGCCGATCGTCGAAACCATATCGTCCAGTTCGTTGTAGCGAGCCGATTCGAATTCGGCTTCGGTCAACTGCGTCGGAAACGCACACGCACCGAGAAATCCGGTGGCCGCCCATGCCATGGGATCATCCGGAGCCAGCTCGTCTCCGGCCAACTGCCACTGGACGAACCTGTCATAGGGCATATCTTCGTTGAAGGCTCGAATGAGAAAGTCCCGATACACGTAAGCCGTGTTCCGATCGTAGTCCTGCTCATACCCGTGCGACTCGGCGAACCTCGCGATGTCCATCCAGTGCCGAGCCCAGCGTTCGCCGTAATGCGGCGATTCGAGTAGTTCGTCGACCAGATGCTCGTAAGCTCGAGGATCGGAGTTCGCCACGAAAGCCTCGACCTCTTCCGGTGTCGGAGGCAATCCCAAGAGGTCGAAATAGAGACGGCGAATCAACGTGCGACGATCGGCCTGCGGATTGAGCCGTATTCCGACCTGACGCTGCCTGGCGATGATGAATGCATCGATGGGAGTCCGCAACTGTGCGTCCTTGGGAACGGGGGGAGGAGCCACCGGCTGTAGAGGCCGAAAGGCCCAGTAGTTTCGCTCTTCATCGGTCAACTTCTTCGCCGAAGGTGCCGCAGCAGGACGGCGGACTAGTGGCCGATCGTACGGCGCTTCGTTGGCGATCCACTCGCGAAAATGGGCAAGGGTTTGGTCATCGAGTTTCTCGCCACCCTTGGGCATGTGCGGTTCGGACTCATGCGCGATCACTGCATAGAGCTGCGAGGACTCGGCATCCTCCTCCACCATCCCGCTCTCCATCAATAGCTCGCGAGTCGCTAAATTCACGTCGCCGTCGACTCGCTCTCCACCGTGACATTTCAGACACCGACTAATCAGCACCGGACGGATGTGTTCCTTGAAGATCTTCAACCCGATCTGCTGCCGCCGAGCGTGATCTGGAGAAACAGTCACCCCTTGTTTCGTCGAAGCTGGTCCATTCTTCTCAGCCGGGGAAGGAGGATCGTCAGCCCGGCCCCCAAGGGGACTCGCCGCGAGGATGGCCAGCAGCCCCAACGAGCCAACGCAGAACCACCGCGGAAAACGCCTAAAGAACAACAGGTCAGACATGGCGACTCGAAGGACTCTTGAAGCGTGCAACAAGACCCGTCAGTGTCACTCCCATCTTGGGGCGCGTGGCTTGCGGTCGGAAGTCTTGTGACAGCCTCTTAACCAAAAGGGAGGGAGGATGCGGGAAGAACAATCGGACTCTATTATAGACGAGTGCCCACTGGCGACGACAGGACTTTGTTCCCCGGTTCCAGAAGGATCGCTCCTTGAAGTGGCTCCGCCATCGTCACGCTTTTATCGCCATCCTCGCCACGGGCGGCATTGCGTCGTGGGCGGTTTCCCGGTATCTGCTAGCTTCTCCAGAGCAACAGGCACAGCGATGTCTTCAGCTTGTACTGCTCTTGGGCGGGGGACCGCTGCTTCTGGAGTTGCTCCAAAAGTTAGAAAAACGCGAGTGGGGAGCCGACATCCTCGCCGGAATCTCCATCGTCGCCTCGGTCTTGCTGGGCGAATACCTAGCCGGGGCCCTGGTCGTTTTGATGCTCTCCGGCGGCGAGACGCTCGAGGCCTACGCGGTGCGTAGCGCCTCATCAGTCCTCAGCGCCTTGGCTCGGCGTATGCCCTCGGTGGCCCATCGCAAGCGCAACGGACGGCTCGAGGATGTCCCGATCGATGCGATCGACGTCGGTGACGAAGTCGTGGTCCTTCCGCACGAATCGTGTCCCGTCGACGGAACGGTTGTCGAAGGCCACAGCGTTATGGATGAGTCGTATCTGACGGGAGAACCTTTCCTCATCCAGAAGACGCCGGGAGCCCGAGTTTTCTCCGGTGCAGTCAACGGTGATTCGGCATTGACCATTCGAGCCGACAAGCGCGCGGGCGATTCTCGTTTCGCACAGATCATGCGTGTGATGCACGAGTCCCAACAGCGGCGTCCCAAACTGCGCCGCCTCGCCGACCAATTCGGTGCACTCTATACGCCGCTGGCGGTTGCCATCGGCGTCGCAGCCTGGTTTTTCTCGGGGGATCCTGTCCGGTTCCTCGCCGTCATGGTCATCGCGACACCGTGCCCTCTACTGATCGGCGTCCCCGTGGCGATCATCGGATCGATTTCCCTGGCGGCCCGCCGGTCGATCGTCATTCGTGATCCCTTGGTCTTGGAGCGCGCCCCCACCTGTCGAACGATGATCTTCGACAAGACGGGCACGCTGACCTACGGCGAACCCGAACTCGTCGAGGAGTTCGTCGTTCCTCCGTGGGACAGCGACACGGTTCTGGCACTAGTCGCCAGCATAGAACAGTACTCGAAACATCCACTTGCCGGTGCTATACGAGAAGCCGCGCACCAACGAAAGCTCCTCATCCATGAAGCTCGCCGGATCAGCGAACCTCCGGGCCAAGGGCTCACCGGCGAGGTCCAGGGCCACACCGTGCGCATCACGCACCGCCGAGCTCTGTTGGCCCAACACCCGGAAGTTCAGCCTCATCTTCCGCCGTCGGGCGCCGGGTTGGAGTGCGTCATTCTGATCGATGAACGGTATGCCGCCACGTACCAGTTCCGGGATCGCCCTCGTCAGGAAGGTGCTCGCTTCATCGATCACCTGGCACCGAGCCACCATGTCGAGCGAGTCATCCTGCTCTCGGGAGACCGCGAGTCCGAAGTGCGCTACCTCGCCGAAGTCGTCGGCGTGCGCGAGATCTACGCGGAAAAGACGCCGGAAGAGAAGGTCGAAATCGTTCGCGCTGAGACGGCTCGAGCTCCCACGCTCTTCATGGGAGACGGGATCAACGATGCTCCGGCGCTGCTTGCCGCCACCGTCGGTGTCGCCTTCGGACAGCACAGCGACGTCACAACCGAGGCCGCTGGTGCGGTCATCATGGATACGACGCTGGAGAAACTCGATGAGCTCCTCCACATCAGTGCTCGCATGCGGACCATTGCACTGCAAACGGTGATCGGCGGGGTGGGGCTGAGTCTGGCCGGCATGGGTTTGGCGGCTGCCGGGTATCTCCCACCCGTCACCGGTGCCCTCGCCCAGGAACTCATCGACGTGCTCGCCATCGTCAATTCGCTCCGTGCCGCTTGGCCCCCGAAGGCCCTACGCGACTTCTGAAACCCCGTGGGCTTTCCCACTTTCTCCAGCTTCTCTTGCCTCGAAGCTGCCACACTCCCTATAAACGCCGCCGCTAGCGCCGCACCCGCAGTTTGGCTTGCCGGCGGCGTGATCCCCTCCCTCGTGCGTTTGGGAACTTTCGCCATGTCGAAACCCGCTACACACTGCGGCTTGCATTCAACGATTCCCCAAAAGACGATGGCTGCGGCCGCAGGACTGGTCGTGCTCCTGTTGACTTCACCTCTGATGGGTCAAAACGCACATTGGATCTGGACGAGCGCCCATCGTGCGGGCTCGGTCCCGCAAGGGGCGATCGCCCACTTTAGAAAATCGTTTTCTGTGCGCCGCCCGAGCGAAGCGACCCTGACGATCGCAGCCGACGACACGTATGAAGTCTTCCTCAACGGACGCAGGATCGGCAGCGGGCGCCACACGCGCCATACCGACAAGTACGACCTGTCAGGCGAACTCGTTTCGGGGCGCAATACGCTGGCCGTGAAGGTCGTTAACGAGTCTGGTCACACGGCGGCTCTCATGGCGCGACTGATGGTGCGCGACGGCAATCGCTGGCGTTCTTTCGCGACCGATCGAACGTGGAAAACCTCGAGCAGTCCACTACCCCTTTGGCAAAGCACGTTCTACAGCGATGCGCGATGGGACACGGCCGTAGAACTCGGCGACTTCGGCGAGACGGCACCGTGGGATCGGGCCGAGCACGTCGCTGAGGAGGATGTTGCAGGCGGGGAACGATTCACCATCGTAGAAGGGTTCGCTATTGAACGCATACTCGGCAACGACGTCACGGGCTCGCTCATCGCCATGGCGTTCGACGAGTTCGGTCACTTGATCGTTTCCCGCGAGGGATCGGGACTGTTGCGGATCAAAGACTCCGATGGCGATGCCATTCCCGACGAGGTCTCGATGTACTGTGATCAGGTTAAGAATTGCCAAGGGATTCTCGCGCTCAACGGCGACGTCTTCGTCACCGGTGACGGCCCCCAAGGCCCGGCCCTCTACCGCCTCCGCGACCTCGATCATGACGGCAAACTCGAAAACGTGACGGCACTCGTGCGTTTCGACGTCACAAGCGCCGAACATGGTCCTCACGGCCTGGCGCTCGGACCGGACGGACTCATTTACGTCGTGGTCGGCAACCACACGAAGCTGCAAGAACCACCCGCCTTTTCCAGTCCCTACCGCAACCCGTACGAAGGCGACTTAGTGCCGAGGTATGAAGATCCAGGAGGGCATGCTCGGGGAATTACGGCTCCCGGAGGCATGGTGCTACGAACTGACATCGAAGGAACCACCGTCCAAGTTTTCGCCGGCGGCATTCGGAATGCCTACGATTTGGCGTTCAACAAGCGAGGCGATCTGTTCGTCCACGACAGCGACATGGAATCGGACCAGGGAATGACGTGGTACCGCCCCACGCAGGTCTTCCATGTGACTCCAGGTGCCGACCTGGGTTGGCGCAGCGGTTGGGCCAAGTGGCCGTCGTACTACCTCGACGCGGCACCGCCGCTCGTCTCGACCGGACGAGGTTCGCCGACCGGGAGCGTCGTGTATGAACACGTCACGTTTCCCCGTGACTACCACGGCGCCCTGTTCCTCGGCGACTGGTCCGAAGGCCGTATTTTGGCCGTCCGACTGAAGCCGCACGGCACGAGCTACCAGGCCACCACCGAAGTCTTCCTCCAGGGCCAACCTCTCAACGTCACCGACCTCGAGGTCGGACCGGAGGGGGCACTCTACTTCGTCACGGGAGGCCGCGGGACACGAGGCGCCATCTATCGCGTCCGTTGGACCGGTCCGGTATCTCCCAGTCTCCGGCGAGTCGGCACCGGAATCGCCGCCGTCATCCGCCAGCACCAACCCTCGGCGGCGTGGGCCCGGCAGAACGTGGCCAAACTCAAGCAGCAACTTGGCCCCCAATGGGACCGCCTCGTGCGTGGCGTCTCCCAGACGCGCCAAAACCAGGTGGCGTATCGTACACGAGCTCTCCAACTGATGCAGTGGTATGGTCCGCTTCCCAGCACGAAACTGCTCGCCACGCTCGCAGGCGATTCCAACGAGGAAGTTCGAGCCTGGTCGGCGCGTCTGATGGGGTGGAATCTTGATGACACTAACGTGTCGGAGCTTGTCAAACTTTTGAGCGACCGGGAATCCCTGGTGCGCCGCGCTGCCTGTGAAGCGATGCTCGCCTCCGAGGAAACTCCGCCTGCGGACGCCGTCCTGCCTCTGCTGGCCTCCGAAGACCGACTCGAAATGACGGCCGCTCGACGACTCCTGGAACGCATCCCGGTCGACCAGTGGCGAGAACGAGTTATCCAGCATGACAACCTCCGCATCTTTCTCGTCGGGTCGCTCGCCCTCGTCATCGCGGCGCCCGACGCCGAAGACGGTCAGGCGATCCTTGCTTCCTGTCAGGAACGCATGCGTCACTTCATCAGCGACCGCGACTTCCTCGACATGCTCCGCCTGATGCAGGTGACCATCGATCGCTGCCAACTCGATCCGGCACGGCTTTCCGACTTCGCACAAGCACTCGCCGAAGAATTCCCGACGGGCAATGCGCACCTCAATCGAGAACTGATGAAGCTGTTGGCCTATCTTCGCGCCTCATCGTTTCTCGATCGAGCGCTCGAGTACATCGAGAGCGACGTTCCGTTGCCCGAGCGGATTCACGTGGCCATGCTCCTCCAGTTCGTCCCCGACGGCTGGACGCCTCAAAAACGTCTGCGGGTCCTGCGATTCTTTGAAGAAGCACAAAAGGAAAAAGGAGGAGGCAGCTACACGCTCTATCTGATCCACGCCACGCGTGACTTCGCGAAACAGTTCGATCCCGAAACCGCTGTCGCCGTCATCCGCGAGGGCGACCGCATGCCCAATGCGGCGCTCGGCGCACTCTATACACTCGGGCCGCAGATCGACCCCAGCGTGCGCACGGCGCTGATCGACTTGGATCGGAAGCTGGCCAGTCAGGATGACGATGCCTCCCAACGTCTTCGCGTCGGCATCGTCGCCGTCCTGGCTCAAAGCGGCGATGAGGCGTCTTTCAAGTACCTGCGAAAAGTCTGGGAGGAGGACCCGACGCGCCGCAAAGTCGTTGCGCTAGGAATGTGCACGGCTCCCGACGGCGAGAACTGGAGTTATCTCGTCAAGAGTATCGCCATCCTGGACGGAGCCCCTTTGCGTCAGGTATTGCGCAAACTAATGTCGGTGGCACTGGCACCCGAAGAAGCCGAGTACTACCGGCAAGTCATCCTGGCGGGCCTGAGGCTCGGAGACTCAGGGGCCGAAGATGCCGCCGCCCTGCTGGCCTATTGGACCGGCGAGTCTCTTACAGCCGAAGGAAGCGGCGCCGAGGTGATGAAGCCGTGGCAGGAATGGTATCGCAAAACCTATCCCGACGGCGGCGCACCGGTGCTGCCGGAAAGCACCGGCAACACCAAATGGAAACTGGAAGCCCTCCTCGAATACCTCGACGGCGAAGGCCGTGAAAAAGCCGACCCGACGCGAGGGGCTCTCGTCTTCCGCAAAGCCAACTGCACGAAGTGTCACCAGTTCGACGGCCGAGGCGAACCGTTCGGTCCCGATCTGACCGCTGTGGGCAAGCGATTTACGCAACGGGAGATCCTCGAATCGATCCTCTTTCCCTCGCACGTCATCTCGTCGCAATATCGCGGCAAACGCTTGCGGCTGGTCGACGGACGCGTCCTGACCGGACTCGTCGTTCCGGGCGGTTCCGGCGAAGTCGCGATCGTCCAACCAGACGGAAGTCGGTTGACGGTTGCCGAGGACGACATCGAGGAAGCCGTTCCGTCGGAAGTCTCGCCCATGCCCACGGGGCTGCTGGAAGACCTGTCGCTTGAGGAAGTCAACGACCTGATGGCCTATCTTCGACGCAGCCCCGTGCCACGGATCTCCCGTCACCCAAAGTAAAAGGCAATGCAACAGGGCTCCCCCGGTGGGTTACCGTGTGGGCTTTCGCGGCAGATTCTGAAATAAGGATCGCCTGGTGCCGTGACAGGAGCACCTAGTGCCGCAAATCACAATTGAGGGAACACCAAGAGGCGTTTTTGCCTAGTTTGCCACAAATAATTCCTGCCTAACCTGCGCCAATTGCCCATTCTCTGATGCACAAAAGGAACCTTCCTCCGTATGAAGAGCAGAGTGGTCTCACAAGTCCCGCTCTTCAACAGGAGGAAGGTTATGTCTGGCAAGGCGGCCAAAGTGATCCTGACGGAAAAACAGCAAGGCGTGCTTGAACAGATCAGCCGTTCGACAACCGCACCGCGACGCCTTGTGCAACGTGCGGATATCATCTTACTTGGGTTTGCTGGCTGGCTCAATCGGGATATTGCTGTTGAAGTAGGACTGGGCCGAAAGCAAGTTGGACTCTGGCGACGACGATGGCAACAGTCATTCGATGCCTTGGTGGCCGTCGAGTGCCGAGAGAGTCACGCGGCCTTGCGTCGCCTTATTGAGGACGTCTTAAGTGACGCACCACGTAGCGGGTCGCCGGGCACGTTCACTGCCGAGCAAGTCACGCAGATTCTGGCGACGGCCTGCGAACCAGCCGAAAACTCTGGCCGGCCTATCAATCGTTGGACCCATCGCGAGTTGACCGATGAAGTCATACGTCGCGGCATCGTCTCGTCTATCTCCGTGAGCCAAGTTGGCCGATATCTGAGGCAAGCAGAACTGCAACCCCACCGCACCAAGTATTGGCTCAACACCAAGGAAAAGGATCCGGAGGTCTTTGAGCAGCAGGTCCAGGTTGTATGCCAGACGTATCTGGACGCTCCGGACCTATATTTTCAGGAGAATACGCACACCGTGAGCGTGGACGAGATGTCGGGGCTTCAGGCATTAGAGCGAATCGCTAACACCATCCCCATGCAGCCCGGCCGGCCAGAGCGAATCGAATACGAATACAAACGGCACGGGACATTATGCTTGATCGGTAATTGGGACGTGGTGCTCGGACAGATGATCGCACCGACGATCCGCGAGACACGCACCGAGGAAGATTTTGCGTGGCACATTCATCGCACGATCCAAACCGACCCCGAGGCAGGTTGGGTGTTCGTGGTGGACAACCTGAACACCCACTGCAGTGAGACGCTCGTCCGGTACGTCGCTCGGCTGGAAGGGATTGACGAAAGCACGTTAGGCCGCAAAGGGAAGTCAGGTATCCTGAAGTCGATGGCGACCCGCCAGACGTTTCTCTCGGATCGGCACCATCGAATTCGGTTCGTCTTTCTGCCTAAGCACACATCATGGCTAAACCAGATTGAGGTCATATTTGGCATTATTGGACGCCGCGTACTACGGCGGGGTAACTTCACTTCACTGGCCGCGATGAAGGACCGCATACTCGACTTCATCGAGTACTTCAACCGCACCTTTGCCAAGCCGTTCCGATGGACTTATACTGGTCGTCCCGTCAGCGCCGAGACGGTCAAACGACCACCGATCTGGAAGGAAAACTGGGCAAGCCTTCGTGAAAGTAGGCAGAGTTTGGCCGTAGTGGCCTGACAATTGTGATTTGCGGCACTAGCTTGGCTTCTTGTGAGCATCCCACACTTTCCTCGGTGAGCGGCACGGTTTATCATCCTGCCGAACATCGAAGGGCTTTTGGAACGGATGCACGCGAGGAGCGATGGGCGCATGCCGGACGATCGGGA
>WFWZ01000106.1 GCA_015490875.1 Planctomycetaceae bacterium
ATAGCAGACACAACCCTTGAGGCGGCGCGGTCGGGCCCGCGCGCCTCCGATCGCGACTGGCCAACACGTCCGAGACCCACTCAGGCCGTTCCTTTCCCACCCCCACCACCATCAACGTGCCCACGATGTTGCGAACCATATTGTAGAGGAACCCGTTGGCCTCCACTTCGATCACCACGCGATCCCACACCGGGGTCGCTTGACGCTCGACGATCAAATCGGTTACGCGACGAACCGTCGACACTCGCTTGGATCCAGACGTTTCGAACGCGGCAAAGTCGTGCTCGCCTAGCAGCCACCTCGCCGCACAGCGCATGGCGACCACATCGAGTCGCCTCGGAATCCACCATACCAGACGGCGACTCAAGACATCCCGCACCGATCCGTCCTGGATCGTGTAACGGTAACGCTTCGAGACGGCGTGCCGCACCGGATCAAATCCTTCGGGAGCCGCCGCGACCTCGCGCACCGCAATATCGTCTGGAAGATGGGCGTTCCAAGCCCGTCGCAGCGTCGTCAAGTCAAGTCGGGTCGCCATGCGAAAGCCAACCACCTGTCCTACGGCGTGCACGCCCGTGTCCGTTCGGCCGCTCGCCACAACGCGCACCGGCTTACCGGCGATCGGTTCCAGCGCTGCTTCGACTTCTCCTTGAACCGTCGGCCGATCCGGCTGCCACTGCCAGCCGAAGTAGCGACTCCCGTCGTAGGCGATCGTCGCGCGCAGCGACCGCTCGACCCGCCCTCGCGCCGTCATCTCCCGGCAGCCCTTGCGCCCACAAGCAACTCCGCGATCTGCACCGCGTTGGTCGCTGCCCCTTTCCGCAAGTTGTCGCTCACGCACCAAAACGCGATCCCGCGGTCGCTCGAAAGATCCTCGCGAATCCGGCCGATCCACACCTCGTCCCGCCCGCTACATTCTAGCGGCAA
Organism: Planctomycetaceae bacterium; assembly: GCA_015490875.1. GTDB lineage: Bacteria > Planctomycetota > Planctomycetia > Pirellulales > Pirellulaceae > S141-3. The sequence goes on from WFWZ01000106.1 coordinate 928, forward strand.
CGGATAGACGCCGGACGCCAAATCGTCGCGGACTTCGATTCCTGGAGCAGCTTCGAACAACGCGCGGGCCTCGTCGGCCGTGAGCTTCCGCTCCGTCTCTACGAGAATCGACTCGCTATGGCAATTCGTCACGGGAACTCGGACGCACGTAGGGCAAACGCGGATCGAATCGTCTCCGAAGATTTTGTGCGTCTCGTGAACCATCTTCATCTCTTCCGAGGTGTACCCTTTGTCCCGCTCCGAGCCGATCTGGGGAATCAGATTGAACGCAATCGGGTGAGGAAAAGCCTGGTAGTCATAGTCGGTCTCTTCCAATGCTGCGCGCGAACCCTCGACCAGATCCCGTTGGCCGCTCACGCCGGCTCCACTGGTCGCCTGGTACGTGCTCACGACGACCCGCCGGATCCTCGCGGCATCGTGAAGCGGCTTCATCGCCACGACCATCTGCGTCGTAGAACAATTCGGACTGGCAATGATCCCGCGGTGCCCGTGGACTGCCTCGGGATTGACCTCGGGCACGACCAACGGCACATCGGGATCCATGCGCCACGCTCCGCTCTCGTCGACGACGACCGCGCCGCGCTCCACCGCCTGAGGAATAAACTGAGCCGCCACGTCGTCCGGCGTGCTGGCGATCACAAGGTCGACATCGTCGAATGCCTCAGGACGCAACTCCTCAACTCGCAACGACTCGCCGCGAAACAAGACCGTCTTTCCGGCAGACCGTGCCGACGCAAGCGGCTTGAGCGACGCAAGCGGAAACTCGCGCTCTTCCAAAAGCTGCAATACCAACCGGCCGACGGCTCCCGTCGCCCCCACTACGGCTACTCGCTGAGACACCGATGGCTGCTCCCTGTTGACGCGGACCTCCGCGGGAAACTTCTAAGACGCTGTAACAAGACTTCCGCCCGCAAGCGACACGCCCGAGGCCAGCAACCACGCCGGCGGGTCCTGTTCCACGCCCGAAAACACTTCCTGCCGAGTATAGGGAGCACCCGTTCGGCTGAAAAGCGGCGACCTCACGACGCTCCGGCCAAGCGGCGGTCCCAGCGGGTAAACCACGCCAACGGCACAAAGGCCGCGTTGCCGATGATCATCGCCAGACCGAACGTGATCATCCCCAGATGCACGGCGATTCCCAAGTGCACCAGTACGGCGATCGCCAGCGTCCAGAACCGAAGTGCGGGACGCCAGATCGTCGCCGCATAAAACGTTTCCCAGAAGACCGTCAGATGCGTAAGAAAGGCCATCAGGAAAGGTGCGTAGATGATCCACGTCAGCGGCACCGATTGGTATTCCGAGTTGGCAGCGGCGTACCACAAGGCAAACCCGTCCCACCACAATTCCCCGCGAGCCTTCCCGATGCCGCCGAACAAATAGATGATGCACATGTGGATCTGCCACAAACGTGTCGCAATCGTCGTGCTCACCGACGGAACCGTCTCCCCATCCCCTCGCCGCCGTCGCAACCAGGAATCGAGCGACCAGACACCCCCGCTGGCTCCCACCGCCAGATACATCGCGGCCATCGTGTTGAACTGGTCGAGGCCGAACAGGGAGCCTTCCAGTCGATGGCAGTAGCTCAGAGTGATCACGAGTGCCAAGATCGAAACGACGCGCGTCCAGAGTCCAAGTGTCAACAGAGCGAAGACGACCAACGCTGCCACGTGCAACATCCAGAGCACGGCCGGCTGGTCGACGTACCAGAGGTAACTGAAACTCCAGGATCCGGCGTGCATGTCGCGCGAGAGCCCCCTGGGAATCCACGCGTCGGGTCCGAGAAACCCGGTCAAGTTCACTGCCCACACCAAGTGCGTGTAGAACAGCATCATTCCGGCCGCGATGCGAAGCGCCGCAAGCCGGTGCGGAAGTTCCGGCTGGAACCAGAACCGGTCCCAGGCTGTAATCGCTGCTTTTCCACGAGCCCCCAATCCCATGGCAACGCTCATCGCTGTCTCCCCTTCCCCGACTCAGTCCGGCAAGTCCCGGTACGTTCTGGGATCGGTCAGCCCTATGCCCTCCTCGAGATACTCGTACGGTGTCGGCTGCCGGTGCTCGACTCGAGTCAACTCCACCCGCTTCGCCCCCGTCTCACTTTGGATGTGGTGCCGAAATGCCTCCCGCATTCGCTCATACCGGCGGCGAGCTTCCCGCCATTGAGCCCGCAGCACCGGGTCGCCGGCGATCTCCGGGGGAGGCTCGGGCGGGGCATACAGCCCATGCAACGTCTCAGTCATCATGAAGTGCCGGTGGTAATAAAGCCTCGGCCAAAGCCGATCACGATCCGGAATCAGGTACTCTTCCGGCGGGCGGCCATCATCGAACTCGAGCCGAACCCGCAAAAGATGGTTCGGCCCGGGATTGGGGGCGAAAAAGAAGTAACCGTGGTTGAGAAACAACGCATCGATGTACGGTTGCCAAGTCTGCATGAGTGGCGCGGCAAACGGTGAGGCCTCGCCCGGTCCGCGCGACGTCGCAAACGTGAAGGGAGGAAGAAAGACGGCTGCGACGTGAATCGCGATCAGCAGGCTGGCGATCGCTCGCCGGCGCACCGACCAGGTACGTCCCTCTTCTGCCGGTGTTTCGCTCGTCCGGCCCCGCTGTGGTCGATTTCTTTTCTCGCTCATGCAACAAGGTATCGACCGGTCGATCGGTGTGGTTCGGAAACATTGCCGCGAATGTGACCTATTGGTCCGAAAGTCGGTAGATGGAGTCGACATTATCGGGAGCGCAGCAAAAAACCCTTGCCGGAACTTTGACTCCGGCAAGGGTCGTATCGACTGTGCGGGGCGAGGTCGGCTAGCGAGCCTGAGCCACCACGTCGTTGGAGAACTCGAAGGAGAGTTCGCGGACCTGTCCGCCCTCGAGCGTGATCTTTCGCTCCTGCGTCAGCTTGCGACCATCCCGATTCCAAACAACGCGAACCGTGTAGTCTTCCCACTTCTCGCCCGGCTTGAGCATCGACGTGCGGAACTGCCGCACTTTGCCTCGACTGCTGGTCTTCTTCCCCTCCAGATAGACTTCTGCATCCTCGGGGACGTAGACCGTCAAGGTCGTCTCGGCTTCATTCTGCGGCTGGGAGAAATCGATGGCTACGTCCGCCCGCTGGCCGGCTCGAAGATTGACGACACGCGAACGAGTCACCGTCTTGCCGTCTCGCTCGATCTCGGCTCGAATCTCATACGTGTAGTCGAAACCGTCCACCAGACCCCGCGAGACATACGTGCGCCGCGTCCCCGGCGTCTTGGTCAAACGATTGTTCACATAGACCTTCGCATCCTCGGGAACCGTCACGGTCAACAGAGCCGAACCGGTCGCGGTCGAGGTGCTCTTGTCGCCGCCTTTGTCCGCCGGAGCGTCACTCTTGGGCTGAGCCGGAGCGGCTTTCGGTGCGGGTTGGGCCGGAGCCTGATAGTACTTGTAGGCACTGCCGATCGAAGCGCCACCCGAGCTACCGCCGGAACTTCCCCAGCTACCACCTGAGCTATACCAGCCACCCGAGCTGCCACCCGAACTGTAATAGTAGACGCGACGATGATGGTGGCGGTAATGGTGCCGCGCGTGCAGGCGAGCGAACAAGCCGCCGTGGCTTCCGCCCGAGCTGTACCAACCACCCGAGCTGCCTCCCCAGCTTCCGCCCGAGCTGTACCAGCCACCCGAGCTGCCTCCCCAGCTACCACCCGAGCTGTACCAGCCGCCCGAGCTGCCGCCGCTCGAACCGCCCCACGAACCATGACCTGCCCACGCCTGGGGCCCTGCCAGGACCAAACCGAGTGCGGTACCCGCGACCAAGAATCGTCTGAACATTAGTTTACATCCCTCGTTGCACTACAACCATCGAACATGAACGGCATAACTCCCAAGTCCAGCCGTGGCAGCCGAACCCCTCCCGGTTCTGGTGCCGACCCGCACCGCAAAACACACTCGGCGCAAGCCAACATCCTTTGACTACCTTACCAACCTTAGCACGCAATACAAGTAGTTTGGGAAGGATTTTCCGGTCAGGAAAGGGAGGCAAGGAGAACGACCGTCGGTTCACGGGAGGCTCCTGGGCAGTCCGCCGGGAAACGGGTATCGTGAGAGCGTTCTGGGAACTGCCTCCCGGAACACCCCTGAGCCTGCCTGTCCCCTCCCACCCTCTTCTGGAAACCGAGGCCCAAATCATGCGTACCAACCCCGTTAAAGCAAAGCTCCGAAATGGCGAACCCACTTTTGGCACGTGGCTTTCGATGGGAGATTACTACGCAACGCGCGTGTTGGCACGACTCGGTTTTGACTGGCTCACACTCGACATGGAACACGGCCCCATCGACTGGCAGCAAGCGGCGACGATTTTCGGGGCTGTTGCCGATGCGGGAGGCGTCCCGCTAGTACGCGTGCCCGAGGGGAATCATCACTACATTAAGCGAGCGCTCGACGCCGGAGCGTGGGGGATCGTGGTTCCCATGGTGAATACGGTAGAACAAGCCCGGCGTGCGATCGCCGCAGCCAAGTACCCTCCCGAAGGCAACCGCAGCGTCGGCGGCGGGATGCACTCGATGAACTTCGGAGCGACGGCCGGCGATTACTTTGCGCAAGCCAACGAAGAGATCCTCGTCGTGCTCCAGACCGAAAGTCCTCAAGGAGTCGAAAACGCTCCGGACATCTATGCGTTGCCCGGCTGCGATGCCGTTTTCATCGGCCCGAATGACTTACGTTTCCAGATGCGTCAGCCTGACGGCACCTTTCCCACTCCCGAAGAACATGAGGCCATGGTGCAGCGTGTGATCGCCATCGGGCGTGAGACCGGTACACCGACGGGGATCCACGCCATGGACGCCGAGGACGCCCGGCGCCGCGCCGACCAAGGCATGCAGTTCATCGCCATCGGCAGCGACCTTCGTTTCCTTACGCTGGCTGCCCAAGAGTGCCTCGCCACTGTTCGCCCCGAATCCGAAGACAAGGACGTGGCGAGATATTAGCGAGTGGTGAGTGGTGGGTGAGGAGACCGCAAGGTGGGAGTGACGGTAGTCGCTGCGGCATTTGTCCCATTGTTTCCAATCCGCCCCTTTCGTCCATTCATCGTATAATAGGTTCGGTACGCCTCCTCGCGCCGATCCCACACTGGACACAGATCCATGAATCTCTACCGCATCCTTCTGGCCTCGATCGCCATTTCCCTGCCCCTCAGCCGACTTGTGGCGGCGCAGCCAGATCGGTACGCCGCGGCCCGCAACCGCATGGTCGACACGGCGGTCGTTCAGTCGGGAGTCAAGAACCAGCGCGTGATTCGCGCCATGCGGGAGACACCTCGACACGAGTTCATCCCGCCGGAGAACCGGCGGCTGGCGTATTACGATATGGGAGTGCCCATCGGATCCGGTCAGACGATCTCTTCGCCTTTCATTGTCGCCTACATGACTGAATCGCTCGACCCGCAGCCGACCGATCGCGTCCTCGAAGTCGGCACGGGAAGCGGCTACCAGGCCGCTGTCTTGTCGCCTTTGGTGAAGGAAGTCTACACGATCGAAATCGTTGAAGAACTAGGGCGCCGAGCCGCCAAGACACTTGAGCGACTCGGCTACACCAACGTCCACACCAAGATCGGCGATGGCTTCCAAGGATGGCCGGAGCACGCGCCGTTCGACAAGATCATCGTCACTTGTTCGCCCGAAAAGGTTCCGCAACCGCTGGTGGACCAACTGGCCGAAGGAGGCTTGATGGTGATTCCGGTCGGTGAACGCTACCAGCAGACGTTATACCTCTTCCGCAAAGTCCATGGACGCCTGGAAGCACAGCCGTTGCGTCCCACACTTTTCGTGCCGATGACGGGACAAGCCGAATCGGGGAGGCAAGTTCGTCCCGACCCCGAGCATCCGCGTATTCTCAACGGATCGTTCGAAAAACGACCGGGCAAGAACGGCTTTATCCCTGGTTGGTACTACCAGCGTCAAACCCAACATGTCCGCGATAAGCGCGCTCCTGATGGGGAATACATCGTCCGCTTCACCAACCGCCAGCCCGGCCGAGCTGCTCACCTGTTCCAGGGCCTGGCCATTGATGGACGCAAGATTACCCGCGTCATCTTCTCCGCCTATGTGGCGACCAAGAAAGTGCGGCCCTCTCAGGGACCTCGGGACGGAGCTATCGTCGGCATCATTTTTTACGACGGAGATCGCAAGGAAGTGGGACGCGAGACCTTGAAAGTCCTCGTCGGCGACAATCCGTGGCAAAAGCTGACGCGCACGCTCACGGTTCCGGTCAGCGTTCGCGAGGCCATCGTCAGCGTCGGGATGTTCGGCGCTACCGGCGAAATGCGACTCGACGACGTCCGCCTCGAAGTAGCGCAGCGGGCATCGGAGGAGTAGGCTACTCCGGCTACAAACAGTGAACGCGCCGTCAGATCTTCTCGCCCAGACCCTTCGTCAGCGCCATAAAGGCTGCCTCCAGATTGACTTCATCTTCGGCGAACTGCTTCAGCTTCATGCCTCGGTCAACCAACAGCGCGGCCAAGGGGGAATAATCGTCGCACTCCTCTCGCAACGTCACCATCAACGCCCCATTCCGCTCGTCGACCTGCTCGACCAGTTCGTGCCCTTCCAGCAACCGAGCCGCTTCGAGGTGTTCGCCGAAGACTTCGATGCGCAACATCGTGCGCGACCGGACCTGCCGCAAGACGTCGGCCACCTCGGCATTGACCGTCATCACGCCTCGATCGATGATCCCGATCTTATTGCAGATGTCCGCAAGTTCCGGAAGGATGTGACTGGAGACAATGATCGTCTTGCCCATCTGACCGAGCCGTCGCAGCAGATTGCGCATCTCGATGCGAGCTCGCGGATCGAGGCCGCTCAACGGTTCATCCAGCAAGAGCACTTGCGGATCGTGCAGTAACGTCCGAGCCAGTCCCAGACGCTGCGTCTGGCCTCGCGAAAGCGTATTCGCGTACGCGTCTCGTTTGAAATCGAGATCGACGATCTCGAGTTTCTCGTTGCAGATCTCCCGACGCTTGTGCGCGGGAATCCGATAGGCGGCCGCGAAGAACTCGAGGTACTCGATAACGGTCATGTCGTCGTAGACGCCGAAAAAGTCCGGCATGAATCCGACCAGACGCCGAATCTCTCGAGCGTTCGTGTAGATTGACTGACCGCAAACGTACGCTTCACCCCATGAAGGGTTGAGTAGCGTCGCAATGATCCGCATCGTGGTCGTCTTTCCCGCGCCGTTGGGTCCGATGAACCCGAACAGGTCTCCTTCGGCGAGTTCCAACTCGATGTCCCGAATCGCAAATTGCTCGCCGTATTTCTTTGTCAGCCCGTGCGTCTCAATCACGTTTCGCCTCACTCTCCGGTTGCACCGGCCACAGAATACGCACTACGGCAAGCCGCCGATCGAGCTGCGGAGCCTCCCCCTTTTTCGAAAACTCCACCGTCGCCTTCGGGTCGGCGACACGCCCGATCAACATGGCTCGCTGCAAGTGCAAATGCCCGCTCAAATCCACAAAGTGCTGGTACTCGTGTCTCAACCGAGTGTACCTCAGGCCGCCGGCCGCATCGTAGAACATCAACATCTCCACGATGCGAGGCAGATCCTCGATGTCGTCGGGATCCCACGGGAGAGACGCATCCTGACGTCGCACGACGCGGCGCCGCGTGAGCTGCCACTTCAAATCCAATGGCGCCAACTCCCGCATGTCCACCCGCTGTTGCGGCTCCAGGTCGTACGGCAACCGATACAGCCACCCGCCGTAAGCGATCGCCACGCGCTCCAGTCGCACCGGTAGCGGATTCGAAAAATAACCACTGAGTAGCCCGTCCCGCGTGGCCGTCAAACGAGCCGCATCGGCGACATCCTCGGTCACTTTGCCTTGCCACCGAGCTCGCAGGCTCTTCGTTGAACCGACCGTGGCCGGCAAACCTTCCAGCCTTCCCTCAACACCCCGTACGGCAACACGATACGCATCCGATTGGACAACCATGCCAGTCGGGCCCCGCATGCCGCCGATCCGTGTCCCCGGTACCGCGTGCCAAGTTAGTGTCCCCTCGTCGACCGCTACACCATCGCCGAGGCTCTCGGTGGACAGGATCACGTCACGAGCCCGCAAGTCGGGGCTGTAGAGATGAGCCCAAACAGTGGCGCGTACAGCGCCACTGGCACCATCGATGTCGTAGATCTCCACCTGATTGACCCGAGACTCCTTCCCTTTGAAGCCTCGCGAAAGCACCACGGCGATTCCGGCAAACGCCACCACCCACAAGGGCAGCGTCCACCATGTCCCGTGAGGCCGCCGAAGCCATCGCCAAAAAGCGAACTCCAAGGGGCCGATCACCATGGCATAGAGCGCAACCAAACCGGCGATCCACGAAAAGTGAACTAAGACGACATTCGAGAATAGATCGAGTGCGTCCCGGAGCTGACCACTAATGTCCGAGTAAGCTGTCGACGCAAGTTGCACGTCTTCGGCTCGAGCCCCGCGACCTTCGTCCAAAAGCCCCAATAACTTCGCCATGAGGCGAGGCGCCCCCAGCCAGTCCACCAGAGACTTTCCGTCCAAGTCGACCAACAACACGAGAACCTGCCCGAATCCGAATGCGTGCCGCACCAACATGGGCCAGTCGCCAAGTCCGCCTCCGCCTTCGAAAGCCACAATCTGCCCCCGAGGAGACTTGATCTGCAGAAAGGATGCCCGGATGCGAGGTGGGAGGGGCTGAGCTGCCTTGGCGTAACGCATCAAGCCCGTCGTCTCGAATGAGTCGCGCACGCCCGCCAACGAGCCCGGCGACCACGCCGCCCACGGACTCGACGGCGCGAACAGCCGTTCCGCCTCTTCGGCAACGGTCAGAACGATTCGGCCTCCCCGACGAACCCATTCCATCAACGCTCGGCGCTGGTTGTCTGATAGCTTCCCTAGTGCATCGTCGGCCGATGTCGTTACCAGAATTGCGTTCACCGCGTCATACCCGAGCGCATCGTCGGGAAGAAGTTCGAGATGAGCCACGTGCCGAGCCACAACGCGGCGAGCCGGATCACGAGGCCCGTACGCTTCGATTCGCCCCACGTCCAAGTCCCGTCCCAGTTGCAGATAGAACGATACGGTCGACGGCAGATGGTCGGCAGCAAACGATTCCTCAGCCAAGATCGCCTTAGTACCTTCATCTCGGAGGAGCAGGCGAATGCGCGCGTCCGTTCGGCCCGGTTTATAATACCGAGTCACCGTAAGGGGCTGACCAGCCTTCAGGGTGAACGATGCGTCGCCCGAGGCGTCTTCATAAATGACCGGCAATCCCTCACCATCGACGGTCTCGATTTCCAGAAAACACCGGTGATCCCGCTCGCCCCCGCTCAACGCGATCCGTAAAGGTGTCCAGTGGCCCAGCTTGGCCACCCCCTCGATTCCGATCTGGATCGACTCGATCGCCGGCGCCTCGCCGGCCCACGCCCGCGGCCCCTCATGTATCCCAAGCAGCGTCAGGGTTGCCAGCACTGCCAGCAGTGTGCTGCGGCGAAAGGCCACCCACACCGCCTCCCATCGCTCGCCCCGTCGAACCTGCATCAGCCCCGACTTCCCCATACCCCACCGTTGGTTTCCCACCTGCCTATGCGTCCGAAAAGACTCAAGATCCGGCCAGTTTCGCGCGACTCGCTCCACTCTACCGATGCTGCTCGCTGCTGTTCTCGAGTACGACCTCACGCCCGGCTTAGTTCGTTCACGGCTTGCCGGCATCGTCACAACAACATTCCAGGCGGCCGCATCCGGGACACCCTTGTCCATACTTGCGGCCGACGGCTGCGGCCAAATCGACGCCCGCCACGTTTGCGATCGTGGCCAGCCATGCGATGACATCCGCAAACTCTTCGGCCATTTCCTCCCGCGTGCCGCTTCGCAGCGCCGCCGCCAACTCTCCCACCTCCTCCATCAACCACATGAAGGTGCCGTCGACACCACGCTCGACATCCTTGTCGTAGTACATGCGACGAATCAAGAGCTGAAGATCCCGCAGCCCCACGTCGTCACTCGAACCGGAACCCGTCATCACACGCGCACCTCAAGATGTGGCCGGGTCCACTGCTCCGGCCGAAGATCCTCTGCCGGCAGCCGACATGGCGTCCAATTGCACGACCGAGCGCTGTTGTTCCTTGGCCAAATAGTCCCGACCGTATTTGATGTGAAGGTGGTCCCACGGTAAGCGTTCCTCGAGTCCCCAAGGACGGTGCAAGACCGTCTCGATGTCGATCCCGACGTCCGCCAAAGCCTGCCACCATCGCTGCGCGTCGAAATGCTCGCGCCAACTGTCCAGTCGAGCACCCCGGCGCCATGCCAACTCGATTGCGTCAGCTACGCGTCGATCCCCGCGCGAAATCACTCCCTCCAGCAGACTCGTCTCGACAGGATGACACTTGATTGTCACACTCTTCAATCGCCGCCGGGAACGCAAATAATCGTGCGCCCAATGGAAGTACTCGCGACGCTGCATCCCGTTCCACTGATACGGCGTGTGTGCCTTCGGTACAAAATTGGAGACGCTCGCCGTGACGCGAGCATACCGCCCGGTCTCTTCCTTTCCGATGCGGCTGATCGTCTCCGCCATCTCCACGATTCCCTCGAGGTCGGCGGGGCGTTCACCGGGAAGGCCACACATGAAATAGAGTTTGACACTCTGGAAGTCATTCCGAAACGCCGTGCGGCATCCTTCGTAGAGATCCTCGTTCTTGATCTTCTTGCGAATCTGCTCCCGCATGTCGTCGCGCGCTACCTCCGGAGCCAGCGTCAGGCTCGAACGCCGGTCGTTGCCCACCAGTTCCGCCAGCGTCCGCAATTGCTCGTTCACCCGCAAACTGGGAACGGAGATATTGACACCTCGGGGACCGAAGACCTCCTTGAGTCGCCGGACAAGCTCCTCGAAATGCGGATAGTCGCTGCTGGAAAGAGACAAGATCGAAATCTCATTGAATCCGGTCGCGCGATACGACTCCTCCGCCGCTCGCACGATCGTCTCGACCGACCGGATGCGCAGCGGGCGCTTGATCACGGTGCTCTGGCAAAACCGGCACTGCCACGGGCAACCCCGCATGATCTCGATGGCAATCCGATCATGGACGCACTCGACGAAGGGGACCAGTGGCCGAGTCGGCAAAGGGATGGACTCGAGGTCGTTGATCACGCAGGGATGGATCGACTCGGGAGCATCCGGGCGGGTCCGATTGAGCGCCACGAATCGGCCGTCTCGATACTCGGGCTCGTAAAACCGAGGAACATAGGCGTAAGAGAACGACTTGGCTAACTCCAGAAGGGCATCTGCCCGCTGCCGCCGACCCGCTTCCCCCTCACGCCGCCCTTCGGACGCAATGATCGCATCGCGCACCTCGAGCCACCGATCGCAGACGGCCGGCAAACTCGGTTCACCATCCCCGGTAATGAAAACATCGATGAACGGAGCCAGCGGCTCGGGGTTCTGCGCACACGGGCCTCCGGCAATTACGAGCGGATCGGCCAACGTCCGGTCGTCTCCCCTGAGCGGAATGCCGCCCAGATCGAGCATCGTGAGGATATTGACCGAGCAGATTTCATACTGGAGGGAAAAGCCGAGGACGTCGTAGCACGACAGAGGCGTGAACGACTCGAGCCCGTACCAGGGGAGGCGTTCGCGCCGCATCCGCTCCTCCATGTCGACCGCCGGCGCAAAACAACGCTCGCACGCCCAGTCCTCCCGAGCGTTCATCAGAGCGTACAGCACCTGCAGCCCGTGGTGACTCATCCCGATCGTGTACAAATCGGGGAAGGCCAGACAGAGTTTCCCTCGCACCGAGCCGTGGTCCTTCCGCACCATGTTCCGTTCCCCGCCCAGGTACTGAGCTGGAGTCTGGACGCCGGGAAGGACTCGAGCGCTGATCGTCCGCTTGAGTTCCTCCCCGGCCATGGGCCTCGGTTGATACCGGCTTTCCGGATCTCGCACCAGTGACATGGCGACTTTCTCCCTCCCTTTGCCGGCCCGCCGCTTGAACTCCCGCAAGACACGCCGCTAGAGTGTCGCTCGGGAGGAGCGCACCGGGCAGCTGGTCCGTGAGTCTCCTCTCCCCACGATCCATTGTTGCAAGCTCGGGCAAGGTCGCGATAGCCCCGAGTCGGGTGGAAGGGGAGTCTCCGTGAGCGACGAATACGTGACGGTAGCGAAAGTAGGGGATGTGCCGGAGTCGCAGGGGCTGGCCGTCCCGTTCGGCGACGAGATGGTCGCCATCTTCAAGGTGGGCGAAATGTACCACGCCATCGCCGACGCGTGCCCTCACATGGGAGCCTCGCTGGCATCCGGCCCCCTGGAAGGCACGACCGTCACGTGCCCCTGGCACGCCTGGCGCTTCTGTGTCACCGACGGCACCTGGTGCGACAATCCCCGCATCCGCATCGACACCTACGATGTCCGCGTCGTGGGCGACGAAATCCAGATCCGGAAGTCGCCGCCGGAGGGGTCGTGAGCGGGCGTGACTTTTCGAGCCCTTCGCGATCGTGAAGGCTCGTTGGGCTTAGGAGAATTGCACGAGGTCGCCACACGCGCAGTGCGCAGCGCACCTTGCGCGGCATTCGTTTTCATCCCGGATTTCATCAGGCTAGAAAGCCTGACGTACGTGGAATCTCGCTCACTCTTTGGGTTGTCCAGCCCCTTTCCTTGTGACCCCGCTGCCGGTGTCTTTACCGGTGGAAGATTCTCCTCGCTCCCGATCTTTCTCTTGCGAACATCGCACCATCTCGACAATACACCTTTTCGCCAGGGCCCTCGTTCGTTCCACAACCCTGTCCAAACGGGAGCCTTTCGCTTGCTTGGTTCCGGAAGGATAGTAGGACTCCACATACTCGATCCGGTCTTCGGCAGCGCGCCGATGGGGCGGGGACTCCGCTAGCAATCGAGCCGCAGCATCGACGGCACGCACGAACCCCTCGGTCTGGTCGTCAGCAAATGACAAATGCAGGGACAGGATGGCCCCACGCCCCCATTGCCATGCGAGCATGATGCACAGTAGACCGATGATCGTCAAATA
>WFWZ01000107.1 GCA_015490875.1 Planctomycetaceae bacterium
GTCCTTGGCGGCGCCGTAGTCGTACCAGTACGAGTCCTTGACTCGGCCGAATCGGTCCGATCGTGATTTGGAATGGAAGGTGACCACGGCAACTCTTGGATACGCGGGATGAGTGGCGGCCTGCCCCGCGGACGGTTTTCGTCAGTATAGCGGACGTCGGGGAGTGGCGGCAACGAGAATCGGGTGAGGTCGAGCGCCGGGGGGGCATACACGGACTTGCAGTTGCGTTGCCCCGCCAGAGATAGGCAGCGATCGTTCTCGTGCTGGGAAAAAAGAAGGGCCAGCCAAGCCGATTGTGCGTCTGCTGATGTAGCCTGCTGTCATCTCTGGCGTTGAATGACGTTCCCCCCATGCTTCCGGCCCAACGGGCCGACACAATCGAGCCCGGGGCAGAGCGATGGCGGCGGTCACGCCGGCAGCGCGCCGCCCTGGGAAAGCGGAGAAACAATCCCGAAGCCCCAACCGGGGCGGTACAAAATGAGGCCAGAGTTCGTTCTCACGCAAGCGCAGTGTCCTCAATGAAAATCTCGCAAGAGACGAACATTGTTCGTAACACGTGACTCATTGACCGTTGTTGCGCCCCGGTTGGGGCTTGGATGGTTTCGGGGACCGTCTACCTAGGGCGACGCTCCGCGGCTGCGCCGCTTCGCTTGCCCCAGGCTGGATTGTCTAGGCCCCTTCGGGGCGATTCGCGTCGTTGCTCTTGCTGGCTTCCTTTCTAATGAAACTAAGTTCCCCAAACTTCCTCCGGCAGTACCAATCAACGCTCAAATCTCAAACCGCAATACCCTTCCCCTAGACCGGGAGCACAAGTCCTGTGATGCTGCAGACTGCATCGGCGAAGTCTGAAGGTTTTCGAAGGCAAATGGCACGGTGGGACCTCCGTGGGGCGACAAGTGCGTACCGGTTCGCAAAAGGAGAGAGGAGAACAGTCATCCCGGTGGTCAAGCCCCTTCTCTCTACTCTCTGCTTTCGACTCTCTATTCCTGTGGAACTTCGAACAGAGAGTAGGAGGTAGAGAGTCGACCGCAGCCGAGAGGAGAAAGGGTGAGGTCTTCTCAATTAGATCGCCTTTCTCCTTTCTCCTCTCGACTGCTCTATTGCCGCGGAGCGGCAATGGAGGCGGCCGCCTGGACTCGCAACTTGTCTCAGTCCTCGTCCCGGGCGTCCAACTTTCTCGAAGGGCCACAGGGTCCTTCGTAACCCATTGTCCAGTAGAATGTTACGCGATTTCGGCATCAGCATGCCAGGCTAGGCCCCGCTCGGACCTCGATCGAAGTATCCTCGTATTCGACCCAGGGGTTGCATAACATGGCGGGGCGGATGCCGGGGCGGCCAACTCGAACCACCTGGGAGAGCGGTTCATCCGCGAATGACACTGGTTGACTCGGCTTTTACATGGGATCGCCACGTTTTCATCAATGTTTCGGCGAACCACCAGCCCTTGGCCCGAATCGGTCGCACGTGGCGCTGGAATTGGCCCGCCACCGCGGTCAAGGTACAATGGTAATGCAGCATGAAGGAACGTGGACCAAAGTGTGCTGATGCAGTTGGGAGAGCACACCGGCCAAGAGATGTTGACGGCCTGCCACGTAACGTTGCGGGGGATATCGTCTCAAGAACACCATTCCAGAACGGCACAAGACAATCAGAATACAACATAGGAATGCCCATGTTCGACCGAATTACATGCGATCCGGAAATCCTTGGTGGAAAGCCCATCGTGAAGGGGACACGTGTCAGTGTCGAGATGATCCTCGAATGGTTGGGCAGTGGTGCCAGCCGGGATGAGATCATCGCCAAACACCCGCAATTGACGGCTGAAGACATTCGTCAAGCCACAGAATACGCCGCTGCGGCTTTCCGGAACGATATCGTGGTCGACGCGAAAGTCTCCTCGTGAAGTTTTCGGATTATCCATTGCTGACCGACGAAAACATTGACCCAGCCGTCGTCGGCTTTCTGCGCCAGGCGGGTTTCGATGTGCTCGACGTCTCGGAAGAATCGCTGATTGGTTCAAGCGACCGGCATCTGATTCAGCTTGCGATGAGCCAGGGACGCGTTGTTGTCACGCATGATTCCGATTTCGGCACGCTCGTCGTAAAGCATCATTCTCCGGTCACCGGCATTGTTTACTTGCGCCCCGGGCACATCGACAGTCAGTTTACGATCGAGTCGATCCAGGCATTGATGAGTCAAACTATCGAGCTTCCCTCGCGATTCGTCATCGTTGTCAAACGCACCGGTGACCATGTCACGATTCGGGTGCGTGATCTGTCACCGTGAGTGGCACGGGATTCAGGACGGATGGCCGACGAACCGTCACTTGAGCCGGTAGCTGTCGAGCTTAGGTTCAGAGGAGGTTCCCTGCCACACCGTCGACCGTGGCCACACGGCAGGCAAGTCCCCACAGGTCTTCGGGGATTCGGTCCCGCTTGACGGGCTTGCTGTTTCGCCAACCGGCCTGCGTGGCGTAGAATAGACCGAGTAGCACACCGTGTGTTCGTAGGCGTCGCGAACGAGCAGAAACACACGCGTCCCGATCCAACATTTTCGCGCCGATTTCCGTGCAAAACCTGTAACGAAAAAACAACAACGAAAAAACGAATTGCGATCTATCCGTCGGAGTAAGCGCAGACGGATAGATCGCGTGTTGAACTTTGTCGCATCACAGTGGGCGAGTGCCCGCTACGCCAAGCATTCTAACGGAGGCGAATGGCCCGGTGCAACGGTTTCGGCGCTGCGATGAAGTGGATCATACCACTTCGGACGATCCGAGGAAGCCATCACGTCCTGCCAACTCGGCGTGGAGATCTCTCCTTGCGGAATCATCGGTTGTCCGCACGATGGACACGTGGGAGAGGACTCGTCATCGCCTTGTGGCTCGAATGGATCGAAGGGACCAAACTCACATGCGTCGTCCGATAGCGGCGCATCAACCGACTCCAGGAAGTGGCAACAACGCTCCACGTAGTCGCTCCGGCGCGTGTTGCTCCACCCGCCGTAGAATCGAGTCTTCGTCAATCCCTTCGGCAGAATGTGAAGAGACCAGCGGCGCACAAACTCTTCGATCGACAACGTGACCGGGATCTGTTTCCGCTCGCCTCCCGTCTTCGTTCCCTCGCGAGCCAGAAACGTGATCTGCGTTTCGTCCGCCGATACGACGCGACGGTCGGAGATCGGCCCGCCAGTCAGATACTTGGCTAAGTACTTCAGGACGGTCTTCCCATCCATATCGTCACTCGGAGGCGGCTCGATGTAGCTCACCCACGTCACACTCCGCAGGGACTCCAGAAAGGCTTGCCACTCTTCCCCTTGATTCAAGTGCGCAAACTCGCCTTCCAGTTTCAACTCGCCCTTCGCATGGAGTTGCTCCAGTCCCTTCAAGAATACTTCCCGATAAGCAGAGCGCAGGTTGTCGGCATCCACGAGATATTCGCCCCTCGACGACGATTGGCCATCGCGGCAGGACCAGCGCCAACCGTCTCCCTTGAGGCTCGGGCCGCCGCCGGGTACCACGGCATGCACATGCACATGGGCCTCGAGCTTCTGGTTCCACGTGTGCAATACCATGGCGGCAGCCGGATCGAACCCCTGCTCCGACTCGATCATCTGCTTCAAAGCCGACCAGGCACTCCGGAACAAGAGATTGAAAATCGCTCGGCGATTGCCCAACGCCAAACGAGAGAGTTCGGTGGGGATCGTGAACACCACTTGGAAATACGGCACGCCGTCGAGTACCAGTTGGCTGGTCGAGTCGAGCCAGTTGGCACGCTTCGCCCCGCCGCACGTCGGACAATGCCGGTCACCGCACGAGTTGTAAACGACGCATTCCTCACCACACGGCTCACAACGGTACCGCCTCCCGCCCAAGGCTGCCGTCCGGCACAGCGACAACTTGGCCAACGTGCTCTGTACCTGAGGCACCGCTTGTTTGGGATAACGCTGAATGTACCTCGCAGCACCAAGGCGCAAAATCTCCGCGA
>WFWZ01000108.1 GCA_015490875.1 Planctomycetaceae bacterium
GACGCGACCGACATGGGTGACGCGTGGTGGCAGGTCGGAAGCCCAGTCTGGAAAGCACTGGCACAACGTTTGCCTCCGGGAACACGTCTGGCTGATGTCGGGGAAACGTTCCATTGGTCGGGTGAGAACAGCGAGCGGGAACGGATCCGAGCCGGCAAGGCTTTGCTTGACTACCTTCTGTCGCTCGAGGACGCCGGTCGCCCTTACCACCTCGTTGGCCACAGCCATGGGGGCTCGGTCATCTGGCATGCCCTCCGCCTGGCGCGGAAGCGACGCCGGCGCCTCCGGAACCTTCAAAGCTGGACGACGGTCGGTACGCCGTTCTTGCACTACCGCATACGCAGCGCCTGGAGTATTGCCAATCTGTTCAACGCGGTCTTGGCCGTACTCCTCCTGCAGCCGGCTCTCGTCACGTTTCATCAACTCTTTCGACTCATCGCCGTATCACTGTTCGGCGCCCCCATCTCGCTGCATCTCCAGCACCACCGCCCCGGTCCGATCACCCAAATCTTGCAAGCTCCGTTCAAGAAGCTTTTGGAACTTTTGGGCGTTCCCTTGGTCGAAACCTCAGCCGGACTGCAGATTGGAAGCTACCAACCCGGTTCCGACCAGTCCCTGTCCGAATTCTTGCTCCACACGCGCGAAGGCTGGCTCGTCATCGCTGTGGCGCTCCTGTCTGCCTTTGTCTTTCTCAACTTGGCAAGGTTGCTTCTGGCGCCCGTTCTCGAGTCTCTTTATCACCGAGCCGATCGGCGCGTGGAACGGAAGCTGATCGAACAGTTCGGCGATCGGTGGCTGGCGCTGTGGTCTCGTCATGACGAAGCCATCAACGGGCTGCGCGCGACACTCGATCTTACATTGACCATGCTGCCTCGTATGACGGTCCGTGAGCCGATCCTCTTTTCGGATCACCTTTCCGTGTTGGCTCGCCCCTACGAAGCTCTTTGGGCGCCGGTGTACAACTGGTTCCTTCGCCCGATGTTCAACCGGTGGATCAGTTCCTCGGTCGTCCGTGCTGCTCAAGGGGCCAATCGCCCGGCGGCCCAGGTGATTGCCGTTTCACCGACTCCCGTCTTTCAGTCAAGCGACAGCGCCTCCCCGCCTCTCCCGCAGTGGCTCGACGAACGGCTCGTGCAATTCGCCGACGATCACGCACGTCAAATGGCCCCTCAACTCCGCCGCCTCCTGGCGGAAACCTCGATCGTCACCGGAATCGATGCCTTTGCCGAGACACTCACGGGTAAGGAGCTCGTGCACACCTCGTATTTCGAGCACGAGGAGATCCTCGACCTGCTGGCGCTGAACGTTGCGTGGGGCGTTTCGACTCGAACCGTCGCCGATCGCCGGCTCGGCGTCGATCCGCGGTTGTGGGAGTGGTTTCTTCACAACAAGGCGATGCGAGGCCCGATTCCGCGAGAGCTCGCCGAGATGCCCCGCGACGAGCCGCCCCGGATACGACCTCGACGGCGTCACCGGACGGCGTCAGTTTCCACCGTGGCGCAAGCCGTGCCGTCTACGCTGCCGCAGCGCCGAGCCGCCTAGCGGTCGAAGATCAGTTCCCTTGAGCGGATACCGAGTGCGTCGCTGCAGACGATCGACGGACGGTGCGTGCCGCGGCGTGGCGCACGTCGATGATGGCCGAAGGCCTCAAGTCGAGCGTTCCCTGCGCATCGGCGATCTGCCTCAGACGCGCGAGTTTGGCCTGAGCCGTGGGAGCGCCCCGAGGTTCCTGGCCAGGTGCAGCGCCCCATCGGATGCGGGTCCCTCCGCGTGTTTCCAGTTCGTAGGTGACGGGGGCATCCGAGCTCGTGTCCTTCCGCATCGCGTGAATGGCGACAATGCCCCATGAACGCCAGTAGGGATCGAGCAACGTGGCGATACGGGCTGCACCGACAACGCTTGCGTGACCGAATGACGTACCGACGTCACCGGCCGGCCAGTGGTCGGGAGTGTAAAGTTGCAGGAAGTTCAGCGGATCGTTTTGCGAGAAGTCAGCGGGAGGCAGCAAGACACCCATCGTGTCGACCGGCCACCACCCTTCGCCGTTCTCGGTGACCACCATCAAAATCGGCCGCCGATACCGGAGCTCGACCACGATTCGACCGCCGGCTCGCTTGCTGACATAGTCGACGGAAGCTACCCACGGATGCAACTCGAACGCGTGCCGGATTTTGACCGTTACCTCTGGATCCAGCAGCGAAAGCCGTTCAAGACTCGACTGACGAAGGGCCTCGGCGCGAATATCCCCGCGGATCCATTTCGGCGGGGGCGGTCGCAGAACCAATTGCTTCGCGGAAACAGTGAGCGAATCGTCCTGGAGGACTTCTCTTCCCCATTTTCCCCAGGCCCACCAGATGACGAAGAGCACGGTCGCCAAGAGGCCGATGGTGGAGACGATCCCCCAATAGCGCACCGCAACCTCGGATGCCGCGCGCAAGGGACCTGCTTGCAGCCATCGAGCGGGAGCTCCTTTGTGGACCGTCCCCATGTCATCCTCCGTGAAGCACCAGTCGCCACCGGAATATGCCGACAACCATCGGCGACCATGGGCGACCTCCGGGAACACACGTTGCCTGGTTTTACCAGATTTCGAGCTCAGGTTCCAGTTCGACTCCGGTCCGCTCCCGCACCTGAGTTCGCGCCAAATCCATCAGCCGTAATACATCGTCGCTGGTACACCCCGGGTGAGCGATCACAAAATTGGGGTATAGGTCACTCAACTCGGCCCCACCGACACGCGTTCCCTTCAGCCCGGCTTCGTCCAGCAGTTCCCGCGCCTCCATGCCACCGCGGTCTTTGAAGAGCCTCGCGCATGACACATCGCCACCCGGCTGCCGAGCCCGCCGGACGATCCATTCCTTTTGCATGCGCCGAGTCACTTCGCGGGGGTCGTCTTCGTTGAGCGCGAATACGGCTTCCAAGATCACCAGCTCATCGAGCGTACTCTTGCGGTAGGAGAAATGCATTTCCTCTCGAGTCCGCACGAGAATCTCGCCCGCTCGCGTCATCACGGTCGCCTCAGCCGTCCACTGTCCAAGGTCAACGTTCTGTGTGCCCGCATTCCCGTGCAAGCCGCCTCCAACAGTCCCTGGAATGGCCACGAGTGCCTCAAGTCCCGCCAAACCCTCTCGGGCCGCCGTCGAAATGACTTGCCCCAGTTTGGCTCCGCCCCCGACTCGAAGTCGGGTTCCATCGACCCGAATCTCCGAAAAGACGGCCGCCGTCAGCGCCAACGTGACGCCGGGCAAACCGGCATCGGGGATGAGCACGTTGGAGCCTCCTCCCAAGAGGCGAACCGGAATATCCTCCGCACGGCAGCGCTGCACTAGCCGCTGCAGCTCGTCCGCCGTGGTGGGCTCGGCGAAATACTGAGCCGGGCCACCCAATCTCAGCCAATTCCAAGGCGCCAGCGGCTCGTCCTGCCGCAAAATGTGCTCCAATCCCTCTGTCCAAGCCATCGTCGCTGGTTGGCCTCCAAGAAAAATGCTTACACGGATCCCGCGAGCCCATTCCGCGGCCGATCTTACCACAGCAGCCCTAGTGCGGGGAAGGAAGCCTTCTCGCCATGGCTTATAGGACGAACGCGAGTCCCCGAAGGGCGTCGGGACGGGGGCGCTACAGCCCACGCGAGCGGAGACGCTCCTGCAAGTCGTCGACCATCGATGACAGCTCGTCGCGAGGCAGTCCCCGTAGCGCTTCCTTCGACATTTCCTCCTCGCCCAGTAGCTGACGAAGCAGCACGATCTTGCCGATCAGCTCCCCCTCCTCTCTTCCCTCCTCTCTTCCCTCCCGTCGGGCACCCTCTATCAGCCACTTGTAATCCCGTAGTGCCTTCTCGCGCTGATCGTACATGGTCCGATCCTCCGTCTTCCGCTGAATGGCTTTCGCCGCGTCAATGGCTCGTTCAAACGCCTCCCCAGGTAGCAACTCCCGCAGCCGACCCGTCTCGTACCGATGTGCATGGAGCAGAAAAAACGCCCACTGCTCGATCGCTGACGCCCGCGCAATCGTCGCCTCGTCCAGATTATACTTCGTCAACTCGACCGTGTGGACCTCCAGCGCCTCCGTCAGTACCCGACCCTCGTCAAGGTCCGCCAACCGAAACCGATGATGAGCCGTAGGGACACCTCCGAAAAGTACGTTCCCCAGAAAGCAAATCGAGATGGCCGGACGCAGCCGCCAGTACTTCTCGCCCTGTTTGAGTTGCTCGGTGTAGAGCGAACAGGCGTAATAGGCGAGCCGCTCTTTGAGGCCGACGGCGACGTCGACCTGCATTTCGATGTTGAGCCATCGTCCGGCCTCGTCGCGAGCTCGTATGTCGAGCACGATCAACTTCTGCTCAGCGAAGTCCTTGTAACTGAACGGATTGAGAATCTCGACCTCGACGATCTGCTCGTCGGGGGCTAGGACCGCGTTCGTAAGGCCCACCAGTGCGAGAGTGTTCTCCCTCGTACCGAAGATCTTTTTGAATGCGAAGTCGACTGTCGGCTTGATTCCCAGTACCACAGTGACTCCTCTATGCCAAAGGATTGCCCACTTGCCGATGTCCTACCGGCCTGGAAACTCGACTCGGAGACTCGAGTTCTCTTCCCCCGCTAGCAACCACCCAACCGGCCTCTACGCTATAAGTGACCAAAATGCGGTCCCGATGCGCAGAATACCGACCGTTTTCCTTTGTCTGGGGCGGGTCTCCTGCCCCTATCGGGCATCTCGATCCTTGCGGAATGTGCGAAGCAACTCATGCGAGCTGAAATCTTGGCTATCGGCGACGAGCTGGTCGCCGGACACCGCGTTGATACAAACTCCGCATGGCTCTCGCGCCAGCTCCGCCATCTGGGCATCATTCCCGCTCGGCACACGACGGTCGGCGACCGGCTTGAGGAACTGGTCGCGACGATCACGGACCTGGCGACTCGAGCCGACATCGTTGTCTCCACGGGCGGGCTCGGGCCGACACAGGACGACCTGACCCGGCAGGCACTGGCTCAAGCTACCGGACGCCCTCTGGAGACCGATGAAGGGATGCTGGAACACATCCGAGGTCTCTTTGCTCGCCGCGGACGCTCCATGCCCGACTCGAACCGCTTGCAAGCCCAGCGGCCAGCCGGCTCGGCGTGGATCCCCAATCCCCATGGTACGGCTCCCGGCATCGATTGCCGGCTTGAAATCGACGACCACTCCTGCCGCTGGCTGGCTCTCCCCGGCGTCCCTGCAGAAATGCAAGAGATGTGGCACGACTCGGTGGCCGAGCGTATTCGAGGCACGATCACCGTCCCCCGTTCGATTGCCATTCGCGAATTACGTTGTTTCGGCCTTGGAGAAAGTACGCTCGAGTCCCGTCTGCCTCGAAGTCTTCTGCGGGGACAAAACCCGGAGATCGGGATCACCGTCAGCCGAGGTACGATTACGCTGCGTGTCACGGCGCACGGGGCGACGCCCGACGAAGCCGAAGCTCTTCTTGATCCTGTCGTCCGTGAGCTCGAACAGAGCCTCGGACACCTCATCTTTGGGTACGGAGACCAAACTCTTGAAGGCGTCGTCCTGGCGGAACTACGCCGCCGTGGCCACACCCTTGTCACTCTCGAGGGACCCTCGCTGGGGCAGCTCGCGAGCCGACTTGCCTCAAGCGACCCCGAGGGTTTTACTTACCTCGGCGGAAACATCGATCCGCGACTGACGGACGATGAAGAAGATGCAGAATCCCCGTCGTCGGCGCTAGGGGAACGTTTACGGCAGCACGTGAAAGCGGCACGTGCTACCACGGGACTTGGCATGGCCACTGCCCGTCCCGGCACCGCCCGACTGGTCGTCCTCATGCATGACGATCTCTTCCAGAAAACGATTCCGCTGCGCGCTCACCCCGAAATCCTCGCTGACCTAGCCGCCAAGCATGCGCTCAACTTCCTGCGTCTCCACTTCCGATGACAGGCCCCATCCATCGCACTACTTGGCGGAGCCCGCGTCTGACTCGCGCGGCGATGGCGCCTCGGGGCGGCTTGCGTAAGGCCACAAACGCACGTTGCCGCGTCGATCTCGCTGCGAGGGCGTCTCGTTGGTCGCCACCAGATCATCCAACCAGACACTCTGCCGTTTGGGAGCTCCTCCCGGCCACTCGCTCAGCAACCATGCATAACGCACTCGCGAAAACGGACCTCCCAACGTCGGCCGTTTCGTGTCCTGAAAGACGAGCCGCTCATCCTGCCAAAGCCGCACGACTCCGCGTCCGCGTTGGCTCGCCAACGTCACTTGCAATTCGATTGCTTGCCACTGCCCCAACGGAACCGGCTCGCCGCAACGTCGTGCCCTCGGCGCCATCGGAAAGCGCACGCCAGCCAGAGAATTGTGGATGTTCAGCCGTCGTGTTTGAGGATCGAGAGAAACATCAATAGATCCCTCCTCTTTGCCGCCAGCGGTTAAGGTCACCAGCCGCACTAGGCGCAAACCTCTTCCCTGAGCTTTCGCATCAAACCCTTCCGGAAGGTAAATGTGAAAGAGAAGCCAGATCGTTTCACTCTCATCCAGCACCTCGGGGAATGTCCATACGCCGCCCCACTTGCCCAAGCCGCGTGACGCCCGCTCGATCGTCGTACAAGCGGCTAGCTTGCCCGAGTAAACAAATCGGTCGGAGAACACAGTCCTCGGAAAGGCACCCCGCTCCCCCAGGCCCGTCTTGCCGGCTGCTTGAGTTCCCACGCGGCCCTCTTCGAAAGAGCGATGGTCGGTCCACGCGTTGCTCAAGTCGACCCATGAGGATACCGCCACAGCGACGGCAAGCCACCATGTCCAACCGAGATTACTTCTTCGAATCAAGCGTCTCTCCCGCGTATGGAAAGCTGGCCCATGCCTTCCCGTCGTCGCTCCAGACCCAAACGACGCTCTGGTGACCGGCAGCCGCGATCCGTTTGCCCCGTCGGTCCGACGACACGACATACACGTAATCCGACACACCGGGAAATGTCCGCAGCACACCGCCATTGTCACTGCGACGCAACTGCACGGCCGGATCTCCGGCCGCCAACAACACGTTCGTCGTCAGTCCCTGAAAACCGATATCGGTCACTTCCTTCTTGAACCCGCCGATCGTGCGCTTTTGTTCGCCTGTCCGAGCATCCCACATCTTGGCCGACTGATCGGCACTTGCACTAGCCAGCAGCCGGTCATCCGCGCTGAAGGCCACGCCCAATACATGAGATGTATGCCCCTCGTATGAACGCACATGCTTGCCAGAATGAACGTCAAAGACCTTCACAAAGCGGTCGGCACCGCTGCTTGCTATGAATTGTCCGTCGTGCGAGAAAGCCACGTCCAAAACCATGTCGCTGTGAGGCTCGGGAATCTCCTTTTCCAGTTTCCCCGACTCCCACTCCCAAATCCGCAGTTGTCCCGATCGAGATGGATCACCGCTGCCACTGGCCAACAGCCGCCCGTCGGGACTGAATGCCAACGCCGTCACCCGGTCGGCAAGACTCCCCGCATCCGTCACGTCTCCGATCGTTTGCACGAGCTTCCACTGGGGAACCAACGGCCACCTCTTGAGCTCACCGTCGGATGTGCCAACCAGTATCGCTTGACTGCCGAAACACGTAAGCGACGCAACCTTGGCACTCCCGGTTTCCGCACGCTCCAGGCCAGCACCTGTTACTGCGTCCCACAAGTAGAGACGGCCGTCGCCCGACACGGTGAGAGCAAAACGCCCGCCGCGAGAAAAAGAGGCCGCGACAAAAGTCATGGTCGGGGACGCCGTCTTTTCCTTGGCTTGACGCGCTTCGTCCGCCTGGCGCCGAGCCGCCTCGAGTTGCTCGGACACCTTCTTCGCCTCTGCCAACTCCTGCTTCGCCCGCTGCACCAACTCAGCCGCTCGCTGAGCTGTGCGCTCGGCGGACTGCAAGTTTGTCTGTGCCGTCTTGACGGCGGCTTCCGCTTTGTCCAACTCCTGCCGGACAGGCTTCACCGCTGCCGTTGCCTTTTGGTGCTCGCTTTTCAACTGTCCAATCTTCGCCCGCACAGCTTGCTCCTGCTTCGCCAGGTCACTGCGCCGCTTCTGGACCTCGGCTGTATCGGCTTTCTCCTTCTTCAGTCGCTCGATTTCCTCGGTTACCTTCTTGAGTTCCGCCAAGACGCTTTCGAGTTTCTTCTCCTCTTGCTGCAGAGCCTCCTGAGCCGCTTGCTGTTTTTGCTTGGCCTGCTCAAACGCCTTCCGAGCCTTTTCCAGTGCCTCCTTCTGTTTGGCAAGCGCTTCGGAGGCCTGCTTTTGTTCCTCGGATGCTTTCTTTGCGTTGGTTTCCTCACCCTTCAGCCGGTTCTCCGCAGCCTTGACATCCTGGTTGGCGCCGTTGACACGGAGTTTGGCCAGTTCGGCCTTCCAGCGAACGCGATCCAGTTCCAGTTCCCAATCCGGGTCAACTTTCCAATCGGCGATGCGCTTTCCCGTAGGCAGATCCCAAAGTCCGGCCAAACCGTCGCCATGTACCACAACCATTCGCTTGCCATCGCCGCTGACGGCAAGTGCGCGGATGGGTTTACCCGTGGAGACGCGCCGCATGACTTTCTTGGCTCGCACGTCCCATACCCGAACCATGCCGTCCTCGCCTCCAGCAACGACCGACGTCGGCTGGCCGGCCATAGGCTCCAAAGCCGACACCGGCCCCTTTCCCTCGCGCAACTCGCCCACTACCGGCCATGGGGGCACGCTCTGCGAACTCTGCTTCTTGCCCTCCTTGTCGGCTGAGGTCGATTGTTGATTTCCTTCTTTGTTGTGGTCAGGTTGGTTGGCCAAAACGACAACGCGGTCTCCCAGACCAACCACCAATGTTTTCGAATCAACCAGTGCGATGGCATGAACAGGTTCGGAAAATGCACGGCTTCCTTGAATCTTTCCGTCTGTTCCCCGCACCTCGACGCGGTTCTCCTTCGTTGCGACGGCGATTTGCGTTCCGTCCGGCGAGACGGATAAGAGAGCAAGCAGCGCCTGGTCCGCCTTCCACATAGCGAACGATTTGGTGCTCCCACTGCGATACCAAGACACCGTCCCGTCACCGCGAAGAACGACGGCCACGTCGGTGTCCCTTGCTGCGTCTGCCTGAAGGACCGGAGCACCGCCGGCCGGCGCCACGATTTGCCCGCTCGGCTCGACTCGCTGCCAAATCTTGATCGTACGATAACCACCCGACGCGACGATCGGCCGTGTCGGATGGAAGGCCACCGACTGGACGTAGTCGAGGTGAGCGGGTGGTCGCTTTTCGTAAAGCCCCGACCGCACCAGTGCAGGGTCGCTCAGGTCGGTCCACCGTTGCCGAGCCCCCAAGTGATAAAGCGTCAGGCGGTTGCCGCGCGAGGCAACGAGATAACGTCCGTTGGGAGCCACTGCGAGCGCAAAGATCGGATGGGGCCCCTCAGGAATGGCTCGCCAATCCATTTTGGCCTCGGCAGTACTCTTGCCCTCCTCCGCTCCCAATTCGATCCAGCGACGTAGCCGAGCCAATTCATCGGGCGTGAGGTTGCTCGCACCCACGTCGTTGTCTTCAGGCGGCATGATCGGCTCATCGGCATGCCGAGCCAAAACGAAGAGCAGACTCGCGTCCGGCTTGCCTGCCACGATGGCCGGTCCCGAGTCGCCACCCTTGCGAATGGTCGCGACCGACTCGAGCACCAATTCGCCTTCCTTGTCACTCTGGTTATGACATGCCAGACACTTCTTGCGGAAGATGGGCAGAATATCTCGCGTAAAGGAGACCGACTCGAGTTTCGATCCGTCGGCGACCGGGAGTGGGTCCTGTGCCACGAGGGTTTGCGGAAAGACAAAAGGAATCACCAGGAGGATCCCAGCGAGACGCGAGAAGAAACTTTGTCGGCGCGTAGGCATGTTAGCAGCTCACTTCTTGGATGGATTGGATGGACGAGGGTCCACGCGGAGTTTCAGCGGCATCGTGACGACAGCGAAATTGGTGTCCCTCGGCGCTGCCTCCTTTTTCGCTGACGCCACTTGAGCATCCGCCTGCTTCTTCAACGCCACGGCTTTCTTGTGACGCTCCTCCAGCGCGGCGACGCGCTTCGCTAGCTCGGATCGGTTAGCCTCCTCTTTCGCTTCCTTGAGTGCCTTGCGAGCCTCTTCCAACTCCTTGGACAACTGTTGCACCGCCGCCGCCAATCGTTTTTGCCTCGCCTCGGCCAATGCGAGAGCCTGCGGGTCGAATGGACGTTTCACTTTCGTCAGATCGCCACGCACCCAGAAAGTGTACGTGCCGGGACGGAGGTTGCCGTTCTTGAGAGACAGCGTGAGTTCCACGTCGCTCTTATTTTTGGCGATCGTCGCTCGGGCAACCGGAATCTCGCGAGGCAGCCCCATCACGGAAACGGCGACGGGATCTGCGAATCCCTCGGTGCGTTCGGCCTTGACTCGCAGTTTCACGTCGCTTCCCACTTGCCCGTGGACATCCGAGGGATCACCTCGCAAGACAACGGGCACGGCCACACCGTCGTCACGCACCTGCAAGAACCAGGAAGACGTCGGACGGACGCGAGCCGGATCGAACGGCTGGTTTCGCGTGCCCGTGGCGATCTCACCCAGCGTGACGGGATGCTCGACTCCATCGTTGCCGACTCGACTCGTCGCCTTCAGCTGCACCGAGCTCAACGATGCAGGTGCATCATGTGTCGCCTGGAGTACGAGCCAGGCTTGAGTGCCACTCGACGTTTTCCATGTCACCGGCTCAGCCTTGACGCCTTGGGGAAGTCCGAGTGCCTCGACTGTCACCTCGCGATCAAAACCTCCTCGTATTTCAGTCAATAGGCGAACGGCCAGCGATTCGCCTCGCCGAAGAACCAGTGGCCGTACGGGTACCGTGTTGTTGTTGGCAGTGCGCAGTTCTTGCGGCACCGCCACGATGCGACACTCCGGATGGGGCTCCCGGATGACCAGCCGATAGACAGCTCGAGGATCATTGCGTACTGAACCAAACTGATCGCGAAGCCACAGCCGATACGTTCCGTCGGCAGGAGCCGTCCAGAGCAATGCCGGATCGTCACTGCTCAGATGAAAGGGAGAACGGATGGTCGCGTTGCGGTCGGGAGGATCATCGACGAACGCGATATCGACGAGCCGCACATTACCCTTCGGATCCTTTTCCAATCGCTGCAGCAAGAAAGCCGGATCGGTATCCGCCCCCAAACGGTGACTGAGGACCTCGATCCAATACTGCTTCCCTTTCTGAGCTTCGAACTCATACTGGTCCTCGTCCCCTTCGGGATAAAATGATCCCGACACATCGCACGGCAAGTCCAATCGCTGAATTTGTACCTCAGACGATTCTGTTTCCACGACGACCGTTCCTTGTGCCACTCCGAGCGCCACGGTGCGCCCCGCAGGACTTGTGACAGCGAGTCCGGGAGCGCCGGAAACGAGGAGCGACGGGAACTGGGGAATCCAGGGACGCAGCAAGGCTACAGGCTCGCTCGCCGCCGAGGCCGACGAAGACGCGGCAACCAGCGTTCGACCCTGCCAGCGAAAGGGACTCGGTTTTCCCTGCGGCAAGTTCCATCCAAGCCACGTAAATGTCCGTTCCTCGTGGGGCGTTGCTGCTAAAGGCTTCACGGTGGCGACAAAGGGCTCCTCGTCGACCACCAATCGATAAAAATATTCTTCGCCGCCACCGTAGGTTTCATCGTGAAGGCGAATGAGGTAGTCGCCTTTCTTCGGGGCTTCGAAAAGCAACACTGGGTCACGTTCGACCGTGAACGCTTGAGCCAGTCGGCGCCCCGAGGTATCAAAGAGAGTGAGGACGGCGCTCAGACGCGAGTCGATCTGTTGCGCAGCCAAGCGCACGGTGACGCGCTGGCCTTGCTCGAGATGCGTCTTGAAAAAGTGATGACTCCGTGCCGGAATTCGCCCATTGGCGACCGCTCCGATCGGCAGTTCGTACGCGTTTTCCGGTGTCACCGGGGTCCCCTTTACCACGAGTTCAGGGCGGTCCGATACCACAAAGGCTCGCGGATTGGAAATGCCCCACGCACCGATCGCTCGGACGTCGTAAGTACCGGGCGGCACATCCTTGGCAACGGTGACACGAAAATGGCCGTAACTCGGTTCGGGCGTGTCGGCGAATTCGTCCGGAACTCTTCGGACGACTTCCGCGGTGATGCCGGAGTGAGAGAAGACCAGTTTCTCAAGCCGCCGGGCTGCCGGACCGCTCACCGTGACCTCCACCGTCGAGCCTGCTTGTGCGCCGGGAGGAAAGACGGCATTAATCGTCGTGACGGGCAACTGGGCACTCAGAGGCAGAGGAACCCACAAGACGCACGCTGCCGCCAGCACCGACAGGATCGTTAGTGGTTGAACAAGAACTCTTTGGTGTTGATCACGGCCCACAGGATGTCCTCATACGCCTCTTGCTGGTTCTTTTTCGACTGGAGGTACTCAATGGCGGTTTTCATTTCTCGCTCCGTCGGATGCCGTGCGAACGCCGCCAGGTAGATCGTGCGAATGTTCTCCTCCGGGGTTGCCTTGGCTGCAGCAAGCTGGGCTGCACGCCCCTTCTTGAGTTTCGACTGGATCTCCGACGAATTGATCAAGTGCAATGTCTGCCCCAAATTGGCTTCCGACGACCGTTCGCACTCACAGGCACTGGCTGCTTGAGGGCGTCCGAAAACCGTCAAGAAATACGATGGGAAGCCACTATCGGGCAATTGAACCGCTCGCGTTCCGACTGGGACCGTCCCGAAGTTGGTCTGGTCTCCAGTGACCGCGTCGATCGCGTCCAACAACACTTCCGCGTGCAAGCGGCGAGGGTAGAACCTCGAGTAGTTCTGACGATCGTCGACGTTCCATTGATTGGGTTCGGCCGAAAGTTGGTAGGCTCGCGAATTGGCAATTGTGCGGATCAACCCCTTCAAGTCATAGCCGCTTTCGACAAATTGCCGCGCCAGCTTTTCCAATAGCTCCGGATGTGTCGCTGGATTCGTCACCCGCATGTCATCCTCCGGCTCAACGAGTCCTCGACCGAAGAAGTGTTTCCAATAGCGGTTGACCAGAGCCTTGGCAAAGAACGGATTGTCCGAAGCCGTCATCCAGTCGACCAGGGCGACGCGTGGATCCTGGTGAGGCTCGAGCTTGACGGGGGAAGCTCCCAAACCGGTCGGCAAGACGTCTTGTCCAGTCTTCGGATTGCGAGCCGAGGCTGTTCCCCGCTGGTGAAAGATGCGCTCTTCGTTGGCACGGCTTCCCGGCTTGCGTCCTACACGCGAGAAGAACGCCACGAGGCCGTAATAATCCTGCTGACTCCACGCTTCGAACGGATGGTGGTGGCACCGAGCACACTGGATGCGGAGCCCCAGGAACAATTGAGCGGTGTCTTCCACCTGAGAGGGCGCGTCACGCACCTGGCGATACCAGGCGACGGCAGGATTTGTGCGCACTGTACCCGTTGCTGTCAGGATCGCGCGGACGAACTGATCGTACGGCATGTTGTCGGCCATGGCCGTCCGAATCCACTCGTGGAAGGCAAAGGTCTGGTAGCGGTCTTCGTCCCGGTTGCGTCGGTTGCGAAGAATGGCGGCCCACTTGGTTGCGAAGTAGTCGGCGTAGTCATCCGAGGCCAGGAGGGTTTCGATCCATTGCGAACGTTTCTCCGGATCGGTGCTAGCCAGGAAGGCTCGAGTCTCCTCGATCGTGGGCAATCGCCCGGCGATGTCGATTGTGACGCGGCGCAAGAAGGTGGCGTCGTCACAGAGTGGCGATGGAGGCAGTCCCAAAGCGCGGAGTTTGCCAAAGACTTCACGATCGATGACATTGTCGGTCGACGGGAGAACGACGTCGGCTGCGCCGAGCGGGATCGTGGCGCGAAAGACGCCTACGTGGCTCTGGTAACGAGCCATCACGGCGACACTGCCTGCCAATGTTCCGGTCGTGACCAATCCCGTCTCTGAAGTCGATGCCATTTCTGTGTCATTCGCTTCGAACTGAGCCATGCGAGTGACATCTTCGGTCGACCCGTCGCTGAAGTGAGCCACGACCGCGAGTTGCTGCGTAGCCTCCTTGGACAAAGTTCGCTCGGATGGGATGACCTCGATGCGCACGACGGTCGGAGCGTTGGGATCGCCGGTCGGCATCCCCTGTCCAATCCAGCGGCGCAGGAGTCGATAGGCAGGCGAATCGGGCTCGAGTCGCTGGCCGCCTCCGTGAGGCACCAAAGCGGCCGCCTTTAGCAAAAGGAGACTCCGGTCTGGGGCAGCCGGGAAGAGACGCCGGCCGCGGCCCTCTTTCACCAGCCATTCATAGTCATCGGCGGGCTCAAATCCCAGAAGCGATAACCGAAAACCATTTTGGCCACCCGACTTGCCATGGCAACCTCCACCGTTACAGCCGTACTTGGTGAAGATCGGCACGACCTGGTTGGCGAAGTGGACCGGGACTTCGGCGGTGCAATGTTCGACACGAACCTTCAGTTCGGCCTTGGGGCCGCCTTGAACTTCCGCCGTGATCGTCGCTTCACCATCGGCCAGCGGCTGAACGTAGCCGGTGGCGTCGACCGTGAGAATCCCGGCGGGCTCGGCGCGGTACGTCACCTTTCGGGTCCAGTCCCGGAGCGCCCCCGAGCGGTGACGGCCGGTGACGATTAGTTGTTGCCGGGCATCCCGGCCCACTAGCACCACCTCTGAGCGTCCCGTTTCGATTTCGAGAGCTATCAAGGGATCGGGATCAGGAGTCTCCTTGCGTGCCCGATCCGGTTCGGCGGCCGTGCCGCTGGCCGAGAGGAGGAGCACGAAGCCAAGAAGACCGCAACAACGGCCGAACCACGGAGACATCAGGGGAAACGTGGAGCGATAGTGGCGTGGCATGGCGGATTCCTTTTCCAAGGCGGGACCCTCCGAGGGCGCAAAGGGGGCTGCCGGCACGGCGGCCGAAACTTGAGCGAATTATCGCATCAATGGGCATGGATTGCAAGTTTCTCGAGGAGTTGACCCACTTGCCATACGCCGCGAAGGGGCTCAAGAAAGGCTTTTCCGAGGTGCATCGAAGCGGTGTAGCCGGGGAGCGTCGCTCGCGGTAGTCTGTTACCTGTCTTCCTTCCTGCGTCCACTTGCTTTGATCATCGTTCCATTTTCCACGGCCCGTCATGACCGGCACGATCACGTTTCTGACGGACTTCGGCACCGATGCTCCGTATGTGGCCCAAATGAAGGGGGTAGTGCTGAGTATTGCACCGCACGTGAGGCTCGTCGATCTCAGCCACGCCGTGCCGCCTCAGTCGGTGCGTCTGGGAGCCATCGTGTTGGCCGACTGCGTCCGCTGGTTTCCTCCGGGAACCGTTCACGTGGCCGTCGTCGATCCGGGAGTGGGCACCGACCGGCCCATCTTGGCTGCGGAGATCGGAACGTGGCGTTTCGTCGCCCCGGACAATGGTCTTTGGTCGTTGCTGACCAGGCGTTTCCCGATTCACCGCGTCGTACGGCTTGCCGAATCGAGCTACTGGAACAGTCCGGTCAGCCCGACATTCCACGGTCGCGACATCATGGCTCCGGTGGCCGCTTACTGGGCCAGTGGAACTCCGATCGAGGCCTTTGGTCCGCCGGCTCAAATTGAGTGCCCGTTGGCTTGGCCGTCGCCGGAGATTCACGACGATCGGATCGTGGGCCAGGTCATCGCTGCGGACTCGTTCGGCAACCTCGTCACCAACATCACGCAAAGCGAGTTGGCGAAACTTGGGGAGTCGCCCGGCAAGCGACACGTCGTTGTGGGAGACGACTCGGTCCTTCGGTTCGTAACAACCTATGGGGAAGCAGCACCGGACGACCTGGTGGCGCTTGTCGGCTCGTCCGGCCGACTCGAGTTGGCCGTGGTCGGCGGAAGTGCGGCCAGGCGGCTGGGCGTGGATGTTCCCGACCGGTGCGCGGCGTCGCTAGTCGATGCAATGGACCGGCCACTGAAAGTCATGGTCGAGGCGGTTCGGCGGTGATTAGAAGAAGCGAACTGGAGATACCGACGAAACTGACGGCGTGGCCACCACCTCCGCTACCGCTTTTGATAACGGGCGTGGCGGGCGTGGCCGGCTACCAGGCGCTCGCCTATTTCCAACAACTCTATCCCGGCCAGGTGATCGGGACGCGACGTAGCGACAATTGGCCGCTCGACCGCCCCGGAATCGTGCCGTGCGACGCCGGGGATGAACGGCGATTAGCCGAGCTTTTCGAAGACTACCAGTTTCAATCGGTGCTCAATGCGGAAGGCCACTGCCGGCTGAAGGCATGCGAGTGCGATCCCGAGTTGGCTTATCGCGCGAACGTGGCGAGCGCTCGAGCCCTCTCACGTGCTATCGGCGGAGCACGCGTCCGGATCGTCCACCTGTCGATCGATCTGGTTTTTTCGGGGCTTCACGGAGCACCGTATTGCGAGGAGGACGAGCCGGATCCGGTGACCGTCTATGGGCAGGCGATGTGGGAAACCGAGCAGTGGCTGGGGCGGCAGCCCAACTGCTGCATCCTTCGAATCAGCTTGCCCATGGGGCGGTCTTTCAATGGCCATGCGGGAGCCGTCGACTGGATCGAGTCCCGCTTCCGCAAGGGGCGCCCTGCCACGCTCTACTTCGACGAGATCCGCACGCCGCACTACGCTGATTGCCTCAACCGACTCTGCCACGACTTGCTGACTCGAGACATCTGTGGCACCTTCCACGCAGGTGGGCCGATCGAGATGAGTCTCTACCAGATTGCGCAGGTGATCAACCGAGCGGGCGGATATGCGCCGGAATTGCTCAAAGGGTGCTGGCGCACCGAAGCGGGGCCGGTGCCACCTCGAGCTGGCGACGTGCGACTTGATTCGTCCAAACTTGCCAAGCTGCTTGGGTACCCTCCGATGGCTCCGTGGCCATATGACTCGAGTTGGTTCCCGACCGACCGTGATTGGCACTGGCGAGACCGCACGGGCGCGGAGTCCCCCGAGTTGGTTGAGCGTCTTCTGTGCCGGAATCCCTCTCGCTCAAACGGCTGCTCCCCCTGTGCGGAGGGGCTAATCTGACGGTTCGGCAGAATCTGCGGGGGTCAGGCGGAAAAACGGAGGAGTTGAGAGACGCCAAACTCGTGCAGGATTTTCCAACCACGATTATTCTGAAAGTTAATTCCCGCGTCGGTCCAGCCGAGCGGGCGAGTGGGCCTGGGCACTTCAAGGCCCTTTCAGGGGCGGCTTTTCACAGGGAACAGCAGGGCAGGTATTCACCTACCTAATTTTTCTATCGACATCAGAGAAAGAGGCACGCGCACGCCATGAAGAAGTGGACACGAGCGAAGAGGCGGGACCGCAACCATCGCAATCGGAGGCGGGGGGGACGAGCGGCCATGCGTCCGGAGCTTCTGGAAACGAGGAATCTCTTGTCGGCAGACTTGCTCCTGACGGTCGCGGACGGATGGGACGGGGTGGTCAGTTCTGAGGACCCGACCCTCGTGACCGATCCGGTGGCCTCTCCGGCCGAAGGCGAGCACACGGCGGGGGATCATGATCTGGTTGCATTCGCCAAGGCGCTCGCGGATTCGGGCACGAAAATGTACGGGGCAGCCTGGTGTCCTGCCTGTACCGCGCAAAAGAAACTCTTTGAGGACGGGGCAGATTTTCTGCCGTTCATCGAGGTCACCAATCCCGACCGGACGCTCAATCAAATCGGTATCGACAACAACATTACCTCGTTCCCGACATGGGAGTTCCCGGACGGAACACGTCTCACGGGCGTTCAGACGCTCGAGACGCTGTCTCAGCGCAGCGGCGTCGACATCCCGACGGGTGTCACGCCATCGATCGCTCCGATCGGTGACAAGACCGTCTTCGGCGGATCGCCTCTGCATGTTGCCCTGGACGGATATGATCCCAACGGCGGCCCACTAACGTACACGGTGACCAGCTCGAATCCCTCCCTGGTTCAACCGACACTCATCACGGGCAACCGCAGCGCACGCATTTCGACGCTCAGCTACGGCGACATGGTGTTTCAGCTCTTCGAGCAGCGAGCGCCTCGGCCAGCGTCGCGGTTCATCCAGTTGGCCAACGACGGCTTCTACAACGGCATCGAGTTCCACCGAGTGATTGACAATTTTGTGGCACAGGCGGGGGACCCCACGGGCACGGGCGCGGGTGGCTCGACACTCGGTGATTTCGACGACCAATTCCATGTTGAATTGCAGCACAATCAGGCGGGCGTCTTATCATTCGCCAAAGCAACCGACGATACGAATGACTCGCAGTTCTTCATTACGGATGTGCCGACTCGGTTCCTTGACGCCAACCACTCGGTCTTCGGCCAGCTCATCGAAGGCGAAAAGAACCGCGATGCCCTGACGGCGACCGCAACGGACTCGTCGGATCGACCACTCTTTAATATTCTGATTGACTCGGTGTCCATCTTCGAGGACACCGAAAACGGCCTCGTCATGTTGTCCGCGCCGGAAGGAGCGTCCGGTGAGGCGGACATTACGGTCACGGTCACCGACCAGGACGGCAACTCATCGCAGCAGGTCTTTCATGTCACCGTCGCCCCCGATCCGTTCAACACGGGTCCATTCCTGGCGGACATCGGAGACATTCAGACGACCGTCAATACGCCGGCTCAGTTTCAACTCCAGGCGATCGACGTCGAAGGGGATCCGGTCCGATTCAGTGGCATCAGGCAGGGTACCGTCGACTACACGTTCACGGTTGATCCCGACACGGGAGAGGTGACGGTCACGCCGCCGGATGGATACGTCGGCCCGATGGAACTGCTCGTGCGTGTGGCTCCAGCGACGACAAGCAACACGGCCGATCCCTTCGATTCGCAACTCGTCACGATCAACGTCGTGCCTGCCGTCAACGGCGTCGTCGACCTGACCGATGCTTCGGACACGGGGATTTCGTCGACGGACAACATCACGAATGCCGATCCGCTTGAATTCCTCGTTTCCGGCGTCGAGGCCGGATCCACAGTGACCCTCTATAACGGCAGCACCGTATTGGGGACCGGGACGGCCAATAACGCCGGCGAGGTCGTCATTTCTACATCCGGCCTTGGTGCACAAGGTGACGGAACCTATGAGGTCTTCGCAACACAGACGGTCGATGACGTCGAGAGTGCCCCGTTTGGACACCTCAACGTGACGATCGATACAACGCCGCCGGGGCCGTTCAATTCGACGCCGCCGTCGGTCGGGCAGGTCGCCACGCCGCTTCAATACGACGCCGACCATCCGGATGAAGGCCTTGCCGGGTTCAGTTACGCGCTGCAAGGGGCACCGTCCGGCGTTGTCTTTGACCCGGTTAGTGGACTCCTCACGTGGACCCCCACGTCCTCGCAGGTAGGCACGCACACCTTCAATCTGATTGCGCGTGATGCGGCCGGGAATGAAAGAACGCAAGAAATATCGATCACCGTTTCCCCGCAGCAGGCGGATCAGCGCGTGAGCCTGCGACTGGGGGTGACGGACGCCGACGGCGTTCCACTGACCCAGTTGACAGCGGGGCAGGACTTCTTCCTGCGTGGTTTTGTCGAGGACAAGAACGATGAAGGCGTCTTCGCGGCCTACTTCGACATCAACTATCCGGCGAACCTCGCTGAGGTCACAGGGCCGATCACTTTCTCATCCGATTATCCCCATGTCACCTCGGGCGACACGACGACCCCAGGGTTGATCGACGAAGTAGGAGCGACTTCGGGCTCGCTATCGCCGGTCGGTGGCGGCGAGTTCCTCATGTTCACCGTGCCTATGCGAGCAACCGGTACGGGAACACTGACGTTCACGTCGGACGCTCCCGATGACCTTCCCTTCCATGAAATCCTCGTCTTCGGGACGACCGATCCGGTCGACCTGCAGTCGGATGTCTTCTACGGCTCGACTTCCGTATCGGTCGGCGGTGCCTTTACCACGGGGCCGGACTTGTTCAACGTCGACGAGGACAGTCAGAACAACCAGTTCGACGTGCTGGTCAACGACACGTTCCTTCCGGGATTCACCGGCGTCCTCTCGATCGTCGATGTTTCCACGCCGTCGCAAGGTGGCACGGCTACCGTCATCAACGGTGGGGGCTCGATCAGCTACACGCCGGCTCCCGACTTCTTCGGCGAGGAAACCTTCCAATACACGGCGACCGATGGGACGGCTCAGGTTACCGGTGTCGTCACCGTCCAAGTGCAGCCGACCAACGACGACCCGACGGCCAATGACGATTCGTTTGCCGTGGTTGAGGACTCAAGCGAAAACCTGCTCGACGTTCTCCAAAACGATTCGATCGCCCCGGACACTGGCGAAACCCTAAAGATCCAAAGTGTGTCCAGCGGCGACCAAGGGGGCACGATCGAGATCGGGCCAACCGACGATCACATTCTCTATACCCCAGCAGCTAACTTCATCGGGACGGAGACCTTCACCTACACGATCAGTGACGGCAACGGTGGTACGAGTTCGGCCACGGCGACGGTGACGGTTACACCGTTCAATGATCCTCCCGTGGCTCGCAACGATGTGTTTACCGTCGATGAAGACACAAGCGACCACCTTTTCGATGTGTTGGCCAACGACGACACGGGACCAGACACCGACGAGACCATCAGCCTGACCGATGTCTTCACTCCCAGTCAGGGTGGCACGGCGGTGATCGAGAACGGCCAGATCCGCTACTCTCCGGCTCCCGACTTCTTCGGCAAGGAAGAGTTCGAATACGAGATTACCGACAGCAACGGAGCAACCGCACGGGGCACCGTTGTTGTGACTGTCAACAACACGAACGATCCTCCGATTGCCAATCCTGATACATTGACCGTCGTGCGAGACGCGGCCGACCAGGTCCTGAACGTTCTGGCCAACGACTCGCCCGGGGCCGATCCCCCGGAAACGCTCACGATCCTCTCCGCCTCGTCGCAACTGAACGGTGCTACTGTTTCCATCAGTGACGATGGCCAGCGGATCCTCTATACACCGCCGGCCGGTTATACAGGCAACGATACGGTGACCTACCGGATCGCCGACCCCGCGGGTGAAGAAGCCGAAGGCACAGCTACGGTCGAAGTCCTCGACTTTACACCAGGTTCGGTCCGCGGCGCCGTCTATTTCGACGTGAATAACGACGGCCAGTTCAACGAGTGGGAAAGCGCGATCGGCGGCGTCACCGTGACACTTGTGGGGACCGATTTCCGAGGCGAGACGGTCGAACGGACGAGTGTCACCGATGCGTCGGGAGCCTTCGCCTTTACCGATCTGGCTCCGGGCAACTATGAACTCATCGAAGAGAGTCTCCCCGGTTTGCTCGATGGGCGTGAGACCGCGGGAACGTTGGGAGGCGACACGTCGCAGAACGACCGGATCAGCTTCGAGCTGACAGACGGAGCCCAGGCAACAGGTTACTGGTTCGGCGAGTGGGGTCGGCTTCCGCAATTCATCCAGTTGACCGACTTCCTCGCGTCCACACCACGGACGAGCATCCTCACCAGCTCCTCGCCGACGCCGACCAACGGCGAAGATGGATCGACGCCCCCGAACAGTCCGCTCCAGTGGTACTCGCTTCGGGGCGACTGGAACGATACCCAGTCGGCAGACTTGGCGTTTTCGTCGAGTCCGGATGGAGTCGACTTGAGCATCGCCGACGGCAACGACAACGTGGAACAGACCACACTGGCGATGAACGATGCGCAACGCGTCCATCGACTCGGGGAAGAGCCAGGCAACCTCATGCTGCGGTTCACCGGGCCGCGCGACTTCCTCAACTTTGCACCTCGGGCTATCGACGACGGTGCCGTTGACGATGGTGCCGGTGCCGCCGAAGGCGAATCGGTGATCGGCAGCTATACGCCCGCCGATCTTCCCGATGCCGTCGACGGCTGGATGGCCAGGATCGGCGAAGGGGAAGATGAGGGCCTCTTGGAACTCGACGATCCATCCGTGAGTTTCCACGACGACAGTGGTGAGGCGTATGCACAAGCCGTCGACACGTTGCTCATGGATGGCGAACTGTAGGGACGCGATGCTCTCGCCGCCCAGCCGCTTAGAACTCCGCGTGCAATCCTACCGTCAACCCGTGCAAGAACAGACTTCCGGACTGGAACGAGAACGCGGGACGGGATTCACCCACGATCGGTCCAGGCACCTGCGTCAAGTTGAGAACCCGGTCGATCTGTTCGCCGGGGCGGACCACTTTCGAGTAGTAGATAAAGTTGTAGCCGGCTGAGATGGCAAGGTGGTCGCTAAGGTACCAGCGAGCACGGATGGCGAGTTCGGGAACGGCGGCGAACTCATTTTGGACGTACGTCCCAATGTTGGAAGGCTGCGTGAGGAAGCCTGAGTCGACCGTCGTGGCGGCGCCTGCCGGTGGCGTGGTCGTCGTCTGGCCGCGAATCGTCACTTCCTCACGCATGTTCCCCAGTCCGACGGAAGCCCGTACCGACAACGCCCCGGTACCTCGGTCGTACTCCCAGATCGCTCCGACGACACCCGCGTGGTACTGATTTCGCGTCCCGAAGTAGTCCTCGACCGCCACTCGCGTCCCCACCGGGACGTTGCCTCCCGGGTCGGTCGACGTCAGTTCGTCGCGGATTCGCAGCGACTCGTCGATCCTCGCCGTCTGGTAGCCGCCGATCAGGTCAAGCCTCCAGCAGTTCCCTTGGGTCAGCATCATGCGGAGAACCACATCGCCCGCAGCGAAGTCGGATCGAGCGTCCACATCGACCCATCCGGTCGAAATGCCCGGATAGCCGACCAGACGTGCGTCTTCTGCTGAAGTCGAGATGTTGAAGAAGGGCCGGCCGAGGATCGCATAGTCGTCGGTCGAATAACGGTAACTTGCGTGGTCGTCCTTGAGCGAGAAAAAGCGGACGACGGCACCGTTGACCTGATAAGGATCGAACCATGTGCCCACCGATACACGGCCACCCGTCCGATTTGCGTCCGTGATCTTGTGGTTCCCCAAGAGTACCGTCGTCGTCGGCAGCCCGAGCACGCCTGCGTTGGCTTGAGGTGTTCCGGCGTCACTGGTTGTTACGAGCGCCGGAATGTCCTGTCCTCGCCGCCACCAGAAAAGAGCCTCAAAGTCCGCATACCACCCACCACAGGCCAAACCCCATCCTGGACCGTAGATCGGCCCTGGGGGATAAGGCTCCTCCCAAATCTCTGGCGAATCCCAGTGGGAGGGAGGGTGTTCTGACAGTATCCCGGAACCCCTTGGCGCAGGGGGCACCGGTTGCGAAGGAGGAGCCGGGGACGGGGAAGTGCTCTGGGGCTGATCGCCCTCGGATGAGTTTGCCTTCTTCCACTCGCCTCCGTACGCTGCGGTGGCCAGCCACCCTGTGAGAGCCAACACTATGGAACCAACTCCGACCCGCCACCTGTGAATTGCCATCGTCATTGCGTCCTTGCTGCGCGGTTCTCCCAGTGGCGGCACACCGGTCTTACCAGCCGCCCTGTCACAGCTTTTTTCGGACGGAGCGGGGATAACGGTTGAGGAAACTTTAGCGATTAGGACGGGGTTTCCGGTGCTGGTGGCTGAGCCGCCGGTCGTCCGGCTGTTCGACGGAGCACCCAAAGAATCGTGACCATGGCCATGACCGTTCCAGATCCGGCTCCCACGACGTCCGCGACCCAGTCCCAAACGTCGGGAACGCGAGTCGGAACCAATCCCTGAAGCCACTCGTCCAGCGCACCGTAGGTCGCTGCGACCCCCATCACAGCCCACGGGCGGAGCCGCCCCGCGCAGACCCACCAACTCCAAACGAGTAGAAAAGCTAGGCCCGCAAACGCGACGCAATGATCGAGCTTGTCATGGGTGGCAGACGGAGAAGGCTCAGCGGAGACACTCGGAACGTGAGTGGCCACCGCCAGCACGCCCCAGTAGACGACGAGCGCCGCCAAAACCACACCGCGGAACCACGTAGGAAAACTGGGAGCGGTATCGGTTGACTGACCAGGGCGGTCACACCGAGAAAGGAACGGCATGGCGTGGGACTTTCTCCGAGGCGATGCAAACAGATAAGTCTTCCTCCACGGTAACACCGCAAGCCTTCCGTTTCCAGCCACATAGGGGCTTTGTTCCTTGGCCGCTCTGAGCAAATCGACGGCTCCATGGTAAACTGGGGGTTTCCAGTGAACTCGACTGGGAGGCAAGGTACTCGCGGGTGCAAGATCGCAGCCTGCCGTGGCGACTTCCGGCGTTCCCTTCCCCCTTTCCCCTTCCGTGCTTGCAGGAGACGGCCGCGTGGCACCATCCTCGATAC
The DNA here is from genome assembly GCA_015490875.1 of Planctomycetaceae bacterium. Taxonomy (GTDB): domain Bacteria; phylum Planctomycetota; class Planctomycetia; order Pirellulales; family Pirellulaceae; genus S141-3. The sequence goes on from WFWZ01000108.1 coordinate 24,210, forward strand.
TTGCTCGATTCCTCGTCCCTTCTCTTGTGACGGGACTCTTCTTGATACCACCACTTTCCCCTGCATTCGGCCAGGAGTCTGATAAGCGACCAGCCCAAGGGGCCCCCTGGAAGAGCCTTTTCGATGGCAAGACGCTCAACGGTTGGCAGAAAGTCAACTTCGGAGGCCAAGGGGATGTCGAGGTGCGTAACGGACAACTCATCCTCCACGAAGGACAGTCGATGACGGGGGTACGCTACCGGGGAGGCTTTCCCAAACTCGACTATGAGATTCGGCTGGAAGCCCAGCGATTGGCGGGGAACGACTTCTTCTGCGGACTGACCTTTCCCGTCGGCGATTCGCATTGCTCGTTTATCCTCGGAGGTTGGGGCGGCTCGCTCGTCGGACTCTCGAGCCTCGATGATCGCGACGCTTCCGAAAATGAAACCGCTCAAGTGATCGATCTCGAGGATCACCGCTGGTACCGAGTCCGGGTGCGGGTGACAGATCGGGCGATTCAGGTATGGCTCGACGGGAAATCCATCATCGAGGCCGATATTCGAGGGCGAAAAGTCTCGACGCGCCCCGAAGTTGACCTGTGCAAGCCGCTGGGGATCGCCACCTGGGAGACACGAGCCGCGATCCGCAACATTGCGTATCGGCCGCTGGAACCCGATGTGCCGCCTCCCCATCCTCCCGTCATTGCCCCTGCCTCCAATGAGCCGCAACTGGCACTTGGCAAGATGCGTTTAAGACAAGGACTTCGCGCCTCGCTCTTCGCCGCCGAACCGATGGTCGCCAATATCGTGGCATTCGATGTCGATGACCGGGGACGCGTTTGGGTGTGCGAAACGTATCGGCAAATGCGGGGTGTGGAGGACAACCGAGCTCACATGGATTGGCTGCTGGACGATCTGGCCGCCCAGCGAGTCGAGGACCGCCTCGCTTACCTGAGGAAACGATTGGGAGACCATCTGATCGACTACACGCGAGCGGATGACCGAATCCGGCTCGTCGTCGACACAGACGGCGACGGCAGGGCTGATCGGTCGACCGTCTTTGCCAACCGATTCAATGGACCGCTCGACGGCACCGGCGCCGGTATCCTCGTATGGGGAAATGACGTCTTTTATACATGCATCCCGCATCTGTGGCGCCTGCGGGATGAAGGTGGAGACGGGCGCGCGGAACGGCGTGAGCGACTTTACAGTGGCTTTGGCGTGCGGTTTGCCTTCCGAGGCCATGATCTGCACGGTCTGACCGCCGGGCCCGACGGCCGGCTCTACTTTTCCATCGGCGATCGTGGCTACCACGTCCTGACGCCTCAAGGGACGTTGGCCAATCCTGAGAGCGGTGCCGTATTCCGCTGCGAACGCGATGGCTCGCATCTGGAGGTCGTCGCCACCGGTCTTCGCAATCCTCAGGAACTCGCCTTCGACGACTTCGGCAATCTCATCACCGGTGACAATAACTCCGACAGCGGTGATCGAGCACGCATCGTCTACATCCTTCCCGGAATGGATGCCGGATGGCGGATGGCCTTCCAGTACTTGCCCGATCGAGGCCCCTTCAACCGGGAGAAGATTTGGCATCCCTTTCACGCCGGGCAACCTGCGTTCATCGTACCTCCGGTGGCCAACTTCGCCGACGGCCCATCGGGCCTCACCTACTATCCGGGCACGGGTTGGCGGGACGAGTACCGAGGGACTTTTTTCTTGTGCGACTTTCGAGGCCAGGCCGATTCGAGCGGCATTCGCTCGTTTCGCCTCCAACCTGAAGGAGCCTTCTTCCGGCTGGCCGACGCGCATCAGCCGATCTGGAAGGTGCTCGCTACCGATGTGACGTTCGGTCCCGACGGCGCCATGTACGTCTCCGATTGGGTCCATGGTTGGCTTGGTGAGAACAAGGGCCGAATCTATCGCATCGTCGACACAGAGGCAGCGGCCGACCCTCGCGTCGCCGAAGTCGCACGGCTTCTGGCCGAAGGCATGTCGAAACGCTCCCCGAAACAACTAGCCAAGCTGCTGGGACATGACGACCGCCGTGTCCGGCTTCGGGCTCAATGGGAACTAGCTGATCGCCAGGACGACACATGCTTGTCACTGCTGATCGAAACGGCTGAGAGTAGTGCGAACCTCTTGACGCGATTGCACGGCCTGTGGGGGTGGGGACAGATTGTCCGAAGGACTCATGATCCGGAAACCTTGTCTCGCGCTCTTGCGCTACTCAAGGATGCTGATCCCGAAGTCCGAGCTCACACTTGCGAGCTTTTGGGGGAGTGGGGAGTGACTCAAGTGTGGCAGGACCTTGTGAGGATGTTGAAAGACCCTTCACCTAGAGTGCGCCTTTATGCGGCTTTGGCCCTCGCCCGATATCCGCGTCCCCAAGTCGCTCCGGCCGTTTTCCGCATGCTGGCTGAGGCGAACAACCACGACCCGGCGTTGCGACACGCAGGTGTCATGGCACTCGCGGCGACGGCAAAGCCGCTCCTGCTGTGGGAATCATTCCAACGACAACCGGAAGCGATCAAGCATTCCAGGGCCGTCCGCCTCGCATTGGCCGTAGCCCTGCGGCGGATGAACTCCCCCATCGTCGCTAGGTTGCTGGACGACCCCGATCCGGATGTCGTCGCCGAAGCGGCTCGAGCCATCCACGACGTGCCGATTCCCCGAGCCCTCCCGGCGCTCGCAGAACGACTGAACCGTTCCATCATCCGCAGCCGCGACGCGGCTTTGCGTCGAGCGATCAATGCGAATTTCCGCTTGGGCGGGAAGGAGCGTGCTCGGCGGCTCGCGACGCTTGCCGCGGACGCACAAGCTCCGATCGAACTTAGACGGGGAGCACTCGAATTGCTCGAGGCGTGGGCCGATCCGGACCCTCGCGATTGGGTTCTGGGGATGTGGCGTCCGCTCGAGCGTCGCTCGGCCGAACCGGCACGCCAGGCGATGGCTTCGGTGTTCGACCAGCTTCTGGCTCCATCATCGCCGGTCGCCCCAGTCGCGTTGCGCTGCGCCGCCCGGTTGGGTGTGCCTGCAGCGGCGCCTCACCTGGAGCAGATGGTGCGAGATGGAAACCTTAAGGGACCTCAGCGTGCCGAAGCGTTGCAACTGTTGGTGAATTTGGCGCCTGACCGAGCCGACCACGTTCTCGAGGCAGCCCTCCGAGACTCTCACCTCGAACTCCAAGCCGTCGCGCTTTCTCATCTGGCGAAGCGAGACCCTGAACGAGCGGCTCAGCTATTGCAGCCCTTACTCAACGCCAAGCAACCCCGGCGGCTGCGCAAGGCGTTCGAGATCCTGCGCGCGTTGCCGTCAGAAGTCGCCGCCCCCTTGATCGTGGACGCTCTCGAAAAACTCATCTCGGGCAAGGTGCCTCAGGGCTCGCAACTCGAGTTGCTCGAGGCGGCGGAAGCATGTGACGATCCACGTGTCCGGCGCACGTTGGAACGTTACTGCAAGTCGCTGCCGGCAGACGACCCATTGGCTCCATACCGAGTCGCGTTGGCCGGTGGAGATCCCAACCGCGGACGCGAGCTTTTTCGGAATCGTGTCGATCTTTCCTGTCAGCGATGCCACACGATCGAAGGAGTTGGCGGCTCCGTGGGTCCCGACCTCTCTGGGATCGGGCGTGAGAAAACTCCCGAGTACATCCTCGAGTCCATTGTCGCACCCAACCGTCAGATCGCCAAAGGATACGACTCGGTCGTGGTACTCGATGCGGACGGCAAGGTTTATACAGGTGTCCTGAAAAAGGAGACCGACACTACGTTGCAACTGATGACGGCCGAAGGCGAGTTGGTCACGATTCCGAAGAAGGACATCGAGGCGCGTAAGGCGGGAAAGTCGGCCATGCCGGACGATCTGATCAAGCTCTTGTCGCTGCGAGATCTGCGCGACTTGGTGGCGTTCTTGAGCCACCAACGAAAAGGCGATGCATTGAAATAACCACACCCCTCCCTCCGCGTTCTCCGCGCCTTTGCGAGAGCCATCCCTCTTCGCGTGCTCCGCGTCTCTGCGAGAGTCATCCCCTTCGCGTCCTTGGCGTCTTTGCGAGAGATCTTTCCCCTCCGAGAGTCCTTTCCTCTCTGCGAGCGCCGAGTCCCACCGTCGGACGCCTCGCACTTTGCGAGAGAGTGTCTCGCGGAGGCACAAAACGGCCAAGAGTTGGCTACTTCTTCCCGAGTCGCCTCTTGGCGGCAAAGAACTGACTCAGAAGTTCGCCGCACGGTTCGGCCAGAACACCCCCGATCACCTGGCAGCGATGGTTGAGCCTGGCGTCTTCGAGAAGTCGATAAAGAGAGACCACACCTCCCGCCTTGGGGTCGGTCGCACCAAAGACCACCGTCGGAATCCGAGCCTGCACGATGGCACCGGCGCACATGGGACAGGGTTCGAGCGTCACGTAGAGGATCGTGTCCTCCAACCGCCAACTGCCAAGCGATTCCGCCGCCTGCGTGATCGCGATCATCTCGGCGTGCGCTGTCGGGTCTTTCAACATTTCGCGTTGATTGTACGCTTCGGCGATGATCTGGTCGTCACGTACGATGACCGCTCCGACGGGGACTTCGTCAGCCTCTGCGGCGGCTCGAGCCAACTCCAAGGCTCGTTGCATGAAATGGGTATGCAACATGTTTATACGGAGCTGTAAAGTTGGGGACAGGAGGCTTCCAGTCGCGCTGGTCGCCCCGAAGAAAGCATCCGTCATTTCTTCGACGGCGCTCGCTCGGCGATCAATAGTTGGGCGTGGGCGGCCGAAACTGTTCGATGTCGACGGATCGGAACCAATCGATCGTCTGCCGCAGGCCCTCAGCCAGTGGTACCTTCGGCTCCCACCCGAGTTTTTCTCGAGCCAACGTGATGTCGGGGCAACGCCGTGTCGGATCATCGGCAGGAAGGGGGCGGTGTTCGATCGTCGACGAACTTCCCGTCAGCTTCAAGACCTGCTCGGCCAACTCGGCGATCGTGAACTCGTTCGGGTTCCCCAAATTGACCGGCCCAATGAAATCGAGCTCGTTGTCCATCATCCGAATCAGACCATCGACCAGGTCATCGAGGTAGCAGAATGAGCGTGTCTGTTGGCCGTCGCCGTATAGCGTGAGAGGTTCGCCGGCGAGAGCTTGTCGGATAAAGTTGGAGACGACGCGCCCGTCAAAAGGATGCATGCGCGGGCCGTACGTATTGAAGATGCGCACAATCCGGATGTCGACGCCGTTCATCCGGTAGTAGTCCATAAAGAGCGTTTCGGCCGCACGTTTGCCCTCGTCGTAGCAGGCTCGCGGTCCAATCGGATTGACGTTGCCTCGGTAGGTCTCGACTTGCGGATGGACTTCTGGATCGCCGTAGACTTCGCTTGTGGATGCCTGCAGAATCCGAGCCCGGCAGCGCTTGGCCATGCCCAACATGTTGATGGCGCCCTGCACCGACGTTTTCATAGTCTTGATCGGGTTATATTGATAATGTCCGGGAGCCGCCGGGCAGGCCAGATTGTAGATCTGATCGACCTCGAGGAAGACCGGCACCGTCACGTCGTGTCGGATCAACTCGAAGTTGGGAGAGGTCAGCAGGTGAGCAACATTGGTTTTCTGGCTGGTGAAGAAATTATCGAGGCAGATGACGTCGTGTCCCGCCTCGACGAGACGTTCGCACAGACGCGAACCAAGAAAACCGGCTCCCCCCGTTACCAGTATCCGCTGAATCCGACCCACCGTTTTTTCCTTTCTCGAGCCAATCGAGGGAAGCCACAAGGAGGAGAGGCGATCCCTGGGGACTCCCTTTTCCGTGAGACTCTACGCGAGATCGGCTCAGCCGTCGAGCCGTGGGAGAGCGCTTCGTTGAGTGGGAATCCCCGTGTCAGGGCTTCGAGGCTTGGCGGAGCCGAAAGTAATCGACGTAGGGCACCCGGTCATAGGAGGCCATCGCCGTACCGGCTCGGTCGATCCTCCGCCGGTCCGACTGCGACAGGACCCAACTGGCGCGATGGCGAGTGCGCACCACGTATTCCCGCCGTCGAAGGCCCCGGCGATAGTAGATCGTCCGTACGACTTCGGTCGGCAGCCAGTTCCGGTCGGCCAATTCAGCGTTGATGCGGAGCCGCGCGAAGGGAGGAGAATTGCCTGGCCGGAGTGCGTTCACTCGAGCGCACCAATCGGCGAACTCGACGTACTGGCGAAACGACTCTTGCGTCTTGGGCCGCATCCCTTTGACTTCGTACTTGATGCGGTCGTTCTTGAGCACCAACTGGCGGGTCTCGCCATCGTAATGCAATTCGAACTTCGGATCGGCGAACTCCGCCCGCCCCGACTCGTGCAACCTCGCCTTCATCTGCGCTACGAAGTCCATGACGAAGTCGGGAGTGAGCGTCGTTTGGACGCGGCGTTGGGGGTCGAGCAACACGATGCGATTGTGCTGAAGGTCGAAAATGGTGAACTCTTCGCGGTGGACGCCCTCGTGGTCGTACTGGAGAAAGTCGTAAACCAACCCGCCAGCAAAGAGGGTGATCGTCTCGACTGCCGGTTCGTTGGCCTCTCCGACGTACACTTCCGTGGCGATCCGAAACTCGTCCGCCCCCGCACTACCGGCTGCCAGGCACGCCACCAGTATCCACCACCCGATCGATCCGTCTGGGCGTCGTCGCCTCATAGCCATTCCCTACCCTGTGATTCGCTGGAACCCTGCGAGCGGCGAGCTTCCTTCGCTTCGCGCATACCTGCTCCAGGCTCGCCCGAAAGAGTACGCAATCGCTGCGGCACTGTAAACAGCGATTTTCTGCCCGCCGGCACCGATTCGCCTTGGCGGACGGGGAGGCATTTGCTAATCTTCGGCCCGTCGGTCACGGCGCATGCGAACAGGAAGACGCCCGGCCGTGCCGCCTCATCCCGATAGTTTGGCAAGTCGGGATGCTTGGACCACTTTCGGAAAGGGAGCCTGAAGATGAGTCCTCAACACCAGCCGCAAGTATCCGTCCACATCCGCTGGATGATTCGACGCGACATGCCCGAGGTGTTGGCCATCGAAAAAGCCGGGTTCGAGTTTCCGTGGTCCGAAGATGAGTTCGTCCGCTGCCTGCGCCAACGCAATTGCATTGGCATGGTCGCTGAAACCGACGAACAGATCGTCGGCTTCATGATCTACGAACTGCACAAGAACCGTCTGCATGTGCTCAACTTCGCCGTCCATCCGGCATTTCGCCGTCGTGGCATTGGACGCCAGATGATCGAGAAGCTGATTAGCAAGCTTTCGTCCCAGCGCCGAAACCGCATCATGCTCGAAGTGCGCGAAACCAACCTCCCCGCCCAGCTCTTCTTTCGGGAACTCGGCTTCCGCGCTGTCGCCGTACTGCGAGAGTTTTACGACGACTCGCCCGAAGACGCCTACTTGATGCAATATCGCTACCAGTCGACTACCGAGACGGCGCCGGCGTATGTCAACCGCATTTCAAAACTCGCCGGATAAGATACTCAGCAGCTTCGCTGATGGTCGCTTCAACGTCTTCCCTTGACGACCCACGACACAAGAGTGTCATCATCGGGGCTCCGGGCTGAAACGAGACTTCGCCGTGAGGCAGATCAGCGGCGGAGACACCGAACGTCGAAGCCGTTTGTTCGAGGGCAGCCAGAACCGCTTGGCCCGTCAGGCTGGTAGGAGCATAGACGATTCGCTTGGCTGCTGCACCACTGGTGGCAGCGGTCGTGTTCGGTCCGGGATCTCGGTCCTCGAGAAACGCAGCGACGTGGTCCGCCCACCACGTCTTCCCGGAAGCCAGCTCGAGCACCTCCAGCGAGGCAGGATAGCGCGGGTTGATTTCCACGACGTACCACTCGCCTGGCTCTCCCACCAGATCGATCCCGAACCAACCCCGAAGTCCGCCTGCGGCCGCCACTGCCGAAGCTCTCGCCTCTAGTCCTCTCTGGTGGCAATCGTCGAGCATCACTGGTCCGCTCGACCCCGCGTACTGGTACGGGTGGGTGCCACGTAATTCCCCGCCAAGCCACTGCCGCGTAACTCCCACGAGCCGCACCTTGCACGGACCGGCCAGGAATACGGCACCCCAGCTTGGACCCGGTTTGTGTTTCTGAAAAAAACAACGTCGGCTAGCACGTTCTCCGGATGCCCAGCGGATCGAGCGGCCGCCTCCCGAGGCGATCGGTTTCTCGAGCCACTCGCGGGGGTTGGCACCTGACGGAAGTTGCCGACAAACCGGCAGTACCGGAAAACCATGCGCCTCGAGTAGCTCAGTCCAGACTTGAGGCGACCGTACGACCGCCAATGCCGACTCATCGTTTCCTAACAATGTGTGTCGATCGGCCAAGACGCGCACAAGACGTGGTCGGTTTTCGAGTGCCCCGGTATAGGCCACTGGCATCGGCGGCAGACGTTCGGCTAGCCTAGCCACGTGCTGCGGCGACTTCCATGGCCAGTAACGAGTTGCTGACTCACGCAGGTCGACGTCCCCGAACTGATCGGTGGCCCAGACTTCCCAGCCGGATCGAACGGCGGCTGAAGCGAGCGCTCGGACCGATGCGCCCACAAGCCACACACGGCGAGGACCGCTGGCTGATCCGAAAGCACTCCACCGCTTCGGCTCCGCACGAGCTTGCTCCGTATCGTTGGATTCCCCAGCAAAATGGGATCGAGGGTGCTTGCCAAGCATGTCCTGGATTGGTACCTTCGGCAGGCGGTGGGCGAGTCGCCCGAGGTGCGTGTGCGATTCGAGCCCCTCAGCCCACGAGAAGGGGCGTCGCCACTAGAAACGAACGACGAATACGGTGGAAAAGGAGAGTATCGCATGTCCATGTTCATCGGGGAAGCGCTGTCGGGTGAAGGCAACGAAGTCGCTCATATCGACCTGCTCATTGGAAACAAGGAAGGACCGGTTGGCGAAGCGTTCGCCAATGCGCTGGCTCGCCAAAGCGAGGGCCACACGAATTTGCTCGCCGTGCTGACGCCGAATCTTGCCGTCAAACCCGCGACGGTGATGGTCACCAAAGTCACGATCAAAGGTATGAAACAAGCGACGCAAATGTTCGGACCGGCTCAAGCCGCCGTCGCCAAAGCGGTCGCCGATAGCGTCGCCGAAGGCATCATTCCCAAAGACCAGTGCGAAGACCTTGTGATCGTCTGCGGCGTCTTCATCCATCCCGCCGCCGAAGACAATCAGAAGATCTACCAGTACAACTACGAAGCGACCAAGCAGGCAATCGCCAATGCCATCGCCGGAACGCCGACGGCCGATGCGATGATCGCGAAAAGAGACGAAGTCGAACATCCCTTCAAGGGTTTTTGATTCCACCAAAAGAACACGCCGGTATGGTTTCCATCACCCGACGCGCTGCTTGCGGTTGGAGGGATGGTTTGAGCCTCTTCGCTCGAGAGTGGGACGTGTCAGGTACGTCACCGATCTTGAGAGTGTGGTCCGTTCGCCGAATCGACCAGGTTGATGTCGTAAACGAGCGAAAGTTTGGGTTGTGAGTGAAAAACGCCGCATCCTCTTGCAGCTCGATACGGACGCTCACCCCAGCGTCTTCGACGCCGTTGTGGCGACCGACGCCGGCGCCGAGGTTTTGCTGAGGCATGGAAACGTCGAACCGGCCGATGTGCGCGACCTGGTCTACGGACTCATGTTCACCCGCGGCGGCGAAGACCTGGCTCGTTCGGCCGTTTTCGTCGGCGGTGGCGACGTCGCTGCCGCGGATATCGTCTTCGACCAGGTGCGGGATGCCTTCTTCGGGCCCGTCCGGGTGTCGGTCATGGCCGACCCGAGCGGAGCCAACACGACGGCGGCCGCCGCCGTGCACCTCGCGCAGCAACACATCGACCTCGCGACAAGCTCGGTTGCCGTCTTGGCAGCGACCGGGCCTGTCGGACGCCGGGTGGCTCGGCTCCTCCTCCGCTGCGGAGCCCGCACCTTCGTCACATCCCGTTCGCTCGAGCGGGCAACTGCTCTCGTCGATCAGCTCCCCACCGAGTCAGCCAGTGGCAAGGCCGAACCGGTCGAGACGGCGTCGCCCGATCAGTTGCGAAACCTGATTGCCGGTGTCGACGCCGTCGTGGCCGCGGGGACCACTGGCGTCTGCCTACTCCCGAAATCGGTCTGGCAAACCGCGTCACTGAAACTCATGGTCGACCTCAACGCCGTGCCGCCGCTCGGCATCGAAGGTATTCAGGCCGACGACCGAGCCGCTCGGTACGGCGATACCATCGCCTACGGCGCTCTGGGAGTGGGTCGCCTGAAGATGAAGATCCACAAGGCGGCGATCCGGCGGCTCTTTGAGCGCAACGATCAAGTCTTCGATGTCGATGCCCTGTTCGAGCTAGCAGCGACGCTGGACGAGTAGCCTGGCTCGCCCCGCCTCATTTGGCTGCCCAGCGGAGTCAGTCTTTTCGTCCCACGGCCAGAGTCTGACCGTTTTCGAGCGTCATTATGGCGGTTCCGTCCGACGTGACCGCCAACCCCCATGGGACGGGCGCCGCCGGCAGCTTCACTTGCCACATCCGGCTGCCGTCAGCTAGACGCAGCGCCGTCAGTTTCACTCGATCAGCCACCAGTACCGCATTGGAGGTCACCGCGACAGCGACACTCTCGGGGCAATCGAAACGCCACTTCGGTTTTTGCGACACACGAAACTTGCCCCACGCCTGCGTGATGTGCCGAGGCACTTTGCGATTCGCGACGCACGCGTTGAGTTCTTTCGTAGGAATCGAGTCGAATCCGGCGAGGACTCGGTTGTCGAGCCAAACCACATCGCGATCGCCGCTTCGAGCGTGGAGGATCTTCTTCTCCACCGTATGATCATAGACTGGGAGCTCCGGCCGAGAATAAAACGGCTTGCCGCATGCCACCACTTTGTCACCCACGAGGAACAACTCCCATCCTCGCGGCGCCGTCGACTCGCACCTTCGAAGCGGCTCTGGATCATTGAGGCACTTTCCGGAATCGACGTCGTACACTGCCGGAGAGACCGCGTTCCCACCGGCCAGGTAAAGCCGGTTCTTATGGAGCAGCAAGTGGCCCATGACACTGACGCCCGTACGCGCCTCCGGATCGAGGAACCCGGAATCGTCGTTGCACCAGATCGGTCGGCCCGTCGCTGCGTCCAACGCATAAACATACGTGCCATCGTAATTGACGCGACCGGCGGCCACATACGCGATGTCCTCGTGCACCAAGACACCGCTGCCGGCCGGCCATGTCGATAGCAGTTTGCCGTAGACCGGAATCGAGCGCTGGGCGGGAGCCGCCTGGTACCTCCAGACGACCGAGTTCAGATCCTGGCTAAGGGCGTAAACCCAGCCGTCGCCGCTTCCCACAAAGACGCGTCCCTTCCAGTAGCTCGGAGCGATCTTGATCTCACCCCCTGTTGGGTATGCTCCTTCGAGTGCGCCGGTGGCGGCATCGAGTCGGTGGACGATGCCGTCGGTGCCGGCGACGTAGATGGCCCGGCCGATGGCGATCGGCGGAGTCAATCGTTCGGTCGGACTCGCCGTCTTTGTCGTCCAAAGGACGGCGGCACGTTCGGGAATGCGCGCCTTGGAAACGGCCGTGCGCTCGGCATTGGCCCGGAATGTCGGCCAGTCCAGTTCAGTAGCCTCCGGTCCGATTTGCCGAGCCGTCTTCGAGGTCACGAGGCGGCCGGGGGCATCGGGGGCTGGTGAGAAATCGAAATCGCCGGCCGAGGTCAGCGCGGTGACTCCGTTGAGGGACAATTGGCAGTCGCAGACGTAAGGCCACCAGTAGAGCAACCCATTGGCAATGGTGACACCGTCGTGGCATGCGGGCCGCATGGGAGAAATCCAGCGAGGCTGCCCGGCGGCGAGATCCAACCGAACCGATCCTCCCATCGCTCGAAAGAGAATGCTGTCGCTGGTCGCCGTGGGACGCGTGCAGGCGCGGCGGCCGATCGGAAGCTCGGCTAGCACCTTACCCGTGAGCGGATCGAACTTCTTACTCTTCTCCACTCCCCATGGCCCGCTGATCGCGTAAAGCGCATCCGGACGAATAATGAGTTGGTAGTTGTCATAGGGATCCTCCCAGAGGACCCTTCCGTCGGACGTTGACAGCACGACGAGCTTGCTGAGTTGGGGACCGGCGAAATAGAGAGCGTCGTTGGAACACTTGAGGTAGACGACGGTGCGCCAATTCGTGCGCCAGCTTTGGCGGGGAAGATACTCGCCCAGAGTCTCAAACAAAGCGGCATCTGTCTCCTTGTCCTTGCGCCAAAGGACCTTTCCCGATGCGGCATCGAGACATGTCAGAAAGCTGCCGAACCGAAAGGCAAACAGCCGGTCGTCGTTCATGCAGACGGCTCGAGCGTCAATCGGCTCGGATTCCCGATGGTGCCAGAGGACTTTTTTCGTCTTGAGGTCGAAAGCCAGCAGCGTGCGGCCGAATCCCCACGGTTGTTCGGGACGGTTGAATCCGGGGGAGATTTGATTCCAGGGCCAGCCATGTTGTTTGCGTTTCCACTTGACCGGTCGCGCCGGAAACTCTTTTTCGCCGACGAGAGCGTAAAGGATGCCGTTGCGGAGGGCCATCCACTTCCAGAAAGGTCCGTCGACGAGATCTGCGGGGGCTCGGATCTCGTCGATCACCTTGCCCGTCGTCGCGTCGATCCGCTTGCATGACTCGTGATCCCCCACGTAAAGAACCTCGGGCGTGGCAACGAACACATTGCGATGCACCATCATGCCTTTGGGAAGCGGATAGCGCCACAGTTGAGTGCCGTTGAACCCATCGTAGGCGACGATGACATTCAGATACGGTTCTTCGCGTTCGTGCCACGCCACGTGTCCGAAAATCTTGAAGACGCGGCCGCCCGCTGCCACGGTGAACTGGGGCGCCGGTGCGTAGCGGGGATCGGCGAGGAACTGCGTCAAATAGGGAGCTCGAATCGCTCGGTCGTGCGACGCCGGATTGTTGTCCGGGGCGTAGTACGGATGCGTCCAGTCGTCGATGTCGTCAGGGACAGGCATGACTTCGGCGTGCTCCCCCACCACGATGCGCCCTCGCGGCTGCACGATGCGACGCATCTCCTCGGTGACTTGCATGTCGTCATCGGTGGCGATCACGAGATTCACGAGTCGATCGGCCAGAGGAAGACGGGAAGGGGAACCGAGGACCCATGTGAGTTTCGCCAGAGGGATCCCGTCGTTGGCTGCATCGCGTCGAGCCTTCTCCACATCACTCCACTTTGCGAGGACGCCAACGACCTGCAACGGTGTTTCGTCGGCGAGGGCTCTTGCCCACTGGCTGGCCCGGCTTCCCACGACGACGGCAATCCCGCGTCGCGCTTTCAGCTCCTTCTGCAATTCGGGGAGTCGATCGGCGCCAGCCGATTCTGCTCCCAGTGCCGCCATCGCGAGAAAGGTACCGCAAGCTGTGAGCGACACAAACCGTTTCATCTCGAGTCTCCTGGGAAGGCGTGGCCGGTCGAGAGAACGAAAGACTCGCGCTAAGTATAACGCTTAGCATAGGGGATAGGGGGCGGGGGAGGCCGACTCCCGGGGAACTCGTGCCCCTGGTACGATGAGCCCAATTGGCAGGTTGGTTTTTGGTCACCCGATGGCGTCTCTCCAATGCCTAGTCGTCAGCTCCCTCCCGGACAGCAACTGGCAGCACGTGGCAAGTGGCCCGTGGTGGGGGAACGCCGCGCGCTTCCCGTCGAGGGCCCTTGGACGGTGGAGATATGCGGCGCTGTCGAGGCCGCTCGAACATGGACGCTGGACGAACTACAGAATCTGCCGACGGTGGAACGCGTCGTCGACATCCACTGTGTGACACGCTGGAGCCTCCTGGATGTTCCGCTCCAGGGGATCTTGCTACAAACTCTTTTGGATTGTGTGCGCCCCCAGGCTCGAGCCCGCTTCATCTCTTTCGTCGCGCACACCGAGCGGCAACATAGCACATCGTTGCCGTTGGACGAGGCGCTGGCACTCGACTCGCTCGTCGTCTGGTCGGCTTATGGAAAGCCTCTCAGCGAAGAACATGGCGGTCCGTTGCGCTGTGTCGTTCCAGGCAAGTATTTTTACAAGAGCGTCAAATGGCTGCGCCGCATCGAGCTCCTCGAGGAAGATCGGCTTGGATATTGGGAGCGAGAAGCCGGCTATCACAACGGGGCGGATCCGTGGAAGGAGGAACGGTTTGCCGCGTCGGGTGTCACGCGGCAACAGATGAGGCGGCTGGTCGAGTCGCGAGATTGGTCCGGACAGACACTGTTGGCTGTTCAAGCGGCCGGTTGGGAGCTGGCGGGGCTGGTGGCTCGCAACGCGGCACTCCGCGCTGCCGACTTCCGCACCGCCTGCCTCAGAGATGCCGACTTCGGCGGTGCCAATCTCTCCAACGGCCGTTTCGAAGACGCCGACTTGCGAGGAGCTTCGTTTCGAGACGCGGACATCGAAGGTTGCGATTTTTCGGGAGCCGACTTGCGAGGCGCCGATTTGCGGGCGCTTTCGATGCTGGGTGTCACGTTTGTGGCTGGCGCGAAGCAAGCCTCTTTCGATGAACGAACGCGTTTCCCTTTGGAACTGATCACCCAACTGGCCGACAACCAGGCCGGTTTTGTGAGACACCAATTGGGTAACAAGGAGGGCACAGCGGGAGGCGAGGGGTAAGGCACTTTTCTTCAGTGGGCCGCGACTGGTCTCAAAGTCGGGAGGATTCGGATGTTACAGTAGGACGCAGAACGTGCAGCGGTTTCGCTGGGGACACGAGCGTGTCAATCGAGAACTGGGCGAGGTCATGCGCAAGGCGTATCGGGTTGTGGCCGAGATTGCCAGCGAGCGCGGTGTGGATCTGCGTACGGCGGCCTACGTACTGGCCATCCGGCGAGTCGGACGCGCGGCACTCGCCCGAACTCACGCGACCCTCAACATTCCGCTGTAGTGGAATCTGGGCTGAGCGGTCAATGAGGCAATCAGCCTATTTCCCGAGTCCGTATCGACTCACGAGTGGTCTTGTTGCAACAACCGCTCAATAGTTTTCATGGGCAAGAACATCTTGTTGGGAAAGTTTGTTAAAGATACAAAGCCAAAATGCGAGTAAAACCCTCTCGCACGATCATCCTTCGCATCGACCAATACTGCTGCGGCGGCAATGGCTTCAGAATGTTGCCACGATCGGGATAACGCATCGATCAAGAGTAGTTTCCCAGTTTCGGGAAAGTCCGAATCACGCGCTAACCGTCCGATCCGTATGGCGGGGACCTGGGGGTAGCGAGGCAACTTCCTCGTCATGTCGTCCGGAAGATCGGCCAGCAAAATTGAGGCAGCCGAAAGCGTATAGTAGCCAGCAATGCGATCAGGCTGATCTCGCGGCGTCATCACGAACACCGCGGTGACTCGGCGCCGTACGTCTTGACTTGCGCGCTGCCGCAGGTAGTCGTCCAACGCCGGCACTCCGCAACGGAAACGCCTGCGATCGTGGTGAGGCGCGAGTGGCTCGCAGACGAAAGCATTCATTGCGATACCACGTTGCGGTCGTGCGCCTCCTTGGCGGCTCGAAGTGCCGCGTTCGGTTCAGGGGAAGAGAGGAGCAACTCGACTAGCGACCGCGATTGCGTTTCGGTCAAACGAATGATCTCGTGCCTCTCGATGATCTCCCGCGCGGCTGCCTGAGCAGCTCCAATCACGAACTCGCTGATCGATCGGCCTTCATAGGCGGCCGCGTGCTCGATCAGTGCTCGTTGCTCAGCGGTCAGTCTCGCCTCCAGGCGTTCCGTCTTCGGACTCGGCTTCCGCAACGCCATCAGTCGGTCTCTCTGGTAGAACTCGGTACCCCGTGTAATGCCGCTTATAGCGCTTCAATACTGGCATTGTACGGGATTCAGCCGTACATGTCAAAAATGCGTACAGACGAAAGGTTCGGGGCGGGAG
>WFWZ01000109.1 GCA_015490875.1 Planctomycetaceae bacterium
GAAAGGTGATGACGGGTACGGCAATGACAACGACTCCAAGAACGATCGCAGCGAGTGTGTGGTGTCATTGGATGGCGTGGGTGGCGTTCGCAGTTGCGGCGGGCTCTGCCAGCCTGTTCGCAGTCGCAGGCGAACCACCGGCGAACGTGCCTCCGGGACTTGAAATCGAAGTATTGGACCCCGGCGCTGATCCGCTCGGCAATCCAGCCGTGGAGTTACAGTCCGGCAAGGGCGGCACCATGCAAGTCGACAT
This sequence comes from Planctomycetaceae bacterium, assembly GCA_015490875.1. Classification (GTDB taxonomy): domain Bacteria; phylum Planctomycetota; class Planctomycetia; order Pirellulales; family Pirellulaceae; genus S141-3. The sequence continues at coordinate 254 of WFWZ01000109.1, forward strand.
TCCGCCCGTCATTCTTGTCCACCGTTATTACTATTCGGGAGACCGTTCCTTCCGAGCGCAGATGCTGCCCGGAGGTCCGACGATCGTGGTCGCCAATCATCCGAAAACGGGCGAGCGATGCTATATCCCGGTTCAAATGACACCGGGCGCTCCGCGAGTCACCTATACCGCGAAAAAAATCGAATACGACTTTGGACGGCGCGGAATCACGATCGCGTTCGGGCTCTTCGGCAAGCCGACCGTGAAATACCGCAATAGCGAGAAACTGTCGCGGCAAGTGGCAAAGGTTCTCCATTCAGATAGTCTTGTCGAACATTCCAAGAACGCCGTCACTCGAGCCAAGAGCTTTGCCAAACGAACCAGCCTGGTAACCACCGGAGCACTCGTCCAGGCGAAAGAGATGACCCGAGTGGTCACGCTGCCCGCCCAACACATCGTCCAGGTCCTCCCCTTCGGCAGAGCTCTCTTTTCCGGCGACCTGGAAAAGTCACTGACGCAAAAGGCGATAGAACATCAACGCCAGAAAGCCCTGGCCAAAGCCAAGAGTCGTCAGCCATGAGCACGTGGACCAATGATGCCGCGTAACCACAGACGGGACCACACGTGCGATCACCGCAGGCCGAGCGTTTCCCGCCCTGCGGCGGCTACACGAGCCAGAGCCACTTTACGAGTGCCAAAAGCGCCATGCCGGCGATCGGGAAACTGATGGCGCCGAGAAGGTAATCCTGGCTCACCGGCTTGAGTGCTCCCTGCTGATAATGGACAACGTCACGGGTGATGCGCTGCAGTATGGGCCGAAACGACTCGCCGCGCGAGAACCAGTGTTCTCGGAGTTGCCGGAGAGATTGTTCGCGCACCTCGTGAGCAGCGCGGCGCAGCGCTACCCAGATTCCAATGATGCCAAGACTCGGCATCGCCAACATCACAACCAATGCTAGATCTAAGTGCCAACCGTCGAGCAGCTTGGAGAATCCGCTCACAATCAGGAAACCTGTGATCAACACCCATTTCTGAATCTTTCCGACGTCGCGCGTCATCGCACCAACAAGGCGAACTCGCGACAATTCTACCTGCGGGTCATGGCCGTAACTGCGTCTCCAGTTCTTCGTCGACGGAAGGCTCCCGATCGGAACGTCCTTGACACGTTGAAGATGACGCAAGAATCGATAGATCAACAGATGAAGATCCACAACCGCGAGGGCCAGGAGAAGATAGCAGGCGGTAGCCACCAAGAGCGTAAAGGCTCCTGCAAAGCGAGCCCATTCCGACCGTGCCGGTATGTTGTCCGAGGTGAAGGGGTTGCACGCCTGGAAGTAAAACAGCGCCGCGAACCCAAGTGACAACCCCGCGAACTCTACCAGGATTCGTGCCCATCGATGTGTCCCGAGCGTTACGCGTCGGTGTAACGCGACAACGGTATCCCAGCTTGGCTCATTCAGATGCAGCCACCGTTCGACATAGATCGCTCTCAGATGTCGCAAACCGTCGGATGGCGCCGTGATCGTGCGACGAAGAATCTCACGAGCCGAAATCCTCGCTGCACCCGCCCCCCGATCACCACTCTCGGAAGCCTCCTTCTTCTTCCCGGCGTCGTTGTTGAGGCCCCTAAGAAACTCAGCCTGCTCTCGAATGCGGTTTTCCACGACTGCGAGAGCACCAATGGCGATGAGAACCACCGCCCACCAAATCGCTACCGACGGCCAGACACTTGCTCCGCCGATCAGCATCCACGGCTCTGGAGTCCCGTTAACTATCCTGCGGTCTAATATGAAAAAAGTGAGGGGGACGAAAAGGACCGGCAGACAGGCAATCGCGGTTCCCATTAGGATGACGCGGATGGCGCCTAAGTATCGACTCTCGCCATCTTGAAATTCGGCCGTTGTCGAGGAGTCCCCACGACCGTGCACGTCCTGTTCGGGATGTCTCAATAGCGCGAGCATGAAGTCCTCGCCCGCCCTCCACATCGTTGCCGGAATCGCACGCACGACACGGATGTCCTTCGCCGCCACACCTGCGATCATGAGCAGCCCTAGAAAAAACGCAGCGATACGCCAAGGTGCTTCTTCGACCCTGCGATTACCAGCGGGGTGGACCAGTGGTACGAGCGCTGCACAACTTACTCGCGGGCTATTCGAAGACGGAGATTCCAGGGGATCGGCCCAGGTCGGGGTCAATTGGTAGGCTTGGCCGGCCGAGATCTCGAAAACAAGCGGGCACAGACAATCGCGCAGCTCGTAGTCGGTAATGATCGACCGGGGACTCGGGTATGGATTCTCTTGCAGCTTCAATGTGACCGGCCAATCAGGTTCCGCATTCGCGTCCCTCTCTGGACGGGGCCAATACGTCGCACGCATACTCCTGCCGTGCTCGCAACGAAAGACTTTACAGACGCGGTATTCCCGAACAGCCAAAAGTGTCGCCAGGAAGGTGGAGGTCTGGTAGCTTTCTCGGAACGGCGGAACATCCCGCTGGAGCCAGGGGTTCAACGTCAACCCAAAATGCGAGGCCACGATCAGGTTCTGCGTATAAGGGAGTTCGCTCTTGCGATAGTATTCGGCTTCCAGATCAGTCGTGAAAAACACGGCATTCCGGAAACGCCGGCGAAGGGCTCGCAACACGAGCAGTTTGTCGTAAACGTCCGACCCCACGACGCCGACTGCCACAACGCCGCGTCCTCCCTTGCGACGCATGCGAAGGTCCAGATCAACAAGTCGGGCCTCGAGGCGACGGAGGTAGTCAAGCTGACTTGGACCGTCCGGAGCGAACCCGTTCCTTGCATCGTCCTCCGCGGAGGGTCCCCCATTTGCCGCGGATGTCGTGTCGGCTCGGGTACGATCACGAGACGACGGCGAGCCGCGCGCAGCCTGCTCGAGGGCGCGCCCATCGACTCCGGACAGGTAATTGAACACGACTACCGACGGTCCCTTCGGGATCGCCAGCCGGAAAAGAAAAGGAATCGCCGCTCCGTAGATCGTGTCCCGTTCCGTGATGAGCACAATGCACTCGTTTTCCGCCTTGCCCTTCTCCGATTTCGCATTCCCGCCGTCACGAATCTCTGCTTCGCTGGAAGACTCGCTGGCCGGAGAAAGCTTTCCCCTCGCTTCCAGTTCCCGAACAAGCGCCCAAACCAAATGCCAGTCGGTGCCGATGACGTTCGTAAACCGCGTGCGGGGCTCTGGGCAGCAGGGATTTCTCTCCCTGCCCTTCTCAGGTCTGGGCAGTCTCTCGGTGAAGGCCTCGGCGGCTGGTTCAATCGCATCCTTGATCCCGCCCGGCTCGAGAGTCGCTCGGGCATTGAGAAACCGGACCGTAAGATGCTTGTCCTTGAAGAGGATTTCATACCAACGCCGAGCGCAGCATGTCGGGTCCGTGCAATGCGCTACCGGACAAGTTCGGTGGTTGCGCATCCCCCAGTTCAACCCGTAGTGTTCATTCACGACAGAGCGACGGTTTCGGACCGCCTTGCAACCGGCGCAGCTACTCGGCTTTTGACTGCCGCAAGTGCAGGACTGCGCCTCGAGACGTTCTGCCTCTTTGGCCATAACCAGCAACTGGTCGCTCGAGGACGGCCCCAACACGACGACACAGTAGGAAGGTTTGTCCTTCTCGTCGCAAGTCGTGTTCTTGCTCCCCCGATTTGCGTTTTTCTGACTCGTGCTCTCGTTTTCTGGAGTCGCAGCCTTCTTCTCCGCCTCCGTGTTCTTCGTTTCTGATCGCTTGGTCTCACCCTCGCGGCTCGGGGTCTTCTTCTCCGGCTGCACCTTTGCCGCGTTCGGACTCGTCTTCTGCTTCGTACTCTTTTTATGCGTATCCTTTGGATTCTCCTTCTTCGGAGTCGCGTCTTCCTGCCTGGTTTCCGACTTTGTGGATTTCTTCTCCACAGCAGCTTTCGTGTCTTGCTCCGGATCGGAACTTTTCTTTTTTGAGCTGGAGTTGTGCTTCTGCGGACGTTCGGTTTCGTCCTTCGGGGGCGCTTTCGTCTTATCCGAGTTCCCGATCTTCGTCCTTGGCTTCGTTTTCGCCTTCGAAGCCCCCGGTTCACTGTCTCTCGAGTCGAACAGATTTATTACTCCATAAACGACTTGCTTCAGCGAGAGAAGCGGCTTCTCAGGAAGCAGTCGCTCCGAGTCGATCCACAGCACAAGGACCTTCTCGAACAGCGGGTCCTTTTCGTCGTCATACGCCCGGTCGGAACGCACTGGTCTGTAGATCTCGTAAGGAATCAAAAGATTCCGTGAGACGAGCCCCGCATCATCCTTTAGGCAAAGTTGGAAGTGTTGCATTTTCGCGGACGATGAGGGTTCATAGAGCGCCGTCGTGAGTCCCGCGATTACTGCGTAACGCTGCCGAATTCTACTCTCGACGTCCGCCGGCCTCCCGCCTCCCCGAAGCATGACCGGCAAGATAAGCGTGTTCTCCGACTTCCGGATGGGAAGCGCCAGGGGCCGTGTTTTAGGCTTCTTCTGGCTGCTCTCCTCGTTCGATGCACGTTCGTAAACAGCCTTGAGGGGATCCTCCCAGAGCGGCAAAGGCGCTGTGAACTCGCTGTGTGGACTCGCATCTGGAGAATTCGGAAGGCTTCTCAAAGGCCGGGTGCTTGCGAGCGGCGGGATGAACGTCACAGCGGTGTAGATGATGGCCGCCAACACGATGACGCTGGGAAGCGAAGCGCGTGACAACCATGAAATGTCCGGCTTCATGTGGTCGTTCATCGAGATGCGCCCACCTTCGAACCCATGGGCCGGCGCCGTGGTCGCCGTCCAACCCAACTCGCACTCCTGGCCATGTGCAAACGGCTGACCCCCAACAGCCGTATCGGAATTGCGATCGTACTCCGCGCCTACGCGCTCGTCAAGAAACGGACTCGATGAAACGTTCTATTCTGTTCCACCAACCTTCCGCAGAGGTATCTAGCCACCCCTCTGCAGCGGTTTACTGACTTTCCGGGTAGCGTTGGTTAGAGTAACCTGGAGCGGTGACAGATGTATGGCTGTCGTGCACGTGTTATTCGGCTGGGAGGAATCGGGATGGCCAAAAAGAGACAACCGTTGAAGACTCAGATGTGGACGCCGCCTTACTACCCGATCATCTTCGTCCGTGGCTACGCCATGACCGAAGACGACATGGAGAAGACGGTGGAGACGCCCTATATGGGGTTCAATTTGGGTTCTACTCGTCTGAGGCAGATGCCCGATGGGACCGTGGTTCGTCACTATTTCGAGTCACCGCTCATTCGACTCATGAAGGACTACGGCTATCGCGACGTCTACACAAGCGGCGAGATGCTGTCGCCGGATGCCGCGCTTCCCTATCGAAGTGTGGTCATCTACAGGTATTACGACAAGGGCGAACTTACTTCTTTGCTGAGCGGCGAAGCCGCACCGTTGGAGATCGAACCAGAACGCGCTTCGATGGAGGATTATGCGCTCGGACTGGCAGGACTCATTCTGCGTCTTCGGAACCGAATGTGCGGCCCGAGCGAAAAGGATCGCGAACGGTTTCGCGTCTACCTGGTCGGCCACTCGATGGGAGGACTGATCATCCGTTGCTTTCTTCAAAACCAGAAACTGCGCCAGCGGTACATTTCGGACGGTACGGTTAAGGAAGCACTTGAGGCAGTCGATAAGGTGTTCACATACGCAACGCCCCACAATGGAATTGATCTCAAATGGATCGGCAATGTTCCCGAGTTCCTGTCCTCCAACAACCTAGACCACTTCAACCGGCAGACCATGGCCAAATACCTCGGGTTGACCGATTCGCAACGTGTGGACAACCTCAACGGTGCCTTCGATGCCAGCCACTTCTTTTGTCTGGTCGGCACGGACAACCGCGACTATGCAGTCGCGAAAGGACTGTCTCGGTATTTCGCCGGCCCGATGAGCGACGGGCTGGTGCGCATATCCAATGCCACGGTGTTCGATCGGAGATCGCCAACCGGCCCGACTGTTTCGGCGCCGCGAGCGTTCGTCCACCGCAGTCACTCGGGCCCGTTCGGAATTGTCAATTCCGAGGAAGGCTACCAGAACCTCCGCAGATTTCTCTTCGGAGACGTGCGTGTCGATGGGATTCTGGCCGTGCGTGAACTTTCTTTACCCGATTCGGTCGAAAAGGCGAAGCAAAAAGGAAAGAAGATTCGAGCCTCCTATCACTTCGAGGTCGTGGTGAGTGTGCGCGGATGCCGTTGGAACTTGCACCGACGCGTGTGCGAGGAGGAATCCGCCGTGTTGCGCCAGTTCGACGAGATGTTCCCGAAAACGGGACGGCGGCGGAATCCACACCTGTTTTCGGCTTACCTGAGCAGCGACCAGCGAGTGGACCAGGAACGGGCGTCGCTTGGTTTCGCCGTCGCACTCAAAGTCCGCGTGCCCGACTACTACATCGACGGCAGCTTTTGGAATCGCGAGCATCACGAGGGATCGACGCTCTTCGATCAGACGATCTTCCTCGAAGCGACACCGCCGGGGAAGAAATCAAGCGAGTGGTTGGTCCGTTATCGCATCAGCGACGGCTCGCGCATGCGAGGACCCTGGGATGCGTCGCCTTCCAAGATCAAGAAGCTCGAAGCGGAAAGAATGGCATCCAAGGGAGACGACAAGGCCATCGTGTACAGAATCCCGTTGAGGAGCAGGTCGAAGCCCGGAATGAAGGCGACGTTACGGCTGATCTGCCGCCCTTGGAACCAGCAAACGTAAGCGTTCACGAGGGCCATAGGGCGAGGCCGAGTGGAGGTAGCACAGAGTTCAGCCGAAACGATTGCATCGGGGCACTCGCCTCCGTTACAATCCTTCCCATAGCAGGCACTCCGCCACTCCGAGGTGACAAAGTTCAACGCGCGAGCTGTCCGTGTGCACTGTACTCCGACGGGTAGAGGGCAATTCGTTCGGCCGGCACGAGGTAGAGGCCGATGCAGAAGGAAACTTTCGATGTCTTCTATCCGACGTGCAACATCTTGGTTGAGGCCAAGGTGATTGTGAGGGGATTCGTCGGGTACCGCAGCGACGCCGTGAATGCACTCGACGAAGTCGATACGGACGGCCATGGCAATCGCTATTCAGTAGCCCTGTGTCGACACTGTAACGGTCCATCCCTCGTGCGAGAAGCCCTCTACGGAGACCACGGGCAGTTCGCGACGGTAACCGATGAAGCCGTCTTGTATTTGGAAGTGTCTGGGCCGAAACTGGAGGGACTGCCAGATTCGATCGTTCGCTCGGTCGCTCAGGCGCATCGGTCCTACTCGACGTCATCGTATGATGCATGCGCCGTTATGTGTCGCCGGGCGATGGAGGTCCTTTGCAAACTCTGTCAGCCAATGGAAGAGACTTGGCTCGGTGCCTCGCCGACCTGAAGGACAACGGACACATTGATACACGATTGCCGAACTGGGCGCATGGCGTCCCACCGGTCGGGAACGCAGCTGCTCACAATGCTGAGACGGCTGTCTCCCCTGAAGATCCCCGGGACATCCCGGATTTCACTGAAGCACTGCTGATGTACGTCTTCACACTCGATGCCAGGTTCCGGTCGTTCGAGGCACGACGAAGGAGACGCAGTGATGCACCCGACGGCGTTTCGCGCCGCACGCGAACGCCGAGGCGTTATATGGCAACAGCGTACCTCACATAGGGGATACCCATGCGCATTCACAAAGTCGCAGTCAAGAACTTTCGTCTCTTGGCCGATGTGGAATTGGCGCTCGAAGATGACATGACTCTTGTCGTCGGTCGCAATAATAGCGGCAAGACATCGCTTTCGGAGATTGTCCACCGGTTTGTCGCAGATCAGAACCCAAGATTCCAGATCGAAGACTTCTCGAGCGTTTCATATGACGGTTTTTGCAATGCGCTGAAGGCGAAGCGTATGGGCCGGGAAGACGATGAAGTTCGCGCACTCATCCCGAGCATTGAGTTGCGACTCCGGTTCCGATACGACCCTGATCAGCCCCTTGGCCCTCTCAGCGACTTTGTCATCGACCTCGATCCCGACTGCAATGAGACAATTGTCGTCGCGAGGTACGAGTTAGGCGATGGTAGAATTGAGCCGCTGTTCGCCGACCAACCTGCCCTCGAATTGACTGACGAAGACCGGTTAACTTTTTTTCAATTGCTCCGCCAGCGTGTTCCCGCCCTCTTCGGCACCAAGATATGGGCCGAAGATCCCCACGACGCTACGAATCGCAAGCAGATGACCGTAAGTGCTCTCCGGTCACTTCTCATGACGAGCTTCGTGAACGCTCAACGAGGGCTCGATGACGACACGTCCAAAGACACAGATGTTCTGGCTAAAATCCTCGAAGATCTCTTTACTGCCGCAAAATCGCCGACCGCCAATCAGGCCGACCAAGCTGTCGCTAAAGCTTTACAAGAAGCCGTTCACGATATTCAGCAAACAATCGAGCTCGACTTCAAAAAAGAGCTGGGAAAGCTAATGCCCACTTTACGCACATTCGGTTATCCTGGGCTTGATGGACCCGAGCTGCAGACGGAGACGACACTTGACGTAGAGCGCCTCCTCTCACGGCACACCAAGGTGAGATACGCTGGCCATCACGGAGTCCTGTTGCCGGAATCTTATAACGGCCTCGGAATGCGCAACCTCATTTTTATTTTGCTCAGGATCGTTAGCTTCTATCGTACCTTCCGTGCTGAACAGAACGCGCCCGGCGTCCATCTCGTATTCATTGAGGAACCTGAGGCTCACCTGCATCCCCAGATGCAGGAGGTGTTCATCCGCCAAGTGTCTAAGATCGCTCAGCAGCTTAGCAACCAAGAGGGTGCTCCTCCCTGGCCGGTCCAGTTCATCGTGTCAACGCACTCATCCCACATCGCCAATGCAGCTGGCTTTGAGGCGATCCGGTATTTCCACCCGGCTGTTGCCAATGACGTTCGCCAGACTGTGATCAAGGACCTGCGCGAGGGGTTGCGTGAAACTCCGGAAGAGCACAGAAAATTTCTTCACCAGTATCTGACCCTGACTCGCTGTGACCTGTTCTTTGCCGACAAGGCCATCTTGATCGAAGGCACCAGTGAGCGTTTGCTGTTGCCGGTTATCATCGAAAAGCTGGAGGAGGCTGAGCCCAACTTGCCCAATCTGTCCAGCCAGTACGTGACGATCATGGAGGTTGGAGGCGCATACGCACATCTATTCTTCGACCTTCTCGACTTTCTTGAGCTCCCGACACTCATCATTACGGACCTCGACTCCGTCGCTGCCCCCGGCGGGGCAGCCTGTCCGGTGCATCAGGGAACGGCCACGAGCAATTCATGTCTCCGGAGATGGTTCACCGACAGCGACTCCTCGCTTGCGGCCCTTCTGACCAAAGACGACGCGTCGAAGATCGAGGGCCGCAAGCGCATCGCCTTTCAACGGCCCGAGGTCGAGAATGGCCCTTGTGGCCGCACTTTCGAAGACGCGTTTATGCTGGCAAATCCGGATATGTTTAGTATCCAAGGCGCTACGCCCGACGACCAGGCCCAAAGTGCATGGGACAAGCTCAAGGAGATCAAAAAATCCCAATTCGCACTCAAATACGCCATCGAGGAAACAGGCTGGACAGCGCCCGGCTACATCCTCGACGGATTGAGATGGCTGGCAATTGAAGGCATTCCTGACACGAACGCGTCGATCGGCCAAGTGCCCACCACCAACGCCAACGAAACAGCGGTGCAAGATGGCTGAGATCGCGGAACAGTTGAGCCCGGCTGAAGAGGCCAGCCAAAAAGCCCTCGCCGAGGTATATGGGTGCCTTGAGCGCAAAAAGAGTTTTCTCGTCGAAGCTGGCGCTGGTGCTGGAAAGACCTATACGCTCGTTAGGGCGTTACACTTCCTCATTGACCGCTATCAATTCATCTTGTCGAAACAGCATCAGAAAATTGCCTGCATCACCTTCACCAATGTGGCGAAAGACGAAATAGACGCCCGAACCGACCGGAATCCGCTTATTTATTGCAATACCATTCATGCATTCTGCTGGTCGCTCATCAGCGGCTTTCAAAGACAGCTTCGGGAACAGCTGCTGCAGCTCCAGCACTGGGTCGAAAGGATTGCTGAAGTCGGCGACCTCGGCGAGCGTACCATTGAATACGAGCTTGGGCACAGAAGCATAGACGACCGTCGTGTCTCCATCCATCACAACGATGTTCTTGACCTGACTATCGCTCTTATGGATAACGCCAAGTTTAGGCGCATCCTCGCGGACAAATACCCAATCATCTTGATTGACGAGTACCAGGACACCAACGCCCAGTGGATCGACTCGATCAAGGCCCACTTCCTCGGGCAGGAGGGATCACCACAATTCGGCTTCTTCGGCGACCACTGGCAGAAGATATACGGGAACGGATGCGGAAAGATCGAACATCCAGCCCTGGCCGTCATAGGCAAGGAGGCAAACTTCCGGTCGGTTTCAGCGATCGTCGAATGTTTGAACCGTATGAGGCCCGAACTGCCTCAATTCGTCGTCAATCCAAAGGAGCAGGGAAGTGTTCGCATCTTCCATACGAATACTTGGGCAGGTGCCCGCAGGACCGGCAGCCACTGGGACGGAGACCTTCCCGCTGATGCAGCAGACAGGGCACTTCAGTGTGTCTTGGAACGTCTTGTCGATGACGGATGGGACCTCTCTCCCGAGATTACCAAGATCTTAATGCTCACCCATCGCGTACTCGCTGGCAAGCAGGGATATCCCAGCATTCCTAACGTCTTCGAGTCCAACGATTCTTTCACGAAAAAGGAGCATTCACATATCGCCTATTTCGCCGACGTTCTGGAGCCGGCCTGCGAGGCTTACCTCGCCAAGAAATACGGGGAGATGTTCCGGGCATGCGGATACAACGTGCCGGCGATCCGCTCCCGGGCCGACAAGAGGGAATGGTCTGACGCCATGGACAAGCTGATTGAGCTGAGAGAATGTGGGACCGTTGGCGACGTAATGGACCATTTGCTCTCGGTTCGCCGACCGAGGGTTCCGGATGCCGTCGAGCGCCGTGAACAAAAATTGCGGGAGTTCGACCTGGACGCGGGCGAGGAGATGCCGCGCATACTAGGGGAGCTCAAGAAACTGCGGGCCGTTCCGTACCAGGAAGTTGTCGCTCTTTGCCGCTATCTGGCCGGCCATTCTCCATTCGAGACGAAGCATGGCGTCAAGGGCGTCGAGTTCGAGAACGTACTCGTCGTTGTTGGTAGAGGTTGGAATCGGTATAACTTCAACGAGATGTTCGAGTTGGCCAGAGACAGTGCCCACATTCCCAAGAACAAACACGACGCCTTCGAGCGTAATCGGAATCTCTTTTACGTCGCTTGTTCCAGGCCGAAGAGGCGTTTGGCCATTCTGTTCACTCAAAAGCTTTCCCCTACGGCCTTGCAAACGGTAGGAAAATGGTTTGCTGAGGTCAATGTCGAGTCCCTGTGCTTTTAGCGCGTTTGCGCGCCCTCATCATCGTAAGCTTTCGGTGAGCGTGTGCGACGTTTTCAGGCGGACGCGGTAGGTTGGAGGTCGTACGAACCTCGAGCCATAGAAGCCCCGACATGCACCAGCCCATCCCGTCCGAGCGGTCCGATCTCCAGGAAGCCGCCCACGCTTTCGCCTCCTGGCGAAAGAGTAAGCCCACCAAGCGAACCCGCATTCCCGAAAAACTCTGGGAACTCGCCTGCCACGTGGCCAAGACCCACGGGATCGCCAAAGCCTCTCGTGAACTCAAACTCGACTACTACTGGCTCAAAAGGCGGCTCGACGGCCACTCGCCCAAAACTGCCGCCTCCAACACCCACCCGGCCGCGTCCAAGCCGCAGCCACCATCCAGGACGTCGCCCGCCTTCGTCGAGCTTCCACCTCTGGCCATCAGCGGAACCACCGAGTGCGATCTGGAACTCGAAACCGGCCAGGGAGCTCGCGTCGTGCTGCGGTGGAA
>WFWZ01000110.1 GCA_015490875.1 Planctomycetaceae bacterium
ACAGTGGACGGTGGACCAAGTGGACACGGATGCCGGCATCTTGTTCACCCCCTCACCCCTCACCCCTCACACCTCCCTTACCCTTCGACCGCCTTTTGTTGGAGGGAGCGAGGAAAATGGGCGTGGCTCCAGCCGCCGTCGATGTCGATCGTCGTGCCGGTGATATAGCTGGCGGCGTCACTTGCCAAGACAACGATCATGGCGGCGATCTCCTCCGGATCGGCCCAACGGCCCAGAGGCACATGGTCGCAACTCCACTGGCGCAGCGCGTCGGTCGCCGAGCCTTCCTCCTGTTCGGCAGAACGCTTTCCGTAATCGCGGCTGCGGGCCGTGTCGACGGCGCCCGGTCGGATCCCGACGACACGAATGCGTCGCGGCCCGTACACCACGGCCAACTCGTACGTGAGTGAATCGAGTCCTCCTTTGGCGGCGACGTACGCGGGGCTGATCCCTCCCGCGCGGTCGGCCATGATGCTGGAGACATTGACAATCACACCTCCCGAATCGGGCATCCGTTCGGCGGTCCATTTGGCGAGGAATGCGGGGGCTGTGAGACCGATGCGCAGCGTGCGCTCCCACGACTCGAGGCTGATCGAAGTCAACGGGGCGATTTCTCGCCAGATCGCATTGTTGACCAACAGGTCGATCCGCCCCAGCCGCCGATGGATGCGTTCGACCACCGCCTCGAGTCCTCCGACGTCGGTCAAGTCGACTTGCTGCCGGTCGATTCCTTCGGGGAGATCGGCCAGCCCGGAAGTATCGACGTCCCACGCCGATATGCGGTAGCCGGCCGTGTGAAGAGCACGAACAGTGGCGGCGCCGATGCCGCCGGCGGCGCCCGTGACAATGGCGACTGGGGATGCAGACATGGTAGTTGATTCCCGAAGAGATCGACATAACAAAACACGTGCAGCGTTTCCGCCACCCATGGCAACCACGACGCTCAAGCATGATACTACTTGATGAGGAGACTACCAGCAGGCTTGGATGGTCTCGAAAACAGGAAGCTTTCCTAGTTCCACATGACAAGGAGTATCGGAATGACGGATGAAGCGAAGGCGGGACCGGATGAGGCTCTGGCCGCGGTGTTGGGCAAAGTACCCAGCGGTCTGTTTATCGTCACGGCTGGAGACGGCAAGGGGCGCCAGACAGGTATGCTGGCGAGTTGGGTGATGCAGGCCGGCTTCGAGCCTCCCAGCGTCACGGTGGCGGTGGCGGCGAAGCGATACCTGAATGACTGGCTGGCCGACTATCCGCATCTCGTGGTGAACCTTCTGGGCCAATCGCAAACCGACATGCTCAAACACTTCGGTCGTGGCTTCGAGCCGGATGCTCCAGCCTTTGAGGGCATCGAAACGACGGAAACTTCGTGTGGCCTGCCGGCGCTGCGCGACTGCCTAGGGTACCTCGAGGGGCGCGTCAGCGGTTCGATGACGTGTGGCGATCATGTCGTCTATGCCGTCGAACTGACGGGCGCTGGTAAAGGGAGTCGCTTCGATGCGGAAAAGCCGTTCGTTCACATTCGCAAGAGCGGGCTGACTTATTAGTGGTGTGGGGTTTTACTGGATGCCCAGTGGGGTTCCTATTTCGCGGCGCCACGACTCGATCGCGCGGCGAAGTCGCTTCACGACTTCCGGATGTTCGTCGGCGACATCTCGGGTTTCGCGCACGTCCGCCTCGAGATCGTACAACTCGACCCGACCTTCGTTCTCATGGACATAGAACTTCCACCGGCCCGCGCGAACAGCCAAGTCGGGATTCGGTCGTACTGGTACGCCAGGACGGTCGGGAGGCCGACTCCAGAAGATCGGCGCCTGGCGAGAATCGGAGGCTCGTCCCAATAGCGTGGCCGAGAGGTCTTCGCCATCGAGCCTCGCTTTTGGGAGCGGGACATCCGCCAGCGAATAGAGCGAACGGTTGATGTCGAGCGCACAGAGCACCGAAGTCGCGTTGACAGTTCCGATGGCATCGGGATTCATGAACCCGGGAGCCCACACGATCAGCGGCGAACGGACACCTCCTTCATAGAGCCACGTCTTGCCGCCGCGCAACGGAGCACTCGAACCTGCGCCCGCTTCCGGGCCGTTGTCCGACATCACGAGGATGATCGTCCGTTCGCGCAAGCGGCTATCCGAGCGAATCCGGTCGAACAACGGACCGAGTTGCCGGTCCATCGCCTGCAAGACGGCTTGGTAAAGGCTCTTCTTGCTGCCATCGGTTTGGGCTCGCAGATCCCGAGGCGGGAAGAAGGGGGAGTGCACATCATCGGGCCACACGTTGATGTAGAACGGTTGCCCCGTCACCTCTGCATGGTCGATCAGCCGAATGGCTTCCTTGACAAACGCACTTGTCACCTGCGAGCGATCTTCCCAGTAGATCGGTCCCTTCCCGAGATTCGCCGATCCGAGATCGTGCCTTTGCGGGGGTCGGCCGTCGTACGCATCTTTCAGCGGCAGGACGCGAGGCCCCAGTCCCTCGAAGTTGGTCAGCGACCGATCGAAACCGTATCGAACGATGGGAGGTGCGTTGCCCACATCTCGCTGGCCGCCCATGTGCCATTTGCCGAAGTGCCCGGTCAAGTAACCTGCCTGGCGGAGTTGGCGAGCCAAGACGGGAGCCCGCGGCAGCAGCCAGTTTGCCATCTGCCGCTCGCGATTCCGCCGCCGATTGTCCAGGTACGAGGTGATACGCCAACGTTGAGGATACTGGCCCGTCGTCAACGCAACGCGTGAGGGGGAACAAATCGGCGAGTTCACATAGAACTGTTGGAAACGAAGGCCTTCTCGAGCCAGGCGGTCGAGGTGGGGCGTCGGCGTTGTTCCTCCGTAGCAGCCCAGGTCGGACCACCCCATATCGTCGATGAAGACGACGACGAAATTGGGGCGATCGTCGGAAGGGACCTGCTGAGGCGTACCGTAGACCGTCAGTCTATCTCCCATTTCCCGAAGCCACTGATCCAGTTGCCGGCGCAGCGACTCCAACCGCGACCGCTGCGATTTATCGTCGATCAAATTGCGCTGCTCGAACGCGTCATGAGCCGTGGCATAGAGCTCTTCGGCCGGTCGGCGCAGGTAGTGGCGAACGAGACGGCGTGCTTCGACATCGGTTCGAGCTCGATCGAGCCAACTCGGCCAATACTCGCTACTCCCGGTGCTCCTTGTGATATGCGTCGCATAGAGAAACTCTGGATGCAGGTTGCGGATGTATTTCCACCCGTCGGCTGTCCGGACGCTGCGCATGGGAAAGACATTGAAGGTGCCGTCTCCACTGTGTGTGGTAAAGATCAACGAGCGGTGCGTATCTGTTTTTCCTTCCAGAACGGGGAGAAAGGACCGGCCGTCGATCTCTTGGGGTGCCTGGCCGCCGGCGGCTTCGACGATTGTCGGCAAGATGTCGATCCATGAGACCATCGCCTGCGAACGCGTCCCCGGCCGAATCCTACCCGGCCAACTCACAATGAGCGGAGTACGGATCCCGTCTTCGTATAAGTTCCACTTTCCGAAAGGCCACTGGGCTCCGTGGTCGCTGGTGTGGATGAAAAGCACATTGTCGCCCAGTTTCTTGCGAGCCAGATCGTAGACCTGTCCCAACTCGCGGTCCATGATGGCCACGGCTTCAAGATACCGAGCTCGCCAGCGACGCGTTTCTTCGGTATCTACATGATGAGGCGGAATGCGGATTTGGGACGGATCGACCGAGTCCGCTTTTTCGGGCCACGGAACGTGCGGCCAATTCGTGCCTACGAACAGGCACAGCGGACGAGGATCGTCGCGCGCTTCAAGCCACTCGAGCGCCTTCGGGATCGCGATATCTTCGTGATAGCCGTTGTGTCGCGAAATGTCGAACCCGTACTCGGCCGTCTGCTTGTAATGTCCGACCTTACCAAATGCCACGACCTGATACCCCAGTTGTTGCAGGTAGGCTGGGAGCTTTCGGATGTCGGCACGCGGTCGCGAATGATTCGGTTCGGCG
Source organism: Planctomycetaceae bacterium (assembly GCA_015490875.1). GTDB lineage: Bacteria > Planctomycetota > Planctomycetia > Pirellulales > Pirellulaceae > S141-3. The sequence continues at coordinate 3,973 of WFWZ01000110.1, forward strand.
CCGTTGCGGGCTGGGTACATTCCGGTCAGGAGGGCCGCGCGGCTGGGAGCGCACGAGGGCGATACGACGAACGCCCGGTCGAACGTCATCCCGGCAGCCGCCAGGCGTGCCATGTTCGGCGTCGGAGCTTCCGCCGAACCGTAGACCGAGGAATCCCGCCAGGTGTGGTCGTCCGACAGAAAGACGACGATGTGCGGTCGTGGATCTGCGGCGTGGAGCCACCCGCCTGCGAGCCCGGCCACCAGCCATGCCCAACCAAAGAAGGTTCGACCGATCATGGTTCGTCCTCAGTTTCCCGAGCCGTTCCTTTGTGTAGTTGGTCCAATAGTCGCACCAGTTCGCCACGAATTTTCGGTTCGGCCTCGAGTTCTAGGAAGCTCGAACGAGCCGGCCAGGTCTCATAGCCGCCGAGTGCATGCTGTTGCGGAGGCGGCAAGTAACCGCCGTAGCCGTTGGCCAGTTCGATGATGAACGTGTCCGGGAAAGGACTTGCCTTCTTGATCGCCAGTCCCGTCTCGGCAAACACTTCGCACGGTGCCGCGGCGATCGCCAAGTCCCCGATCCGAATGGCTTGAAGTGTTACCGTTACCTTATCGGGGTACTCGGCCAGATGGAGAGTCTCGCGGGCGTAGATTGGAGTCCAGTGGTGCGGCCAGCGAGACTTGTCCTTCCGCTCTTGCAGAACGCTTCGAGCCCACTCGATGCGTTCTGGTGACGGCTTGCGAACGCCCAACGCGAGTTCCGATGTGGCCACCGCAAGCTTCACATTTTTCTTGTATGCGAGTGACGCAAGAGTGTCCATCGTTTGGCGAGCCAGCGAGCGTCCGGCGATTTTCATCCATTCGAAAGGCCGGTATCGCTTCCCTCCGGTTTGAATCGCCCCCGTATTGCCACTCGTGCCGTTGCTGAGGATACCGACGAAGGGAGGATGGTCGGAGCCGGCGTCGAGTTTCTCTTCGAGGGCCCGGGCATAGCAGCCGAAGTAGTCGGCACTGACCATGCCGCGCGCGTAGCCTCCGCAGTAGTGGACGCTGTAGTTTCCAAGCACGGCGAGCGGGCGCCCGTCGGCGTGCCGAACCGCCACGATTGAGAACTCGGGATCGACGGGCCCGGCCGGCCGAATCGGCTTGCGTTTGGGCATGGCCACCGACGCGACCCGCTCGCCCGTCTCCCCGAACGGGTTGGGGCCCACCGAACCGGCCTCGCAAAGGACTCGGCGACAGGCCAGGTAATCGGGCCGCTCAAACGAGCCGTGGGCGATCTCAGCCGGCGCCAGGTTTTCACTCGCCTGGATCACGGCCTCGGCAATGCGTTGCGCCAACATCCGGTGGTACTCATTATCCAGCGGGCCGGTGCCGACGTGGATGGCTCGGACCGCTGCGTGCGTGTGGGTGGCGGCGATCAAGACATGGGATGGTGGGAGAGACGTCTTCTTCGCGATTTGCGAGCGAGCGCGATCTCCGACGTCCTTGCCGATCATGCACGCGTCGACAAGGACAATGGCGACTTGGGTTCGGCCGTCGTCCAGCACGAGGGCTCGAGCATGCAGGTGATCGTGGATCCCGCGAACGGGGCCGGGTTTGCTGATCGTTCCGTCCAGCAGCACACCCGGCTTTGGCGTGATGTCGACCGCCGCAGCGCCCGCTCGAAACACGACCGGACCGGCAGCACGACCAGGCGTGAAAGAGGCGAAGCACAAGAGCACAGCCAGTCCGACAGCGTAACATGAGCTCGCCAAACCGAGCCCACAGTTCCGCTTCGGGCAAGTATCTGGAGCTGAATGAAGTGAGAGCATCGTCGTGAGTCCTTCGATTCTCAGAGGGGACAACGCGAGTTGCCACAGGCGCGGGAGGGGAAATCGGTGGCGTTCTCAAGTAAGTTGTGGCATGGCGAAAGCAACGGCGGTCATGTTCACCGGCCTGCGGCCAATAGCCGTGCCTCTCACGAGGAGCCGCGAGATTGACACAATTGCGCTAACGTACCAATCTACGCCAGCGGAAATGTTGCCGGCGAGGTAGATTTCGGCGTGAAGCTCGACCCCCATCCCCGCTCAGCTTCATCCGATGGTCTCCCATTCACTCTTTAGTATTTGCGATTGGTTTCTAGAATTGCAATCCACTACTTCTTGCCATTGCCTCATGCGTCTCGTTCCTCACTCTCCGCGCGGTGATGGTCTCATTGTAACATTCGGCAACTGAGCCTGCTGCAGGATTGCATCGCACTGGTCTTGCAGATCCGGATCAAGGTCAACACTGAGTATCGAGGAATGATTCGTCGAAATGTACCAAATGAAAGTCCAGAAGCATAGTTCGTCGTCGTTGGACACTGCGTGGATTGCGGCAATGACGCCCCCTAGTTCCCGGAGTGTTTCTTTGGCCATTCGGTGGTCGCTAAAAGCGATATCTAGGTTCATGTCGCCCGTGGATGCAACATCGCACTTTGGGCATGGACAGATTGCTCCGAATTTTACTTCGCCACAGTTGAGGCACAGCGCCCATGTCATATTCGAGATACCCTATTCGTCGTATTGATTCCCACGCAGCACTGTCTGCATCCGCGAACTCGGACATGGAGATTCCTACCTATCACTTGCACGGAATATGTTTGTGGTCTAGCTCGTCGCCGAAAAATGGATCGTAGCCATTGGCTATTGTGAGGCTCCGATTCCATGATAGGCAGAACACTTCCAGGAACGATCGCTTACTCTTCCACTGTCAGCCATTGTATCACGGCTCGTGTGACTTCGTCGTGGCGGTCGGTGTAGAAATGGTCGGCCCCATCGATCGTGACGAACTGCGGAGGTGGGCCCGTGTGGGGCAGCCGTTGGATCGCCTCGATGATGCCGGCGAAGGGCGTGCCTCCGGATTCGAGTTCGTACTGGCCGTAAACGTAGAGAACCGGGCAGCGAACCTGGCCCGCGAATCGCTCGAGATTGTAGTTCTCATCGGGACCATACTTGTCGAGGTAGGCGCTGGCCGAGATCAACAAAGGAAACGGTGTCCTGACCGTTAGCAGCTCGGTCGCACGGCCGCGCCGCATGGCCTCGCGAGCCTGTTCGATCGTCTTGAGGAACGCGTCGCGCTCCGGGCCGTTGGCGAACGCTGCATAGGACAACCGCGGCGGGGAGAGTGCAACAATAGTGTCGGCGGTAGCAGACGGGTCGTGGGCGGCCGCATAGACCGCCTTGAGTGCTCCCAGGCTATGGCCGATGACCGCGGTGCGCGCCGGACGATACTCGCGCAGGAAGGCAAGCCATGCCGCTACGTCTCTCACGCAGCGCGCGACCGTTTCGAAAGCCGCACCCTCCCAGCGGTAACGCCCATTCACTTCGGCGAGACTGACAAGATCGTGTCCCCTCGTGTTGGCTCGGAGTACCGACCAGCCTCGGTCTCGCAAAACACCTGCCAGCGATGCCAAGAGGGATGAACCGTAGAAGTTCCCGCCCACGCCGTGCAGGAGCAGCGCCGCAGGACTCCCGTCACCGGCGAATTGCCACGCCCCGTCCAGTCGAAGACGATCCGACGTCTCGGTCTGAACGAGCTGGCAGTCCATGGCGTCCCCCTCCATGGCGAACGGCGACGGTGGGCCCTTGTCAGGGAGGCCCCTCGCCTACGAGTTCGAATTGTTCGAATCGGGAGGCGCGGCCAGTTGGCCTAAGACGTGGAGCATGCCGTTGAGGTGGGCCAGGCGAGGTCCGAATCGGTCGACGAACTCATGGAACATGAACTCGCCGTCCATCAGATGCTCCTCGTTTTCCTGGATCTCGTTGGTGAGCTTCTCGAGGAACTCCACCTGCACGCGGCTGAGCGACTCGGCCGCGTAGCGGCACCACTGAGCCAAATCCGGGTTCCGCTCCTTCCAATTTTGGAGGTCCGCCGCTTGCTGGCGTTGCTGAGCCCCCAGTTGTTGGTGGATGTCCTCGAGCAGCCGGATCTGCCGCTCCTGGGAAGCGACCAACTGCTGCAGCAACGCGATCATGACTCGATCGGGATCATAATCGGCCGAGGCAGGATTGGCGGCATCCGCCGAGACGTCGATTTGGAAAACCGGCGACATGGAAGGGTGTTCGGTCGACATTGAGAACTCCAGATCGAGGTCAAAAATCGCGAAACGACCATCCGTGGGGCCATTGAGCATGAGAACCGCTCAAGCCTGTTACCATACTCGCCGTGTTGGTTCCCATTTCCCAGCGAGCTGTTTGTGCTCAGAAGGCTTGATTACAGACCTTTAGTATAACCGATTCTCTCCCAGTGTCGAGCAACTGGGGGACGGGACCGGCAATCCGGCCGCTCGTGAGCGCCCGCACATTCCTTAAAGCCGGCGGCGGCGCCGGCCCGATGGTGTTCGACGGACGCACGGCCGGTGCAGTGCAGCTCGTCGATTTTGGTAATCTGGGCAACTTGGGAAGGGTGTGGCATGCCGTCGGCCGGCACTGGAGGGCGGACGATTGCGTATCTGACCGTCGAACGGGATGACCAGCGTCGTTTCTGGGGGGGGCTGCTGGTCGTCGATCGAGTGGGTCGGCCTGTCGAGTTCCACGCTACCGCACCGGTGGGCCCCAGTCGGGCCCACGAGGTCCTCTACGGCCCAACGCTGGTTTCCCACGTCTGCGGGGAACTCATGGCTCCGGCGCTGATCCGTGCTCTGCGAGCCGCACCCTTGCTGGCGTTGACCGATTGCCCCCACGTCTTGGCGGCTCGGCCCCAGACGCCGTTTCCTCTCTTGGGCATTGGCGACCGACTCGGAGATCCCGACCGGCACGACGGGGAACCGCGCGGGGAAGAGGGGCAAGGGATGGCTTCGATGGCGACGGCGGCAGAGATGTGGGCGGACTGCCTTCCCGGGCCTTCGCTGGCCGATCACCGGTTGTGGGCGCATCGGGACTTTACCGAGGACTTCGAGCGAGCGAGGCGAACTTGGCCCTCGTTTGCCGGGCATGTCGACTTCGTGGAACCGCTGGGGCGGATTCGGGACGCGCTGGCCGAAGCCCGCAAGGCGGCCTAGATCGATTGTCGAAGGAAGACCGAGGGGAGACTATGTCGGACCGAGACGTCCAACACGACGGAACTCGAGGCGAGTCGGCCAAAAGCAAGTTGAGCCGGTCGAAGGTCTTGTCGTTTCGTGTCGGTTTGCCGCCCGTGAAAGTCACCTCGTGTTTCTTTTCCGACGAGTCGACTCACGCCAAAGGCGGCGAGAAGCCACTCCTTCATACAAGGACGGGGCGAAGCGTTCCGCCAGCGCTAGTCGGTTCGAATGGTCACCGACCGGCGGCTGCTCGCTGCACACGCCTCCGACCGCCCCGGGACCTGGTGCGCCTCGAAGACCGCTTGCTTTTCCTATTGCAACCTCCTTTAGAACGCCTTTTTCAGGTCGAGCGACTCGACTTTCCTTTCGAACCTTTCCCTTACCAACTGGACGGGATCGCTTTCCTGTACGCACGTCATGCGGCGGTTTTGGCGGATGAGATGGGATTGGGGAAGACGATGCAGGCGATCACGACGATCCGGTTACTGGCTCGCCGCCGCGAGGTGGCGAGTGTCCTGCTGGTCTGTCCCAAGCCGTTGGTGACGAATTGGCAGCGCGAGTTCGCTTTGTGGGCGCCGGAGATTCCGACGGTGGTCATTCGGGGAGGACCGGTGCGGCGTCGCTGGATGTGGCAGCAACCGGGCGCCATCGTGAAGATCGCCAACTATGAGTTGCTCTTGCGCGACGGAGATTACTTGACGTCGGACGACGTGCGGTTCGACTTAGTCGTTCTGGACGAGGCTCAACGGATCAAGAACCGCCATAGTTCGACGCACCTTGTTGTCAAGGCGATCGAGCGCAGCCGCGCATGGGCGCTCACCGGAACACCCGTCGAAAACAGCACCGACGATCTTGTCGGGATCTTCGATTTCCTGATGCCCGGTTACCTGTCGACTGAAATGAACGTTCATCAGTTAGGCGAGGCGAGTGGGGATTTCATTTTGAGGCGCACGAAGGATGGAGTCTTGTCCGACTTGCCGCCCAAGCTCCATCGCGATGCACGCATTCAGTTGACGGCTCAGCAGTGGGAAACGTATCGGCGCGCCGAGGACGAAGGCGTGTTGCAACTCGAATCGATGGGCGAAGAGGTCACCATTCATCACGTGTTCGAGTTGGTCTTGAGGCTGAAGCAGATTTGCAATTTCGATCCGGCTTCGGGGGAGAGTGCCAAAGCGGAGCAGCTTGCGGCCGATCTGGAGGAAGTGGCAGCGAGCGGCCAAAAGGCGATTGTCTTCAGCCAGTGGGTTCAGACACTAGAGCGTCTCGCCGACCGGCTTGCGCCCTTCGGTGTCCTGCAATACCATGGCCGCGTTCCGATGGGCCAGCGTGACGCGGTCATCGAGCGTTTTCGTCGCGACGACACGAAGCATGTGTTGTTAATGAGTTATGGCGCCGGCAGTGTGGGGCTCAATCTCCAATTCGCGACGTACGTCTTCTTGTTCGACCGGTGGTGGAATCCAGCGGTGGAAGACCAGGCGATCAATCGGGCGCATCGGATTGGTGCAGCGGGGCCGGTGACAGTGACACGCATGATGGCGGAAGGGACGATCGAGGAACGGATTCACGAGGTCCTCGAGGAGAAACGTCAGTTGATGGAGACCGTGTTCTCTCATGCCAGCAGCGGGGTTCCCTCGGGATGGACCCAGGAAGCCATCTTCGGCCTCTTCAACCTGGGAGGTGGGCAGTCCCGCGCAGCGTAGATTCTGCGCGAAACGGCTCGCCACTTGATCGGACCGCCGTTGCGGCTCAAAATGATCCGCTCGCCCCTTCCGGGCCTCTCCACTCCCCGCTCCATCCGATGTTCGCCTTCGTCCCAAGAAAGCCTTGCCATGATCCGCATCGACACGCGCAGCGCCTCGGCTCGCGATGCTCTTGAGGAACTTCGGCAGAAGCTGAGTCCTCGAGGAGACATCGTCAGCGAAGCGGGCCGACAAAAGACGCTCGATGTTTTCGGAGAAGCGTTAGCCCCGATGCAGGTCGTCGAGCGGATTTGCCGGGAAGTGGCCGAGCGCGGCATCGAAGCGGTCCTGCGCTACACGCAACAGTTGGACGGGCGTACGCTGGAGGCGAGCGAGCTGCGTGTCTCGCCGGAGCAACTCGAGGAGGCTCATCGCGCGGCCGATCCCGAGTTTCTCGAGACGATTCGGGCGATACGTGATCGGCTAATGGCCTTTCAGTCGCAGATTCTTCCCGAGTCGGTCGTGGTTCGGCGGGACCCAGGGATTGTGCTCGAGCATCGTTACGTCCCGCTGCGACGAGTGGGGATCTGCGTGCCGGGCGGCGCTGCCGCCTATCCGTCGACGGTGTTGATGACGGCGGTTCCGGCGCTCGCGGCCGGCGTTACCGAGTTGGCGGTGGTTGCTCCGCCGACGCCCTTCGGTGCGGACAATCCCGACGTACAGGCGGTCTGTCAGGAGTTGGGCATTCGTGAGGTCTACCGCGTTGGCGGAGCGCAGGCCGTCGCCGCACTGGCGTACGGCGTGGAAGGCATCGCGGCGGTCGACAAGATCGTCGGGCCGGGCAACCTCTTTGTGGCTCTTGCCAAGAAACATGTCTTCGGGCATGTCGACATCGACGCGATCGCCGGTCCCAGCGAAGTCGTCGTGATCGCTGACGACTCGGTGTCACCCGACTGGGTCGCCCTCGACTTGCTGGCTCAAGCCGAACACTCACCCGGCTCGGCAGTTCTCGTGACCTGGCTCCCTTCGGTGCTCGAAGCGGTCAACGAAGCAGTCGCGCGGCGGCTGGAAACGCTCGACCGAGCCGACGTGACTCGCGTGGCGCTGGAAGAGTATGGCCGATTGGTGCTGGCGCGAGATGAATGGGAGGCGTGCCAGGTTGCCCGGGAGTTGGCACCGGAACATTTGCACATCGAGACGGCTCGCCCGCGCGAGTTGCTCGAGCAGATCCCGACCGCAGGCGCCGTGTTTCTTGGAGCACACACCCCGGTGGCTTTGGGGGACTACGTCGCCGGGCCTTCGCACGTCTTGCCGACTGGCGGAACGGCACGGTTTGCAAGTGGACTGGCAGCGACATCGTTCTTGCGCAGCCACAGCGTCATCGAGTATTCTCAAGAGGGGCTAGTGGCGGAGGCGTCCTGGGTTGCGCACATGGCGGAAAGGGAAGGTTTGACGGCACACCGGGACAGCGTCCTGATACGGCGGCAGCAGTCATGAACGAGTATGTGCGGCCTGATATCGCGAAGATGCAGGGGTACGTTCCCGGTGAGCAGCCTCAGCATGCGAAGTTCATCAAACTCAACACGAACGAAAACCCTTTCCCGCCGTCGCCGAAGGTGATCGAGGCGATCAGACGCGTGCCGGGCGAACGTTTGGCGCGCTATCCCGATCCGTTGGCCGATGCTTTCCGCCAGGTGGCCTCGGACCGCCTCGGCGTCCCCGCCGATTGGATTCTCTGCGGCAACGGCAGCGACGACATTCTCACGATCTGCACGCGCACATTTGTCGGAGCGGGGGAGTGCGTTCGTTTCCCCTATCCCAGTTACATCCTGTACCGGACATTGGCGGAGATTCAGGGAGCTCGCTGGGAAGAGGTGCCGTTCGAGGAGGGATGGAGACTGCCTCGCTCCTTCGGCGAACCGTCTTCCGACTTGAAGTTGGTTTATCTGCCGAACCCCAACAGCCCGAGCGGCACGTGGGTGGAGAGAGACCAGATCTTGGAGCTTGCCGAGCGTCTTCCGTGCCCGCTCATCGTCGACGAAGCCTACGCCGATTTTGCGGGTGACACGTGCGTGTCTCTTGTAAAGCAGTGCGAGAAGATCCTCGTGGTGCGGACTCTGAGCAAATCCTACGCTTTGGCGGGGTTGCGATTCGGCTATGTGGTGGCTCAGCCGCAGATGATCGCCGAGCTGGCCAAGGTGAAGGATTCGTACAACTGTGATTTGTTGTCGATCGTCGGGGCCACGGCCGCACTATCCGACTCGCGGTGGTTCGAGGAGAATCTTCTTCGTGTGACTGCCAACCGCCGGACGCTCGAGCGAGAATTGGACGAGTTGGGGATGCAGGTGGTGCCTTCGCGGGCCAACTTTGTATGGTGCACGCATCCGGAGCACGAGGCGAAGGCTCTGTATGAGGGATTGAAGGAGCGAGGGATTCTCGTCCGGTACATGGACTTTCCCGGTTGGGGAGATGGCCTGCGCATCAGCGTGGGGACCGAATCTCAGCAAGAGGTATTGTTGGGGATGATGGCGGAGCTCTTGAGCGGCCGATAGACGGCTGGCCGGCTGTTCGTCGGGCGTCGGTGGTGGAAGGAGGCATGCATGGCACGTTCAGCCAAGATCGAGCGGAAGACCAAGGAGACCGAGATCACCGTGGCACTCGAGCTGGACGGTTCGGGCCGCGCGTCGATCACGACGGGCGTGGGGTTTCTCGACCACATGCTCGAGCTCTTTGCGCACCACGGCCGGTTCGACCTCGAGGTGGAAGCGATCGGCGATTTGCAAGTCGACGACCACCACACGGTGGAGGATATCGGCATTTGCCTGGGGCAGGCGTTCCGGGAAGCCCTGGGGGACAAGGCGGGGATTGGTCGGTATGGTTACAACACGATGCCGATGGACGAGACGTTGGTGCGGACGGTGGTCGACTTGAGTGGCCGGCCCTTTTTCGTCTACCGCGTGCAGATCCCCTCCGCCAAGATCGGTTCGTTCGATTCGGAATTGGTTGAGGACTTCTGGCAGGCGTTCGCGACGCATGCCGCATGCAACCTCCACATGGAGTTGTTTTACGGGCGGAACAGTCACCACATCGCCGAGGCGCTCTTCAAGTCGGCAGCTCGATCCCTTTGGTGGGCCGTGCGGTTCGATCCCGATCGCCCCGGCATTCCCAGCACGAAGGGAACGTTATAACTGGCTGGCTAATGCATGAGGGGCGTGCGCTTCGACCTTCCGTGAAAGCGTCTGTGGTCGCGACGTTCGCATGCCTGCTATAATAGTTTTGGAAGCGAGCCACATCTCTAGCGAATGGGAAGGGCTATGTCTGGGCGGTCTTACACGGCAGTGATTGAACGTTGCGCCGAGACTGGATTGTTCGTCGGCTATGTGCCTGGCTTTCCCGGAGCGCACTCTCAGGGCGAAACGCTTGACGAATTGAAGCGAAATCTGACTGAGGTTATTACGATGCTCTTGGAGGATGGGGAGCCGGAGTTCGAGTCGGAATTCGTCGGGACTCAGAACGTCCAGGTGGCCAGTTGATGGCAAAGCTACCCGTTCTGAAACCTCAGGAAGTCGTAGCGCGCCTGGCGGCACTCGGCTTCGTCGAGGTTCGGCAGTGTCTACACGGCCGGGCGTGGTCCGGATCGGGGTCCTTGCGCGGAGTGCGGATGCGGAGTAAAATTCGCTACTTTGTGGAGCCCCCAGAGGTCGAAGCCAGAGGAGAGACGGTTCGATGCCTGACACGCTATCTCGGCCACCGCGGCCGGAGCACGATTTCCGCCGCGCGGCGATCCTATTTGCGGGCGGGCCGGCGCCTGCTGCCAACGCGGTGATCTCGACGGCGGCCGTGTCGTTCTTGCGGAATGACATCGAGGTGTTGGGGATCAAGCACGGTTATTCGAACCTCATCGATTTTAACGGCACGCCGCTCGTCGAGGGCTCCCACTACATCCGCCTGACCCACCAGGTGCTCAAGCGGACACGAAACTCGCAGGGAATCCTGATCGGCACGGCACGCACCAACCCCGGAAAGCACGTCTCCCATGTCGACCATCTGGATGACCCGGAGCGAACGGCGCCGTTGCGCCGCGTCTATGACGCTCTTCGATCGCTGGAGGTCGACTGCCTTGTTTCGATCGGCGGCGACGATACGCTCAAGACCGCCAACAAGCTCAAGATGTACATGGACCGTCTGCCTGAGTCGGAAAAGCGGATTCCCATTGTGCATCTGCCCAAGACGATCGACAACGACTATTGGGGGATCGACTTTACGTTCGGGTATTTCACGGCCGTGGAGTTCTTGGCGGCGGAGATTCGGAATCTGATTCACGACGCTGAGGCGAACCAGGCGTACTTCTTGTGCGAGACGATGGGGCGGAGTGCTGGTTGGTTGGCCTATGGAGCGGCGATTGCCGGCGAGGCGAGTCTCGTGGCGAGCGTCGAGGATATCAGCGGCGAGTACGCGGCGGAGGAAGAGGTCGTCCAGCCGGATGGTACGGTGACCCGCCGCAAGGTGATGAACATCGATCGCGTCGTCGAGCGGATCGTCAAGACGATGACGGCTCGCGACGCCGAGGGGAAACATTACGGCGTGATCGTGATGGCCGAGGGACTGGCGGAGTACCTTCCGCACACGTATCTGGGCGGCATTCCGCGCGACGACCATGGGCATATCTCGATCAGCCAGGTCAATTTGGGACGGATGTTCGCACAGCTCGTGGCGGAAGCCTACCAGCGAACCACCGGTATCGCCCGCAAGGTGACGGGACTGCAATTGGGCTATGAGTCGCGATGCGCCAAGCCGCACGCCTTCGATGTGATGCTGGGAAGTCAGCTCGGAGTCGGAGCCTACCGAGCACTCGTCGAGAAGCGGCTCAGTGGCGTTATGGTTTCGGTGTCCGGACAACTCGAGTTGCACTACGTGCCGTTCGAGGATCTCGTCGATCCTGAGAACTTAGTGACGCGTGTGCGTTACATTCATGTCGACAGCGATTTCCACCGCTTGGCTCGGTTCCTCGAGACGAACGTCAACGATTAGCAAGCCGAAGTCACCCCTTGTCGAACTTCCACGTCCGTTCGACAAAGCCGGTGTTGGGGCAACCGCGAGACGTTCGGACCGATTAGGCGGGTAAGAGGTGTCAGTTGCGAGCGAGATCGAGGAGCCTCAGTACCTTTAGAGGAGCTGAGCCGAAGTCTCGATCATTGGTCAATAGGGCGGTAGCCCCGTGGCGCACAACTGTCGCAAGTTGAATCGCATCTGGCGTTTTCAGGTTGAAGCGAGAACGCAGTTCGGCAGCCATCTTTGCTGTTGTTGGCGTCACCGATGCGACGTGGATGCCAGGAGAGCTGAGTAGAATGTCATTGTAGCGATGGGCGAGCGTCTCATCCTGCTTTCTAAGTGGATGAATGAGTACCTCAATGAGTGTTATCGTGGACGTGACAACGCGAAGTTCGCCCCGAGCCACAGCGTCAAAGAAGGGTTCAACAATCGGACAGTACGTTGGGTGTTCTTCGATGTAGAATATGAGTGGTGCCGTGTCGAGACCGACCGTCTGGCCCTTGAGCTCGGCTACCCAGTCCATGAGTCTCGTTCCTTGGCCACGTATTCATCGACATCGATGTCTTTCCAGATTTCTTTTCCCGTGCCCTTGAGGTCGGTAATGCGGTAGTGTCCCCCCTTTCGCACGCCGGCTCGTTGGGCGAGTGCCTCGGAAAGGTCTTCCTGTTCTTGGGGGGTCAATTCTTCCTGCGCACGCCGCAGGATTTCTTCATATCGATTCACGGACATCCTGCGCTCCGGCTCCTTGAGGAAAGTTAGGCGATGTTCGCCCGAACAGAAATAGACTGGGGCACTACTGTCATTCATGGTAGCGAGTCAGAGGCGAATTCACCACACCCATTTGCGGTATGCGATACGACGCTCTGTCCAGCGAAGGAAGTCTTACCCTGCGCTCAGGCGGTCCATCCAGGCTCGAATCTGAAAGATTTCCCTGGCCTGGCTGATCACCCCTTGTCGAACTTCCACGTCCGTTCGACAAAGCCGGTGTCGATGCCGCCTTCGACGAAATCGGAGTGTTCGAGGACCTGGCGGTGGAAGTCGGCCGTCGTGGGAATTCCCTCGATCTGGAGCTCGGCGAGCGCTCGCAACATGCAACTGATCGCTTCCTGCCTTGTCGGGCGGTGGACGATCAACTTGCCAATCATCGAGTCGTAATAGGGCGGGACGGTGTAGCCGGCGTAGACGTGCGAGTCGAATCGTACGCCCATTCCTCCGGGGACGAAGATCTGGTCGATGCGTCCCGGAGCAGGTTGGAAATTCTTTTGTGGGTTCTCGGCGTTGATGCGGCACTCGATCGACGCCCCTTGGACCCGGATGTCTCGCTGTTTCCACGGAAGTGTTTCTCCGGCCGCCACCTGAATCTGCGCCTTGATAAGATCGATGCCCGTCACCATTTCGCTGACGGGATGTTCCACCTGGATGCGCGCGTTCACTTCAATGAAATAGAAATGGTTCTCCCGATCGACGATGAACTCGACCGTGCCGGCGTTGGTGTATCCGGCTTTCTTCACGAGCCGCACGGCGGCGTCGCAGATCTGTTGCCGGACTTTGTCGGGCAGGTTGGGAGCGGGGCTCTCTTCGATGAGCTTCTGGTGGCGGCGTTGCGTCGAGCAGTCCCGCTCCCACAAATGGACGACATTGCCGTGATGGTCGGCCAGAATCTGCACTTCCACGTGCCTCGGGCGTTCGATGAATTTCTCGATATAGACGCCCTCGTTCCCGAACGCGGCTTTGGCCTCGATCTGAGCCTGCGTCAGCGCGGTTGCAAGTGACAAATCGTTGGCAGCGATCCGCATGCCCTTGCCTCCGCCACCCGCCGTTGCCTTGATGAGGACCGGGAAGCCGATCTCATGGGCGATGCGCAGCGCCTCCTTCTCGTCGCTCACCAAGCCGTCGCTCCCGGGGACGACCGGGACCTTGGCTTCGCGAGCCAGGTCGCGGGCCCGGTTCTTGTCTCCCAAGAGTTCCATGGCCTCGGGGGTCGGGCCGATGAAGTCGATTTGGCAGCTTCGGCAGACTTCGTTGAAATGAGCGTTCTCGGCGAGGAAGCCGTAGCCGGGATGGATCGCCTCGACGTTGCCGATCTCGGCGGCCGCGATCACATGGGCGATCTTGAGATAGCTTTGGATACTCTTGGGAGGCCCGATGCAGATCGCCTGGTCGGCCAGTCGCAAATAGAGGGCATCCCGGTCGGCTTCGCTGTAGATGGCGACCGTTTCGATGCCGAGTTCGCGGCAGGCGCGGATGATTCGCAGAGCTATCTCGCCTCGGTTGGCAATCAGAATCCGTTTGTACATGACCCGATAGCGGCTGGTGAGAACGGGACGGGGACGGAGCGGCCGTGGTGATCAGACGGCGGATGTGTCGACCTTGAACAATGGCGTGCCGAACTCGACCGGCTCTTCATCCTTGACCAGCACCGCCACGATCTTGCCTCGCAGCTCGGCCGGGATCTCATTGAAGACCTTCATCGCCTCGATAATGCAAACGGTCGTTTCCGGCTCCACCACATCCCCGACTTTCACGAACGGTTCGGCGTTGGGATTGGGCCGGGAATAGAACGTGCCGACCATGGGGCTCTTGATGAACGCGATGTTCTCAGAGTCCCCCGAAGACGCCGCCGGTGCGCTGTCGGAGGGAGCGGGTTGGGGCGAAGCCGCCGGCGGGATGGGAGCCGGTGCGGGCGCGGACGCTGCCGGCAGGATATTGCCTCGCCGGAGTCGGATTTTGCGGCCGCCTTCCTTGAGGTTGATTTCCGAGAGGTCGTGCTCTTCCATCAGTTCGACGAAACGCCGAAGTTGCTCGACGTCGAACACATCCGGCTGTTCCTCGCCGGGGCGGTCAGTCTTCTCGGTCATGGGGCTCTTACTCCACGGGTGCAAGCACTCCGGCACGAGACCAAAGCGGCTTGGTGGCTGGTTGTCGATCGAGTGCTCGGTTTGAGTTTCAACGATGCGGAATGTCGATGCGGCGTGATGCCTCCAAGGACTTGGGAAGCGACGTCAGGACTTCGTGGCCGGTGCGCGTCACCAAGACGTCGTCTTCGATCCGGACGCCACCCCACCCCCGCAGGTAGATTCCGGGCTCGACAGTGATCACCATGCCGGGCCGGAGCGGCCGCGACTGACCGGCCGCCACCCGGGGTGCTTCATGGATTTCCAACCCGATTCCGTGCCCGAGCGCGTGCGTAAAATGCTTCGCCTGCCCTGCGTCTTCGATCACGCGCCGAGCCGCCTGGTCGACGTCTTCGAGCATCACGCCCGGCTTGATTCGGTCGATCGCCGCAAGTTGAGCTTGCAAAACGACTTCGTAAATCCGAGCCAATTTGGGCGGGATTCTACCGGCCACCATCATTCTCGTCAAGTCGCTACAGTATTCGTCGAACGTGGCCCCCCAATCGATCAGCAAAAACGGCTTTTCTCCGATCGTGCGGGGGCCAGGGACGGCGTGGGGGAGGGCGGCGCGAGCTCCCACCGCCACGATGGGTGGAAAGCTGCACCCCTCACCGCCGAAATGCCGAATCTGGCGTTCGAGTTCCCACGCCACTTGCTGTTCCGTGTCTTCCGGGGTCATCGCCGTCGCCACGGCCTGATAGGCCTTTTCTGCGATGGCGATCGACCGGCGGATCGCTGCGATCTCTGTCCGGTCCTTGATTTCCCTCAAGGCTTCCACCCACCCGGAGACGACTCGCCACTGCGTGCGTTCGACTGAAGCCTGCCATTGAGCGAACACACTGACCGGTACATGGTCCCCTTCGATGGCGATACGTGAAAGACGCATCGACGCGAGGACTCGAGCGACCCACTGCGAGCCCGTGATGTTCGATCCGCGAATTTCTGCCGACACGTCGGGACAGGTTTCCTCGATTTCTTGCCGGAATCGTTCGTCGCTGATCAGCACCGCATCGTCACGGGTCACCACGAGCACCGAATCGTCACCGCGGAATCCAGTCAGATAACGGATATTGGGACGATGCGTGATGAGGAGGGCATCAGCGCCGCTGGAAGCCAACCGGCGCCGGAGTTTGTCGCGCCGCCGAGCGTAGTCATAGGTCCATTGCAACGTGCGATTCCTCCGGGCAATCTGGCAGATGGTGGCTGGCGAGGCGGCGGAAGTTCACGGGCGGCCGATCGTTCCGATCCACGCGGCGACGCCAATGATGGCAAAGCAGACGGCGAACGAGATGACGAAACCAACGATGTCCGTGACGGTCGGACGCTGAAACTCGAGTGACGTACCTGGAAAGAGCTTGCGTGCTTCCATGCGTTCCGGATGGGCGATGGCATCTTCCAGCTTCGCCTGGTCGATCTGCGGGTCCGGGTCGACGGGCGTGTGCATCTTCGCATAATATCGGTCGATCGCTTCCTTGCTCGGCGGACGCGTCACGAAGCTCACCACGATCATCACCAAGAAGGGAAAGATGATCTTCGGAACCAGCTCCATCGTGCTGATCGTCGCCTCGCTCAGTTCTGAAAAGTCGACGCCGACGAGCTGGTACAGAAGGTAGTCGAGCCGAAAGTTTCCGACGCCCCGAAGTTTCGTTCCCTCGGGCCAGTCGACGACGACGCGCGTGGTCCGCTCATCGACACGTTCCGGTTGCCCGACAGGCACCCGTTCTACTCGAATCGGATTTCCTTGGGCATCCACGGTCTCGATCTGACTCCAGAAAACAGCAGTGCCACCTACGTGTCGTTTGACCGTGTAGGGATCGCCGACTTTCAGAAGTCGTTCCGACGGCCGCGCAGGAAGGCGGTCGAGTGCCCGACGGCGGGTGGCGGGATCGGTGATCGCCTCGGCTGTCTTCTTCAGTGCTTTCCATTCCGCCAACGCCCTCCGACGGCGGGCGTTCTCTTGCTGGACGTCGACGACGGTGGCGGGCCGGATGGTGGTATAAACCAGAGCCTTTGTCGTCACGAGGTAGCGCGGGTGAGTGCGGACCGAGGGAACCAGCCTCGGCAGCGCGAACGGCACGAGGAAGAACGTCGAGAGGCAAAACAGGACGGTGATCCACGCAGCCGCCCGAGTCGCTCGCCGCCAGTACATGCCGACCCAGAAGGGCGCTGCGAAAAGGACCGGGAAGACCCAGGTCAACTGAAGTTGCTTGAAGACGTTCGACATCCAGAGTGACACGGCGATGGCTCCCCCGACGACGAGGATGCCTGTGATCCGGGCGGTCCAAACATAGGTCCGCTCACTCGCATCCGGGTTGATGTAGGCTGCATAGATGTTCCGCACGACCAGCCCCGAACCGACGATCATGTAGGCGTCGACGCTGCTCATCAGAGCGGCCAACAGACAGGCCAGCATCAGCCCGGTGAGGCCCGGCCCCAAAAGATCCCGGCTGGCGACGCCCCAGGTGCGGTCCGGATCGGCCAGGAGTTCCGGGGTGCCGGCGTAAAGGGTCAACGCGATGAGTGCCGTCAGCACCCAGCCGATTGTGCAGAACCGCTTGAGGAAATTGCCGAAGACGAGACCAACGCGGGCATTCCACTCGGTCTTCGCCGAGCCGCCGCCCGTCGCGATGAAGTGTGGTTGCACGACGATGCCGATCAAGAGCATCACGACGACGGCGACGATACGATGGAGAGGAAAGTCGCTGGCGATCGTGCTCCCGACCAGCGTGAACATGTCCTCGGATAGCCGCTCGTGCATGATCCGAAAACCTTCGTACCACGATTGAGCCGACGGGTCGGTGTCGACCAAGGCCTTCAGCCCGAAGGGGATCAAGAGCACGCTGAGCGCGATGATGCAGATCCCTTGGATGACGTCGGTCAGATAGGCCGCACGCAGGCCACCAGCCATGCCGTAGATCAAGACAACCAGGCCGAATAGTGGCACGAGGACAGTTTCGAGTGCCACCACCTGCCCGCCGATGCGCACTTGGTCGAATCCCATCATGGGGACGGCGACTTTGCCGATCGCCGTGAACATCATTGAACCATACACGATGAAGAAAAGTAGCCCGAACACGGTGTATGCCACACCTAATGCCTTGGACTGGTAACGCTCGACGAACCAATCGCCCAGCGTCAGATGGCGCATGCGGCGGTACCAGACGCCCGTGATCCAGTAGAAGGGCGTGACGAAGAGCCACGTCATCACCGACCACATGCCGCTCAGGCCGCTGGTGAACGTGGTGCGAGCTGTGTTCACCGGGTCGGCCGATCCGGTTCCCGCGCCGAATGCGGCAAAGGTTTGGATGAGCTTGCCGAAGGACCGGCCGCCCATGAAGTAGTCTTCTTGCTCCTTGACGCGGCGCGCAGCGTAAAAGCCGACTCCGATCAGCGTCACGAAATAGAGCACCAATACGATGTAGTCCAGAGGATGCATGGGCCGTATTGTAGTCGGGCGTCCAGAGGACTTGTAGGGTTGGGCGAACGGCGAACGGCTCAGTCCGCTCGGACGATCCGGTTAGCCGGCCAGTGCCACTCGGGAACGACCGGATGAGCGTCGATCGTCGCGGCCAGCTCGATGTCGGCTTCCTGGCCGATCTCCGTGAGGTTGCGGCCTCCTTGACTGAGACGCAAGCGATCGACGAGCCACGTCCGGCCAGTCCAGTGGCGAGCATGGCGTTGCCAGGCATCGAGGGCCAGGAGGGAGCCGTCATCGAGTTGCCAGTTATCCGGCTCGCCGTCGGTCCACAGATCGAGGAGGGCTCCGGCACAGAGTACATCTTCCAGTGGAATCCGGCCTCCCGTCCCCGCGCAGACGATGTCGACCCGGTCGAGTCCGACCAGCCGGTCGACTACCACGGATAAGTTGACGAACGCCGCCAACAGGACACGTCGGCACCCGCGGCACGCATGGATGGCCCGCGTCCCGTTGGTCGTCGTGAAGACGATCCACCGGTCGCGAACGCGATCGTCGTATGAGGCGGGGGAATTGCCGAGGTCGAAACCGCTGATCGGAAGCCCCTGCCGTTCGCCTCCCAAGAGCGGCCGAGGCGTGAGTTGCTCGGCGAGTGCTCGGGCTTCCTCGACGGTTTCCACGGGGATCAGCCCGGCCGCTCCTGCCGCCAAGGCTGCCGCCGCCGTCGTCGTGGCGCGCAGGACGTCGATGACCACGGCCGTCGGCGCCATCGTCGCCCCGGCAGGAATCAGATCGGGCAAGAAATAGGTGTTGATGACAGGCCGGTTCATGCGGAATAGAGTAGGGGAACGACGTGGCCCTGCCCACGGGCATGGCTCGATCGACACCCTCGGCGTACACTGGCCCTACGGCCTCCACAGCGGTGAGGGCCTTCGGCGAGGGAAGGATCGCAGGCGAAAGGAGAAGAATGGTCGACAAGTCGGCGGCGCGGGTGCGCCGGATGTTCGGTCAGATCGCCGAGCGGTATGACCGGATGAACCATTTGCTGAGCTGGCAGGTCGACCGGTACTGGCGCTGGGTCACCGTTCGCCGAGTGCCGCCGTCGGGCACCGCTCCGGTGCTCGACGTCTGCACGGGCACGGGCGATCTGGCATTTGCCTACCGCCGCCGAGCCGCTGATGGCGTCCCGGTTGTCGGCACCGACTTTTGCCCGGAAATGCTCCAGGTGGCTCGCCGCCGCCGAAAGCGACTCGAGGCTGCTGCTCGCAAGGGACTCCTCTTTGCCGAAGCCGACACCCAGATGCTTCCCTTTCCCGACAATACGTTTCAAATCGTCAGCGTGGCGTTCGGACTGCGGAACGTCTCCGATACCGATCGTGGATTGAGGGAAATGACACGAGTCTGTCAGGTCGGTGGCCGAGTCGCCGTACTCGAGTTCTCCTGGCCGACGATCCGACCGGTGCGGTGGGTCTACGGCTGGTACTTTCGCAACGTGTTGCCTCGGATCGGACAGTGGCTGGCACGCAATGATCAGGAGGCGTACGCCTATCTTCCCGAGAGCGTTGGGGAGTTTCCCAGCGGCAAGGCACTGGCCGCGCGCATGGAAGCGGCGGGTCTGGAGAACGTCACCTATCGCCCGTTGACCTTGGGTGTGGCAACGTTGTATGTGGGAACCAAGCGAGGAGCACCGGCATGACGGCCAAACCGATCGTGGTGGGGATCACCGGAGCCAGTGGTGCGCCGTACGCTCGGCGGCTGTTAGAAGTCCTGCTGAGTTCCGGCCGGCCAGTGCATCTGTCGGTCAGTCCGACCGGTGCTCAAGTTTGGCACCAGGAGTTGGGCTGGGAGTTGCCGCTGGGTGCGCTTTGGGACTCGAGTGCCCTTCGGTTGACCGAGGCAGCCGACTTGGAACTGCTGACCTATTACGACGTGCATGACTTTCGCGCTCCGATGGCCAGCGGCTCGTTCATAACGGATGGCATGGTGATCTGCCCTTGCTCGGGGGACACGCTTAGCGCCGTGGCTCACGGCGGCGCGGGAAACCTGATCCGCCGAGCCGCCGAAGTCCACCTCAAGGAACGACGCAAGTTGATTCTCGTGCCACGCGAGACGCCGTTGTCTCTAGCGGCGATCGAGAACATGCGCTCGGTGACGCTTGCGGGCGGAGTCATCTTGCCGGCGGCTCCGGGCTGGTACCACCGAGTTCGGCGACTGGGGGATCTGGTCGACTTCGTCGTCGCCCGGATCCTCGCGCAACTCGACGTCCCATGTGACCTCGTGGAGCCGTGGGGGGAAGCCGCTGCGTGGGAACCGTGGAATCTGGAGGAGCATCCATGAATGGCTTTGCGGCGCGACCGCTGGCTCGCGTGCGGGATCTTCTGGAGATGATCCGCTTCAGCCACACGGTGTTTGCGCTCCCGTTTGCGCTCTTGGCCGCATCGCTCGCGTGGGCCTCGCCTCTCCCGGGCGGAGAGACCGTCGTGTTTTCGTGGCGACATTTGGCGGGCATTCTGATTTGCATGGTGGCTGGCCGGAGCGCAGCGATGGCGTTCAATCGATTGGCCGACCGGCGCATCGACGCGGAGAACCCGCGAACGGCCGGGCGGCATCTTCCCAGCGGCAAGTTGTCCGTGGCGGCGGTTGGGCTCTTTACCGTCGTGATGGCGCTGTTGTTCGTGGCGGGAACGTTGCTTTTCTGGCCCAATCCTTGGCCCCTTTGGCTTTCGGTGCCGTTCTTGGCATATCTGTTCGCGTATAGTTTCACCAAACGGTTCACGACGCTGGCGCATTGGTGGCTGGGTGGTGCGCTGATGTTGGCGCCGCTGGGAGCGTGGGTGGCACTCCGCGGCCAAGTCTTGTTGGCTCACCCGAGTGACATCGTACCGGCCGCCTGGATCGGGCTGGCCGTGATGCTGTGGGTCTCCGGCTTCGACATCATCTATGCGTGTCAGGACGCCGAGTTCGATCGTCGCGCGGGCTTGCACAGCATTCCGGCTCGGTTGGGAATCGCCGGAGCACTCCGCGTGGCCGCTCTCTGCCATGCTGCGATGGTCGTCGTGTTGGCAAGCCTGCCGGCGATGGCGGATCTGGCCGGCGTTCCGTTGCCGCTTGGCTGGATATACTACGGGGCGGTTGCTATCGTGGCGGTATTGTTGGTGTACGAACATGCGCTGGTGCGGCCGGACGACTTGCAGCGGGTCAACGTCGCCTTTTTTCAAGTGAATGCGGTCGTGAGTCTCGGGCTGCTCATCGCGGTCTGGGCCGATTTGTGGTTCTCTCGCTTGTAAATTGCCGTGCGCGACTTTGGGACGGAATGAACTATGAGGAAGCCTTTTGGGCTCAGCGTGGTTGTGAAAGCAGCTAATCATAGTAGTATTCAAGAACGACGTTCCCCAACTTGGGAGGGCGAGGCTCCTGCCGAGCCGTACAAGCAGCTGCAACGACACCGCAGACTCGGACTTCTAAGCCACAGTGACCGGTGTCAGGACGGACGATGTCGGGTCAGTCCAGCATACAAGACGTGCGTTGGCGGAAGTTGGCTGCGTGCATGCCATGCCTTGCCATGTGACAGAAATACGGCACTTTTCGGCTCGGCAGGAGCCTCGCCCTCCCAGCCCATGCGTTCGTTGACGCTAGAGTTGCCGCCACGCAGCATAGCGGTGCCAGCATCTCACAGTTGCGAGCGGTGATTTTTGAGGACTGAACGTTGGAACGTCGAAGTTCGTCAGGCAAGAATACATGCATCGAGTCGCCGGGGCCGCGTCGTCGATCATCCAACGACGAGAAGGGATCGGATAAAGATGGTTTCGGTACAGTCGGAAGTCGAGGCGAGACTGAACGAGATCCGATCGAAGGTGGAGTCGGGAGAGAGACTCGACCGGGAAGACGGACTCTTTCTGTTTCGCGAGGATGTACCTTTGCACGAAGTGGGCGAGCTGGCCGATCTGGTGCGCCGTCGCAAGAACGGCCACTTCGCCTATTACAACATCAATACGCATCTGAATCCGACGAACGTCTGCGTCTATCGGTGCATTTTCTGCGCGTTCCGAGCCGACTTGAGGGACGAGCGGGCTTACGTCATGTCCGACGACCAGATTCGGGCTCGAGCCCAGGAGGCGGTCGACCACGGCTGCACGGAGATCCATATTGTCGGCGGTTTGCACCACCAAAAACCTTTCGAGTGGTACCGCGATCTGATCGCCTTGATTCATGAAGCTCAGCCGACGTTGCACATCAAAGGATGGACGGCAGTCGAGATCAACTGGTTCGAGTTTCTGACGAAGCGCTCGGTGGAGGAGATTTTGCGCGAGTTGATCGATGCGGGGCTGGGGAGCTTGCCGGGAGGCGGTGCGGAGATTTTCCATCCGGAAGTGCGGAGTCGCATTTGCGAGCACAAAGCGGACGCCGGGAAGTGGCTCGACATCCACCGTACCGCACATGGCCTTGGCTTGAGGACGAACTGCACGATGTTGTATGGCCACATCGAGACGGCCTATCATCGAGTCGATCATCTACTGCGGCTGCGGGAGTTGCAGGACGAGACGGGCGGATTCCAGACGTTTGTTCCTTTGGCGTTCCATCCCGAAAACACGGGACTGTCTCATCTTCGCAAGCCCAACGCCATCGAAGACCTGCGAGTGATCGCCGTGAGTCGTTTGCTGCTGGACAACATCCCCCACGTGAAGGCGTACTGGGTGATGTTGGGGATCGGGACGGCGCAAGCGGCGCTGGCATACGGCGCCGACGACTTCGACGGGACGGTGCGGCACGAATTGATCTATCATGACGCAGGCGCCACGACGCCGCAGCAGTTGACGGTGGAGGAGATTCAGCGTTTGATTCGGGAAGCGGGCTGCGAACCGGTCGAGCGGGACACGCTCTATCGGCGCGTGTTGCGAGATCCCACCTGCTGGCAGCGGTGGGAAGTCGGAGCGCCGATCGCAGCAGCCGAAGCGGGGTAAGGGGCGGATGTATCTCGTCGAGAATCCGGTGTTGCAGCGCGAGTTGCTCGTCAACCTGCGGATGCGGCGCGCCTTCGTGCTCCTCTTTCTGTACGTTGCATTGCTCGGTCTGGTCGTCTTGGCCGCATGGCCGACGCAGGAGCGTTTGGACTTGACGCAGGCGCCTCGCGAAGCGCGGCAGCTCGTCGACCTCTTCTTTATCGGCCAGTACTTGTTGGCCGGCATGATGACGCCGAGTTTCGCGGCGGGGACGATCACGGGTGAGAAGGAGCGGAAGACGTACGAGATGCTCTTGGCGAGTCCCTTGCGGCCATGGGCGATCGTCCTGGGGAAACTGCTGGCGAGTCTGACTCACATCGCGGCTCTCATTATCGCCTCGCTGCCGATCGCCATGTTGTGTCTGCCGCTGGGGGGCGTGCATCCTTACGAAGTGTTGGCCGCGTACGTGTCGCTCTTGGGATCGGTCATCGTCTTCGGTGCGATCAGTCTGACGTGCAGCAGTCTGTTCAAACGGACGGCGGCGTCGCTGGTCGTGTCCTATTTGGTGATTCTGCCGTTGGCGTTGGTGGCTGTGCTCTTTTGGCAGGCGGGCGCCTCGTACGGTGCGACGCGGTTGGCAGTGTCGCTGACCGTGTTTCCTGCGGTGTCGTTGGCGATCACCGCGCTGCTGTTGACGGTGACCGCTCGGCGACTCTTGCATCCTCCGGATGTCGGCAGCGAGGGCAAGGAGGTGGTCGACTTGGAGCAGGAAAACCGGGAGGCGGTCGGTCTGGTCATTCAGCGCGACCAGTTTCCGGACAAGCTTTTTGCGCCGCCGAAGCGCGACTCGCTCATGGAGGACGGTATCAACCCGGTCTATGACAAGGAGATCCGCAGCGAGATTTTCAGCCAGGGGACACTGATGTTGCGGCTGGTGATCCAGGTGAGCATGTTCCTGGCGCTGCCACTGATGGCGATTTGCCTTTTTATCATTCCGGCCTGGTTCTCGTGGTATGTGGCATATGTGCTGTTGTTCAACATGTTGGTCGGGCCGGTTTTCTGTGCGGGGGCGATCACGAGCGAGCGGGAACGGCAGACGATGGAGTTGCTTCTGACGACGACGTTGACACCTCGCGAGATTCTGCTGGGCAAGCTGCTGGTGGGCTTGCGCATCTCGACGGTCTTGACTTCGTTTGTGCTGCTTCCGGTGGCTTTGGCAGGGGTGCTTGAGCAGCAGTATTGGAACGCGACCAACTTCTGGGTTTTGATTTCGTCCGTCGTGGTCGTTTACTTGACATGTGCGTTCACGGCGACGACGGCCATGTTTTGTTCGACGTTGTGCCGGCGGACGGCCGTGAGTCTCATGGCATCGTATTTGGTGATTATCATTCTCTTCATGGCTCCGTTGGCACTACGCACCCTGACGAAGACGGTATTTCAAGAGGCGGTCTGGGAGTCGGTGAGTGATGCGGCGAGTACGACGAGTCCCTTTGCGGCGGTGTTTGGAATGCCGTTCCATTCGCAGTTCGTGGACCCGGATTTGGCGGAGGGTCGGTTTTCGAGGCTTGCCAACGCGAGTCGCTCGGGGGACTGGACGGTCTTTTGGCGCTACCTGATTTTCGTTGTATTATGGCTGGGGGCGATCACGACGGCCATGGCGTACGCCTTGCGGAGACGCTTTCAGGTCTCCGGCCGGTGAGGGGGTGGTGACGTTGGGGCGGTGGTTCACGTCTACCGACAGGGGGCGGCTTATGAAGTCGAATTCGTCGATGGGGACGGCACCACCATTGCGTTGATGACATTGGATGCCGATGCGGTTCGTCCCATTGCACCGGGTGAACTGCTGCACACGAGGCGACGGGATGTCGTCGAACGAAGTGATGCAGCGAACCGCGACTGAGTGTCTCTCGCAGTGGCGGAGAGGGGGCCTCTCGCGGAGGCGCAGCGAGGGGCTCTCGCAGAGGCGCGGAGAGTGTTTCTCGCAGAGGCGCTAAGCTCGCGGAGATGATTTTGGGGAGGGGATAGGGACATCGTTGATCACGTGCTGTGCCGTCCCGTCTCGTCTCGTCTCGTTCCTTTCCTATTCCTATTCCTATTCCTGTTCCTGTTCCTATTCCTACTCCTAATCCAATTCCTCTTTGCGTCTTTGCGTCTTTGCGCGAGGCTTGGTTCTTGCGCGACGCCTTGTTCCATCTGTGGGCTTGCGCCCCACAGCTATTCCATGTCGCCGCTTCGCGGCTTAGGGCGCGGAGATGGTTTTGGAGAGGGGTGGGCAACGGTGATGGTCGCGTGTCGTCGCGTTCCGTTTCACATGCGCTCCCGCTGGGGGCAGTACAGAGCCAACGCCGCAAGGAGGATAGGGATTACGATGACCGATCCCATACCTAAGACTGCCTCCCGCCGCCACCGCTCGGCGTTCGTGTCATCCGCCACTTTCGGATCGACGTAGGCGATCCGGCGCACTGCCAGATCTCCGTAGCGAGACACCGTCAGATAGGACATCGTGACGGGAAACCGATCGGCGTGTTCGCGGCTTACCGATGTTTTTTCCTTGGAATCTCCCCGCGACCAGGCGGGCCACGAGAAGTGGGTATATGCCGAGTCCGCATAAATGTCGCCGTTCCCGGCGATCTCCACACTGAAGACCATCTGGGCAAGCATCACCAGCGGCAAGACGATGCCGGCAACACGACGGTACCGGCCACACGACGCCGAAATAAGCAACCCGACGCTTACTCCGGCCGCTCCAATCACCATCAGCCACGCGACCGTCCACCCTGGGTAGAAGAAGAATCGGTCCGTGGATTTGGGAAAGCGCAACGCTCGAGTCCCCCACAACACTGCCGCGAAGACGCCGACCTGGACGACGGCTGACATCACGTACGCTGCGAACTTGGCTACGGTATAAGGCACGGGTTTCAAAGCCAGCAACCGCTCATACTCGAAGATCTGCCGTTCACCTGTGATCGCCTGGTGAGCCAGGCTGGCCGAGAGCCAGATCACCGAGAGGACCGCGAGGAAGCCGAGCAGGTCGAGTTGCGTGAGCGGGATGGCCATGCCAATCGCTCCGGCGAACAATGCCGGCACCAGCAGCAGCGGAATCAGACAGCGCCACAGGAGCTGATTTCGCATGAGCTGGAACTCGCGTCGCAGACATGATAGCGCTTGCCAAAGCGACGTCCGCAGCCAGGTGCCGGCCGCATGCCACTGCTGCAACCCCTCGCCGACGATCAGCTCGTTCCCGTTCTCCTCCTCACCATCTGTTGGCGCGGCTGACGATTCGGGTTCGGTCGACCCCTCGTGATCTCCATCTACTGTTGCCTTCTCGGGCACTTCTTTGGGACACGAATCGGACTGAATTCGTCCTCGCTCGAGCCGAATCACGCGGTCGAATAGCCGCAGCGACTCGTCGCCGTGGATGGCGACCAGGACGGTCGCTCCTCGAAAGGCCAAGGCTCGCAACTGCAACAGCACTTCCCGCTCTCTCTGAGCATCCAGCCCACTCGTCGGCTCATCCAAGATGAAGAGTCTCGCCTTGCGTACCAGTTGTGTGGCGATCTGTACGCGTCGCCGCTGTCCGCCACTAAGCGAAGCTGCTTGTGTGCGCCGCTGCCTGGCGTCGAGATCCACGACATCCAGGACCAGCGAGGTATCGGGCGCTGTTTCCTCGGGCGACCGGCTCAGAAACAATTGGCGTGAGAACTCGGTGATTTGCACAGGGAGAAGCTCGTCATGGTGTACGTTCCTTTGCGGCACATACCCGATGCTTGCGCGAAAGGCGGTCGACACACCTCCTGATTCATCCACTTCGACGATCGACTGAGGATCAGTGAGTCGGTCGGCATGGAGGATCATTTCCAGCAGAGTCGACTTGCCGCAGCCACTTGGACCGGTCACGGCAATCAGCTCGCCTGGTCCAAGCGCCGCTGCCTCGATATGGACGATGGCCTTGCGGTCGTGAGCGTCTCGAAGGACCAATGCGACACCATCGATCGGCTCGACGGGGATCAATTGCCGGTTGGCTCGGCTGTATTGCCATAGATAAGCTCCGATGCGAACGATGTCGCCCGTTTCCAGTTTCCGAGCGATCACCCGGTCTCGACCGACCCAGACGCCGGCGTCCGGGCCGGCGGAAATCACCCAGTCGTCCTGTGAGTCCCCGTCATCGTCGACAGCAAGATAAGCGTGGAGCTGACGAAGGCCCCTGCCAGTGAGGTGGATGCCGCGTTCGCCCACGAGTCGAGCTGCCGAGCCAACTCGAACCACTCGCTCGATCCCCGACAGGGCGATCGGTACCGGCCCCGCGGCACGGGCCAACGTCTCCTCGTCGTCGGCCGGCGGGCAGCATTCTTGCACGATGCAGACGCGTATGTCGCCACGCGTCGCCACGAGCGGAAGTGTCCCTTCGACCCGCTCACCATTACTCCACGCGATCTCTGCCTCACTGCCGGTTTCGTCGAGCCGGATGCCGATCTCCTGTCCCGCCACCCACAAGCGGATGTCTCGGTGATCTCGCAGCTCCGCTTCCTGAAGCGGCTCTGCCGCTCCCTCGGTGTAGACTCGAGCCACCAAGCGCGTACATCCCGACTCGACCCAATCGCACAAGGCACCAGCCGGAGTCCGCTTGTCTTGGTCACTGGCCGGCGTCAGCCACCGCAGACTGGCTCGGCACGCGGGACACGCATCGTTGGGGCCGTCCAACACGGCAAGGCACGCAGGGCAAAGCCCGGTCGCACGCGATGGTGAGGCAGTCGCCATTCGGTTTCTCCTTACGTATCAGGAACGCTATTCGGGCTTAGTGCGTCTCGAGACGAAGGAATGGAACGTAGCGTTTCGCAACTCCTTCACGTTGATCAGAAGACTTCGACGCCGTGGAATCCACGACGTTTTTACCTCCCAATTCGCAAACGCCAGATCCACCATTCCCCGCTTAGTGACGTGAACCTCGCCTTCCTTCGGCTGGATGAGCACGACATGAGGTCCGTTCTCGGTCTCGGCCGTTAATTTGACGTTACCCCCGACGACGGCAAGCACGATACGAGGCTCGTCACCAGGGGCGCTCTTGCGGTCCTCCTTGCGCTCTAGCGTCACCGTGCCCGTCGCCGTGACGTCCCACGGAAGTCCCAGCATTCCCAAGGCCTCGGTTGCGTCTATTGTCGCACGCTGACCCGGCTTGGTCAGTTTCTCGGCAATGATGTCATGGATGATGTAGTCGAGAAACGCGGTCGATCCGAGTCGTCGTCCCAACGTATCAAGCGGTTCACGATTGAGCTTCTTACCAGCCAGCTGGTGAACACCTTGAACTCCTCCGTCTTTGACATAAACGCACTCCAGCGTCAGTCCTTGGTAATCTTCGTCGACTTTGCGGGCAAATCGCAGGTACGGGTCTTTCTTCTCCAAACGTCTCTTCCAGAGCTTGCCGCAGAAGCGTGTCAGAAGTCCTTCCGCCTTCGGGTCGATCGTGTCAATAAGCTGGCCGGTCCACCGAACCGGCTCCGGAAGACCTTCTTTGGCAAACGTCCAGGCGTGTTTTCCGAACTCTGTCAAGTCGGGATCGAATTCGATTCGTCGAGTCGTCGCCACCAATTGCTGTTCGATGCGAGGAACCTTGATGCGGCAGCGAACTTTGTCTGAGTCGACTTCGATCACATCGATATCCAAGTAGCTTGCATTGTCGAGAAAGATATTGACTTGGCCGTTGATGCCGAACCACGTTTTCGACATCGCTCGCCCTTGCACGACATGGCTCGTGTAATGTTGAAATCGCTCGCCCTCTTGATATTTCTCCTCCAATTTGGAACGCGGGAGGACGATCAATGGCTCCGGCTCGCGTTGGGAGCCACTGCCACGAGGCTCCGTTGGTGTCTTTGGATCGGAACTCCCGGTCGAAGTGCCGGTTGCGCTCGGGGAAGTCTTATCGCTTGAATTCTGCTGCGTCTCCAACTCCGTATCTCCCGTCACGGCAGTGGCTGTCGGTTTGGAAGAGCCACCGGGAGTTGGCACTGACTTTCCGCACGAGACGAGGGGTACCAATGCGACTGCAAGTGTCACTTGTGTCCGGCAAAACCGAAGTTTCATGGAAAAGATCTCCTGATACATGGCAAACTTCTTGGATACTGCAAACCGTGGACTGCCGTTATTCTTCGGCGTCGTCCGAAAAAGGAGAAGGAAGAGGCTTTTTGCGTTTCTTTGGCGTCTTTGTCTTCCCGGGTGCTTTCTGCGCCTTTTTTTTCGCAGGTGCGCCTGGCGTTTTAGGTGGTTCGGGGCATCCCTCGATGCTACCCCAGATTGTGACAGTTCTCTTGTCCGTCTTATGCGAAGCCCCCGACTGAAGAGCGCGGTGTAGTTTCCATATTTCGAAAGGGCCATCGAATTTGCGCTCATAGATTGCCGTTTCGCGGAACCCCCAACGCTTGTATGTGATCCGTAGACGCATCTCGGAAGAGGCCTTCCACACGAAAGTATTCTTGAATTGCTTCTTGCCCTTCCATGGTGCACCGCTAATCACACTCTTATTGTCCATGTTAAGATACACATACCAGGTGTCGGCACCCGTACTTGTTCCCTTGATTTGGTACTTGTTCAGGAGCAACGAACAGGTGATATTGCGATCGAACGACCTGAGGAGATCCAAGACTTTCTTGCGAATCTGAGGATCGGGAATATCATGTTCTGCAAGCCTTTCTGCTGCGCGATAGCTGTTGGCGGTTGCAACGATGTCCTCGAAATACTGGCGAACGACATCTTCGTCAGGCGGTGGAGGAGGACCAGTTCCCTCGATTCCTGTTGGTAGTCCAATTCCGTGGCTAATGCACCAAGCCTTCAGCTGGTCGACACGTTCTTGTTCAACCTCGAGTTGTTCTTTCGCTCCATCCAAACGCTTTTTCACGTCCTGCAGTTTTTTCTCCGCCTCACTTTTCGCTTTCTGGAGACTGGCGGTCTCGCCATTTGCTTTGCTAAGTTCGTTGTCGAGTCTTGCGACTTTTCGCTGCCCGGTCATCCACGTCGGTCCGAAGCCGATCACTATTCCGACCAGCAGAGATAGGATTCCTATGGTCCATTGTCGTTTCTTGAACAAGTCGCACGACGTCGCGAGCCACGCTTCCCGGACGTCTCTCCAGGACGACCAAGGTGCAGCGCCGGCGTCGGCGGACTTAAGGAGCTTGGTGATGCGCGGCGACTTCGATCCTCGTGTGTGCTCCTGGATCGTCTCGATGATCTTTCGCAGATGGATCCACGGAGCCTGCTGGGGCAGCGCTTCGCCGCCGCATGCGTTGCCGGGCTCGAGGGCGTTTCGCAAACGGATTCCTTCGTGCGCCAAGAAGCCGAATGCCGCGCGGCTCAAGACAGCTCTCCGACACTCCGAGACCGAGCCAAAGATCAAGACATCGGACGCCGTCAGATCGCCAAAGACTTCGGCCATCCAGACATCCCCGCTGGTCTCTAGTGCCGTCTCCAGTTCGACGAGTCCATAGAGGATCTGATCGACCAAGGCTTCGGAATGGGCCGCGGTCAATGTCCGTTGAGCGTCCGTGAGGAACCGTTCGAGCGTCAGAGGTGGAGTGTCGCCTTCGAGACGCATTTCCACCACCGTGAGAACGTGGTCGTCGGTCACCTCCGCGTCGAGGATTTCTGCGACATTGGTGAACTGTCGACGAGACAACACGCAGACGCGCCGCAGAAATCGAGACTCGAGCGATGCCGCGTCCTCGTCGGTCGAAACATCGACAGACTCACGAATTGCATACACCGTGCACGGGTCGGACTCGTCCCCCGAGCGCCGAACCAACTCGGTCCTCCCAGACTCGTATCGTTTCGTCAAGGCGGCGGCCGTCGACCATCGGTCATCCAGAGAGGAACCATGGGGCACCACGATCATTGCTCCTTACTTGTGAAGTGGCCTTACTTGTTGGCAGGATTTGGCGAGGCGGGCAACCGCTCGAGTATCATCTGCAACCATTCCAGGACCTCGTCGTTCGCTCCGGAGATCCTCATCAACTCGATGTGGTTCCGGCGAAACACGCGTTCGCCGTCATTAGGTCTAAAGAGTGCGCTTTGGAGCGACACAACGCCGTCACCGAGCCCGTCTGACAGTTCAGGTGATTCGAGAAGACGTGTCAGCTCATCGGCGATCTGAGCGGACGAGCCTCCGTCGCCCAGACGCTCTTCGCGAAGACTGCGCAGGATCGAAAGCCTTTCGGCGTTAGACAGAAAACTTCGATTCCCGGCAGCCACGTAGTAGCGGACATTCGGAGGCCGGTGGAATGTCTCGAGGGTCTTCAGAAACTCGCTTCCGGGCATCAGGTCGTCGGCCGCTTCGCCCATGCCGTCTCGCGTCAGTCGCCGCAGACTGTCGAGTCCCTCGGACGTATGCTTGATCAGTTCGAGCAGAGGATGGTAGCGAGCCAGCGATGATCCCCGATGAGGCGTGCCCAACGTGACTAACGCGGAAACGTTGCCCGGGTTGAGCGACGGTTCTTCGAGGCAGTACCGAGCGACCAAGCCGCCCATACTGTGCGCGACGAGAACGATCCGCTGGTTCGCCCGCTTGGATTTCCACTCTTTGAGTGCCTGACTCAGGTGCCGCGCCGCGTCGGCCAGTGGCCCGTCGTTCGGGTAGAGAAAGGGAACGACAGGAATGTCACGGTCGGCGCACGCGTTCGCCAGCGGTTGAATCGTGGCCAGTCCTCCTTCGAGGCCGTGGAGCGCCACGATGACCGTCGAGCCTTGGACGCGTTCCGGCGGTGTCTGCAGGCCGTACTGGTCCGACCAGTAGTCGTCGGGCACGGCGAGCCATCGCCGGAGTAGCGCCGAAGACTTCTCTCCGAGCCGTTGGGAAGAAGTTCGAAACTCGATCGTGATCTTCCGGGGTGTGAACGTGACACGGGCCACATCGAGTTGGTCGAGGAGGAGAAGGGACAGACGGTCGGCGGGCGTAAGCTGTGCCTTGCGGCGCGTTGTCTTCGGTTGATCCTCGTCCTGGAGGAAGCGACCGACTTGCCGCGCCACGGCACGTGGGTCGTAACGGCCTTCCTCGTCCAGTTCGATGACGATTCGAAGCGACTCTTTGTCTTTATTGTCGGCCGCAATCACGACGTGACCGAAAGAAATCACGGCTGCGGTCATCGCGAGACAAAAGGCGAACGGGATCAGGCGCATGGCCAGTCGTTTCCTGATGCATCGTCCACACCGGGCTCGCCACCAACCGCGGCTGCGATTCCGGCTCTATGGACCTGATTGCGAAAAGACCGAAGAACGTAACAGGCATGTGCTGGGAATTCGCGAATCTTGTAGCTGGGCGCAGTTCCTTCTGAAAGCCATTGAGATGGGTAGTGCTGTCTGTCGGCCATAGTCCGGGACGACCTTCGAGGAGAGGCTAGATTGCTCATCGTGGAACACAAGACATAACGGCGTTTTTCTTGTGAGTCGTCCCACCTTCAACGGCCGTACTGTTCGTTCAACACCAGCACAACGGCCAGTGCAACAGGCGGCGGTTCGTATGGCCGCGAGAAGATGAAAACGAAGATGAGGTGGGTTTTCCGTCGGAAATAATCTCCAGAACTTCGACTTCGTTGTTGGATTTGAGCCGCACCAACAACTTCACGTGTTGCGACGTCTCGCAAATCACTTTTCCGTCCTCAGTATCGATCGAGCCCGAGAGAATCAGCCCGTAGGGAGTCATGGTCTTACCAGCATGTTGTGCGTCGAACCGGTCGGCCGGAGACATTGGTGGACCTGAGCCACATCCGGTAATCGCACCAGCAAGGATGACAGCGATAATCGCCTTGGCAACTCGTTTCCCAAACATGCTGTGTTCCTCGTCATTTTGGAGTCATGTAAACAAACAGAAACATCACTTGACGGCCAGCCCGGCATACTCCCTGGCTGCTTTGTCGAGAGCTCTTTCCTGCCAGTCGTGGAGGCCCCTCAGTTGCTGCCGAAGCAAGCTTTGGAACTCGCTTGCGATTTTATTCCCGATTGTGCTGACGCGCGATGAAATGACCCGCTGAAGACTCGGCCGGGGATCGTACAAGAGGCCTGCGATGTATTGGATAACGTGTTCGAGTGCCAGGAAGATGAATGTGGGAATCGCCAAAGAATTCGATGAGCGGAATCGCCCGAAAGGAGCCTCCCAAACACGAATGCTAGACTCGGGCAATACCAATAGGGCGGAACGCCCGATTCCGCCGGCGAGTTGGCTTGGTGTCCAGATCAACGTTGCCACACCGGCATCTCGAACGGCGTCGAGGAATATCTTGTGGACAAGGCGCTCAACTCGTTCGACAAACTCGTCAACAGTAAATGACGGCGGATACTCGCGAAGATGTACGTCCCACGCCTTACCAATCGACTTGCAGCACTCTTCCCAGGCAAGGTCGAGTTCATGGCCAAGATCGTCTGCAAGAGAATACACGTAACTTCGTATTTCCTCAGGCGTCATCACAGTGCTAAGAAATGACACTATCAGGGCGTTTTCGCGATCTTCACGAGTTCGGAATGCTCGAAGCCTTTCGCGATAGGAGACGGAGCATATCTCGTCCACGAATGTTTTCACCCTGAAAGTCTTGGTAGAGAACCACATCCGGATGTTTCGTGTTGCCTGCGGAGGAAGTACAAGAAACTCGCGGCGAGCTTTCGCAGCAAGATAGGGCCGGACTTCAGTTATGAGTTTCCGAGCCAATCGGTCCTCGGCACCTAAGCCCCGTGCAAAGTAACCAGAAAACAGCGCTGTCGCTCCCGCACCGCCTACGAATCTGATGAAATCTCGCCTTTTCATTGCTCGTCCTTTCCGGACCAAAGACAACTCGAAGTAGACAGACGGAACGCAGTCTATCCCGCCAACTCCTCGGACAGATGAATGCAAATCGCCCTTCCGTCTCAGTCTGTCGGTAGTGAGAACAGGGGCGATCGTGTAGCTTTGTCGTGAACCAACGCGTGCGGAGCCACTGATCCGCCACACTGTTCTGATTGCATTCGAGGGCGAAATCGTAACAGCATGAGACGAGAAAATGTGCAAAAGAAGCCGCGCTAGTCACTCGGTTGCTCATCCCCGGACAGTGAGGAAAGTCGGACGTCCACACTGGAGGCCATGGTGACTCTAGCGCAGTTGCTGGCGGTGCCCATCGTTGTAACGTGTTATTGAAAAAAGATTTGCGGACATGGGTCTGCGCGCCCTGTCCTTGCCGAATTGGCGAATTAGGATCGTCTGTCGGTTGACATCAGCCCTGCCATCGGCCATCCTAGAGCCACTGAAAGCGTGCCGTTGGTCGGGAGGAGGCGGCGCGTGCATGGTCCGCCTGATGGGCGAAACGATCGTCGGGGCACGATCCCCTCGAAGGATTCCGCACAGGCGGACCCTGCTCCAACTTGTCACGAAGTCAGCCATGAGCACTCGTCACAGGAACGCGGTAAATGGTATCCGACGATCCGATGGCCGCTGCGCCGACCGGCAACGGTCATCGGCCTGATGAGCT